>CAKVCL010000034.1 GCA_934725855.1 uncultured Cellulosilyticum sp. | reverse complement strand
CCTTGAAGAACTTGTAAAAGACAATGAATTTAAAGATTTAGTTCAATAGTTTTCTTGTAAAGTGGTGTTAAAGAAAAAGAAATGACCTTTTTGTTTACGTATCAAAGAAGGACATTAAGAAAGAGGATGAAAATAATAATGGCGATATATGGATATGCAAGATGCTCAACAAATGAAAATAAGCAGGATATAAATAGACAGAAACGAGAATTAAAGGCTTTAGGTGGCGTTGAAGAAAAGAATATCTATTGGGAGTATGAGAGTGGTACAAAAGTAGATCGTGTTGAACTAAACAAGTTATTAGATAGAGTAGTTAAAGGAGATATGATAGTGGCAACAGAAGTATCACGTATTACTAGAAGTACGAAGCAGCTATGCGAGATCATTGAGATTGTTAAGAAAAAACAACTAAAACTAGTTATTGGAGGATTTATAGTTGATTGCAGCAAGGGAGAGCTTGATGCAATGACAGATGGTATGCTTAAAATGATGGGTGTATTTGCTGAGATGGAAAGAAATATGATAAGCGAACGTATTAAGAGCGGTATGATAAATGCTATGGTAAAAGGAAAAGTAGTAGGACGACCAGCTACAACTATTGATAAACTGCCAAACAGTTTTATCAGGCATTATCCAAAATATCAAAAAGAACAACTTAATAAAAGTGAATTGAGTAAATTGTGTTGAGTAAGTAGGCAATCAATTTATAAATATATACGTATATACGAAGGAAAAGTGTAACAGTAATGAAGTTATGTTTTAGAAGAATAATATAAACTGTAAAACGTATAAGAATTTTCGTAAAATTATGTTATAATATAGTTAAAATAGTATTTCTGGGGGGAAAACTATGAAATTATCATATTATTTATTTAAGCAAGATGTGGAGGATTTTAGCGAGATAATATTAAAAAACAAAGTAAACACAGATAATAATTATCAAGAATTACAGGTGATTACATCCAATTTAGATTTTGATGCTAAAGTTTATATGCAAACCAATAAATCAAGAGAACCTAAATGGCTAAAGTTTTTAGAGAAGGATGTATACATAAGGGATAAAGAAGAAGTAAGAAATACAGTCAATTCATTTATTATCTTAATTAAGATAATACACGATGAGAAAAAATACTTTTTTGGTATTACGGCGGGATTTGGTTTCATTGGAATTAATAAGGAAAAATTAGAAAATGATTTTGGATTGAAAGTTACCTTAAATAGTATTTCGACGCATGAATTAAAAGCCTTGGATGTTAGGAATATTGATCTAAAGACAAAACAGAAACGAGTACATATTAATAAGGGAAGTGAGTTGGGAGAATTTGAGTTGGATCTAAATCAAGATATATTAAACTTAGTATCAGGAAAATGTGAAAATACTGAAGTAGGTACAAGCATTAGGGGAACAACTTCTCTAAATTTAAATAGCAAAGTAGAATTTAAAGGATTAGGAGCAAAGTGCAGGCAATTAATAGAGTTATATTTGAGTAATAGGTATAAAGAGAATTTTGATTTTATAGATAACATGAAAATAGTAAAAAATAAAGAGTTAAGTGAGAAATTAAATGAGCTTCTCTGGAATCATATACAAGAGAATAAGCAAGATAAAATTAGTTTAACTTATCCAGATATGATAGAGTATGATAAATGCGCTGGATATAAGATTGTGTATGGTAGTAATAAATTTGTAGAAACGGATGAAATAGATATTAGTGACTTATACAGATTGATGTCAGAGCAAAAGATTGACACAATAGAAAAATTCAAAAAAATATGTGTTATTGGTTTAGATGATTCGGGCAGTCCTAAAACATCAAAGGTATCTATAAAAGAGTTTATAGTATTTGAAGTATCTAAAGAAAGTAAAACATATATTTTTACAATGAATAATTGGTATGTTATTGATGCTAATTACTATGAGAAGATTAAGGAGAAGCTTGAATGCATTGAAGAAGTAGAGATTAAAGAATTAACTACTATTAATAAGGGAGAGGCTGAGGGGCAGTATAATGAAAGACAAGATAAAAAACAATTTATATACTTAGATAAGAAAAATTTTCAAATTCCTAATTCAAGTAGCAAAGTAGAGATATGTGATTTATTATCAAAGAACTTACAATTTATATGTATAAAAAGAGGAACTGCTTCTGCTACATTGAGTCATCTATTTTCACAAGGCTCAGTATCGATGGACTTATTGAAAAATGAGACAACTTATAGAGAAAAAGTTATACAATATTTAGAAGCTCAGTATGGGAAGATGCAATTTAATAAGGATTCATTTCCATATAATGAAGTAAAAGTAGTGTATGCTATTACATCAAATAAGAAAGGAAGTTTGAAGGAAATTATTCCTTTCTTTAGTAAGGTTAACTTATTACAACATATAAAAAGAATTAATGAGTTAGGAATGCAGGTTCAACTATGTAAAATCAAGATAGAAGAGGTTTAATACATTAAATGTATAGTTTTCTTATATCAATATTAACATTATGATATCTGTTTTGAGTAACTCATTCCCAAAGAATAAGTCTTGGACACGAGTTTTACTATAATCCATTGTAACTAGATAGTTTCAATTTATGATAGTAATAGAATAAAAAAATATTTTGAAGGGAGGAAAGTGTACTATTATCAAGATAGTATATGTTACTATGGGAGAAAAACAAAAGAAAGTATTTATTTCTTATGCATGGGAAACTGATGAAGATAATCGCGTTTTACGGTTAGCGCAAAAATTGATAAGTGATGGAATAGACGTTGTCTTTGACAAATGGGATTTACAACCTGGGCAAGATATATATTATTTTATGGAATCCATGATTAGAGATCCTGAGATAGACAAAGTTCTAATAATATGTGATAAGCATTACAAGGACAAGGCAGATCAAAGGCAAGGTGGTGTGGGAAATGAAACATCAATTGTATCAAGAGAGGTATATTGTTCAGTAAGTCAAGAAAAATTTATTCCAATTTTATTTGAAAAAGATAAGAGCAATAAAGAATACATACCAGTTTATTTAAGTGCACTTCTTTATATAGATTTATGTGATGGTAATTTGGAAGGAGAACAATATATTAAGTTAATTAGACATATTTATAATGAACCAGAATATATTAAGCCTCCATTAGGGAAAAAACCAGATTTTACTAAAATAAAAAAAGAAACAAGTAGTGTTAGTAATTGTAAATCTAGTATAGCTAATTTATATAATGTTCCTCTTAAAAATCCATTATTCACAGGAAGAAGTAAAAAACTGGAAGAATTAGAAGAGAAAGTAGAAAATGCTAATATAGTTATTTTAAAAGGAATAGCTGGTGTGGGAAAAACACAAATAGTAAAAGAATATATTTATGCTCATCAAAAAAATTATCGATATATTTACTGGTTGAGAGCAGATAAAAAAATGATTTTAGACAAAGAATATGAGAATTTATTGAAATATGTTGGGATTGAATATAAAGAGAGAAATCAGAAGGTAAATAAAGAAAGGGTAAAAAAACATATTGAAGATCTAGAGAATTGTTTAGTGATATATGACAACGCAGATGAGATTGAGATTGATGATCTTATTGAGTATATGCCAAGGTCTGGAAAAATAATTGTTACGACGACCAATGATCTATGGGACAGTAGTAGATATTTATGTATAAAGGTAAAAGATTTTGAAGAAGATGAAGCAAAAAAATTTCTACTTAATGGAACAATTTCTAGGGAAAAAAATGATACGGATTGTGCGGATGTAATGATTCTAGGAAAATTACTAAGGTATTATCCGTTGGCTTTAGAGCATGCAAGAGCATATATTAATTATAGAAGAATTACATTTACTGACTATATAAAGTTATTTAATGAGTGTAGTTATAAAGTGATGCAAAATAAAATTGATGAATATAAACTAACAGTATTAAAAGCATTTAGTATTACCTTTGAAAAGATAAATTCTAGAAGTTTTGGATTATTATCTAAATGCGCAGTACTGGCGAATAATAGGATTCCTATCAACGAGTTTTTTATTAGTAGTGGACTATATAATCGTATAAGTATTGATGAATCAATAGATGAATTGGCACAATATTCATTAGTTGAACAAGAAGGAAATTTTCTTAGCATTCATGGTGTGCTACAAGAAATATTAAGAGTAGAATTAAAAAATAATGATACTTATTTGAATATATTAATGGAAATGGAAAAAACAGCACTTTCTATTATTAGTAAAGATAATGTAAAATCAATAGCAGAGAATAAAAAAAATGGAGTTATATTACCTCATCTTATAGCATTAATAGGACAAAACGAACTTAAAGACATTGATCTTGAAGGGTATGTAGAATTGTGTTTCTATACTGGACATATATTGTATAGTTTTGGGAATGCAAGAGATGCTATTTCTTACTATGATAAGAGTTTGAACAATTTAGATAGCATTAATAATGAAACTAAACTTGCAGGGATATTAGGTAATATAGGCATTTCATATTATTATTGTGGTGATTGCAATAGAGCACTAAGCATATTGGAGGAAAGTAGAAAAAAAGCTGAAGCAATTAATAATGAAGAAATATTGTCTAATGCACTAGGAAATATGAGCATAGTATACAAGTTTCAAGGTATACCTCAAAAAGCATTAGAATATGTAGATAAGGCATTAGTATTAGCATATAAGATTGGTAATTTTAATAGTATAGGAAGCCAATTATTGAACAAGGGGAATATATACAAATTGATGGGCAAAGATGAAGATGCATTACAAGTGTTCAAACGAGTTCTTGAACTTAGTAAAGAAAATAATGATAAAAGCTTGGAGATGAAAGCATTAGGGAGCATTGGTATAATGTTAATGAGAGCATATACTGATAGTAATAAAGATAAAGAGAAGTTAGTATGTTCAATAGAAAAATTTAATGCATCTTTAGAAATTTCTATAGAACTAAAAGACAAGAGAACAGAAGCAATTAATTTAGATTATTTGGGTAGTTGCTATTACAAGTTAAAAGTGTACAAGAAAGCAATTAAGTATTTAGATAAAGCAATAAGTATAGTTAGTGAACTGGATTTAAAACAGTATAAAGCAAATTCACTATTGAATAGAGGTCTTTGTTATTTGGATATGTGTAGGAAAGATAAGGCTAAATCAGATTTAGATGAGGCTTTAATTATAGCAAAATGTATTGAGCATAAAGAAGTTATTGATCAGTGTACAAAGTATATTAATGATATTGAAAATAGTGAGTTATAATACAAGGTATAGCATAAAGTTGGTAAACGTATTGAGGTGCAAGTAAAATTAAGTATAGTGGATTCTAAGAAGGCTGATATATTACTGAGAGAGTTTGAATAAGAAGTTTTGGTGAAATTTATGCATTTTTTAAAAGAAATAGCGCTAATATCTTTGGTTAATACTCGGTAGAATATTTACAGTATTTAATGAGAAAATAAAAAATGTAAGATTATTTATTAAAGAATGGATTAGTACTTTTTACAGTAAAATCACTATAAAGGTTATAAGTAAGAAGAGCACATATAATAGCGGCAATGTTGTTAAATGTTGATAAATAAGATGTTATGAGTGTAATATACTTTATGTGTTGAATAAATGTTTTGAGTAACTCACTCGTAATGAGTAGAACTGCAAATTTTACTGCAAATAAATTTAAATAAACACCCATGATTTAAAGTGAATAATGAAAAAGAAGAAATAAAAAAGTAAGTCATTAAAAACTTGAAAAGTCTAGCTTTCCATTGATTATCAATCACTTGAGAAAAATACCTTTTTCACCCTCTCACGGTGAAATCATGGGTTCGATTCCCGTATGGGTCATGCTTAGAACGACAAGGAGTCCAGCATTTAGGTGTTGGGCTTTTTTTGCGTCTAAAAAAGATGAAGCTGCAAATTTTGATTTTATAAGAAAGGAATTTAAAAAGGAAAAGAACGATAAAAAGATTTATGGTATAATATTCAAAAACATAGTCAAAGCTAGAAAGAAATGCTAGAGGTAGGAATATGAGAAAAATTAAGCCACTCAATGATTTCATCTTCAAGAAATTATTTGGTGAAAAAGGAAATGAAGATATTTTATTATCATTTTTAAATGCAGTACTAAAGCGTACTTGCGTTGAACCTATTGAAGAAGTTAGTATTATTGAAAATAAAGAGCTAACTAAAGAATTGATTGCAGATAAGACAGGGATTATTGATGTAAGAGCGCGGACAGCGAAGGGTGAAGAGGTTGATATTGAAGTACAACTTACCAATCAAGGTAATATGGAGAAAAGGACAATGTTTTATCTAAGTAAGCTCTATACGAGTGGTATTAAGCAAGGTGAGGATTATTCTAAGTTGCCACGTGTTATTACGATTAATTTATTGGATTTTGAAATCTTAGGAACAAAAGGCTATCATTCATCTTTTCATTTCTGGGAAGATCAAGAAAAAGATTATATGTTAACAGATGTAGCTGAAATTCATTTCTTAGAATATCCTAAGTTTAGAAGACTTAATGAAAAGAATTACAAAGATAATGCAATTGAAAGGTGGTTAGCATTCTTAGAAAAGGATATTTCAGAGGATACTTTGAGGGAGTTGGTAGCGATGGAACCAGCAATACAAAAAGCTGAGAGTAAATTAGAGTATCTAAGTAGTGATAAGGAAACTATGAGTATGTACTATGCAAGGGAAAAATCATTGCATGATCAGGCTAATATGGTTAACTCGGCAGAGCAAAGGGGAAGAGAAGAGGGAAGGTTGGAAGGGAAAAAAGCAGGAATACGACAAGTAGCTATTTCACTATTGGATATATTGGATGATAAAACGATTGCAGAAAAAACGGGGCTTATGATAGAAGAAGTAAAAAGGTTAAGAGAAAATAACTGATCCCGGATGGGTCATAAAATAAAAGCGATAAGCATTGAGTATCAAAGGATACAAGGCTTACCGCTTTTCTCATTTTGAGTTGCAATAGGTCAGAAGGTTCAGTTATTATTTTTGAAGTTCTATCCCATTAGGGTTAAGAGTAAGTATGCATAATCTATGCATGCTATGGATGAATGGAATAAATAGTGTAATAGAGAAAAGAACCTAATAAAAGGCATTATTTCGTTTATAACTAGCTAATGTGATTAACATAAGAAGAAAAAATCAGTGCTAATCGACATTTATTTTAAAGACTACCATAAGTCAACAACGAAACATGTAAAGAAAGATAGAGTTTTGAATACTGTTGATAATTGAATAAATATGCGCTAAAATGTATATAGTATTTTCAGATAAAGGCTGTGGTTTGATAAGTGGAGTAGGCTTTGGACTACAGAAAAATGAACATAAGGAGAGGAAGATGAGCATAACGAGGCAGGAAGCGATTGATAAGCTTTTGAGAAGCTATGAAACGTATTTCAATATCACACGATTTGAAGAGAAAGACTTGCCATTAACAGCGCGTTGTGATTTCTTTGAGCATTCCCAAAAGTATGTGCTTTCTAGGAAGGCAGAGCTTTGGTCAGCTAATAGTGAAGAGTTTTTATATTTGTTTCAGATGCCGAACTTAACAGTGACGTTATTTGAGCAGTGTAAAAATCAAGCTATTGAGGATGGGATGAGGCGCATGCATGTTGGCCCAGGTCATATGTACACTTTTATTACGGCTGTTTTTGTGTGCGAGGCATGTGATAAAGAGGCGCTTAAAGCACTCAAGAAGAGCCACTTGTATAAGAGTTTTAAGTTTTCGTTACATGGTTGGATGGATTATCATAATGCCATTGTAACCTGTAGCACGAATGAGATTAAAAGTAATTATGCAGGAAAAAGTACAGCAAAAATTTTGAAGAGGGTACTATTTCAGAAGTAAATAAGAAGAAAAGGAGAGGTAACACATGAATTCATTAGTACTTTTACTTGTTTGCATCGCTGTTTTATTGTGTGGGTACATATTCTATGGTGGATGGCTTTGCAAGCAATGGGGTGTAGGCGAAGGCAATAAAAAAACACCTGCCCATGAGTTAGAGGATGGTGTGGATTATGTTCCAGCAAAAGCCCCTATACTTATGGGACATCATTTTTCATCTATTGCAGGAGCAGGACCTATTACAGGACCGATTGGAGCAGCAATCTTTGGCTGGGTTCCAGTTGTTTTATGGGTTTTAGTTGGTGGTATTTTTTTTGGTGGCGTGCATGACTTTGGGGCATTATTTGCATCTCTTCGTCATAAAGGACAATCTATTGGTGAGATTATTTCTGCGAATATGAGCCGCCGTGCAAAGCGTTTATTCATTATTTTTGCATACTTAACCTTGATTCTAGTCGTTGCAGCATTTGCCTCTATTGTTGCTTCAACATTTGGTGTGGTTTTAGACTCAGAAACAGGTGCAATCAATCAAGCGGCATCTGATTCAAATGCTTCAGTTGCTATGGTATCTTTACTATTTATTGTGATTGCCATTGGATTTGGTTTCCTTGTTTATCGTAAAAATGCACCTATGCTTATCTCTACTATTCTGGGTGTTGTAGCGATTATTATTTGTATGGCAATTGGTGTGAATTTCCATCCACTTTATCTTTCAACTAAAGCTTGGATGATTATTGTAGGAATTTATATTGCCATTGCTTCTGTAACACCTGTTTGGATTCTACTTCAACCTCGTGATTACTTAAGTTCATTCTTACTTTATGCCATGCTTGCAGTAGCTTTCATTGGGGTAGTCATTGCACATCCAACAATGGGTGTCAATGATGGGTTACAAGCTTTCTCAGGCTTTGCTGTAGATAACGGAAATGGCACACAATATTTATTCCCTGTTTTATTTACTACGGTTGCTTGTGGTGCCATCTCAGGTTTCCACTCATTAGTTTCTTCAGGAACAACTTCTAAGCAATTAGATAAAGAAAAAGATGCGAAACCAATCGCTTATGGTGGGATGCTTCTTGAATGTGTTCTTGCAGTCTTAACCATTTGTGCCATCAACTTTGCTTATCAAAATGGGATTAAAGCAGGTGCTACAGCTATTTTTGCAGGTGGTATTTCTAAGATGGTTGCTAGTGTGAGCATTTTTGCTGGTATGGAGAACATTCTTTATACTTTATTAGTGCTTACTTACTCAGCTTTCTGCTTGACTTCATTAGATACAGCGACACGTCTTGCAAGATTTATGTTCCAAGAATTTTGGCTTGAACCAGGTCAAACACCAAAAGATATTAAAGAAGGCTGGAAGAAAGTAATGGTTAACCCATATGTGGCTACCCTAATTACAGTTGTTCTCGGCATTATGCTTGGTATGACAGGTTATGCCAAGATTTGGGGATTATTTGGTGCAGCCAACCAATTACTTGCTGGCCTTGGATTATTAGCTGTTGCAACGTGGCTTTCTAACATTGGAAAGAATAATAAGATGTTCTTAATTCCAATGGCATTTATGATGGTGGTAACGATTTGTTCCTTATGTGTAACCGTTAAAAACCAAATCGGTATGATTGTAGCTGGTGGGGTTGACTGGGGACCTTATGCACAAGCTATTTTGGGTATTTTATTAATTATTTTATCATTGGTATTAGTAGTTGAGGGCATTCAAACCATTTTAGGTAAGAATAAAGCCCATAGTCATCAAGCCATTCAAAAATAAAACGTTAGGATAAAAATAGCCTATGAAGTGTTTCTTCATAGGCTATTTTTATCTATTTAGTTTGATTTGAAGCGTTTTCTTGGGCGACTTGGCGTCTAGGTAAACGCTTTTTGAGTTTTTTCTCAATAGCAAGGAGTTCTGCTTCATTTTTAGGTGCTACAAAAAGGCAGGTATAGCCATCTTCTCCGGCTCGTCCCGTTCTTCCAATTCGATGAATATAGCTTTCAGGGGTTTCGGGTGCATCATAGTTATACACATGTGTAACTCCGCTCACATCAATGCCACGTGCAGCAACATCGGTAGCAATAAGATATTGGATGTCGCCTGAGCGGAAGCTTTTCATCATACGCTCACGTTTGGATTGCAGAATATCACTATGCAAGCGAATACAATTATACCCTTTGTGATGCATAGCCGCATAAAGGTCTTCCACGCGGCGCTTGGTGCGACAAAAAATAATCGCCATGTAAGGATTGTCTTCATCCAGAACTTGGAAAAGTGTGGCTTGTTTTTTTCGATCAGTGGTTTCCACGACCTCTTGACGAATCGCATCTAAGGTGACTTTAGCTTGCTGCACAGAAATGCTTACGGGTGATTTGGTATAGCGATAAGCCATTTTCTTAACATTTGCGTCTAATGTAGCAGAAAAGCATAGGGTTTGACGTTTCTTAGGGAGGGCTTTTGTAATAATTTCTACTTCATTTTTAAAACCCATTAAAAGCATCTGATCCGCTTCATCTAAAACAAAGCATTTCGTTTGACTCAGTGAAAGAGTTCCTCGTCCCATATGGTCTAAAAGTCGGCCTGGGGTAGCGACCACTAATTGGATGCCACGTTTGAGCTTTTTAATTTGAGCTTCGGTATCTTGTCCACCATACACAGGAAGTACGCCTATTCCCAAAACAGGGGCTAAGGTTTTAGCCACATCTGTAATTTGAATAGCCAGTTCACGAGTGGGTGAAAGAATGAGTGCTTGGACACTATTTTGCTTAGGATTAATTTTTTCTAATAGAGGAAGCAAGAAAGCTAACGTTTTTCCAGTACCTGTTTGAGCTCTTGCAATGATATCTTTGTGATTTAAAATGTAAGGAATGGTTTGAGCTTGAATAGGGGTTGGCTCAGTAATCCCAGATTTTTTTAGAGCCTCTACTAGCTCAGGCCTTATACCAAGTGATTTAAAATTCATAGAGAGTTACCTTTCAATCATATATAGAATTAAGTTTATCATAGCATGTTTTATAGTCAAATCTCAAGGTGCTTTATGATAAAAGGGATGTTTGAAGCATCCCTTTTATTTTATGCATTATGAATGGGTAGCTAAAGAAGAGTCTAGTGTATTCATATTATTGAAGATAGACATGGCAGCGCTATAGCGATCTCCCACACGCTTCCAATTGACTACGTTAAGGTAATTGTCAATATATTCACCACGATTGCTACCTGTATCTAAATAGTAGGAGTGTTCCCAAACGTCGATGGGTAAAAGAGGAACCGTGCGAAGCGCAATAGGAGTGAGCTGCTCTTCGGAGGTTACCACAATAGGTCTGCCATAAGGATTTAATGCAAGCCAAGCATAACCCGTACCAAAGACACTTAAGCCGGCTTCCTTTAAAATTGTCTTCATATTTTCAAAAGAACCAAATTGCCGATTGATACTTTGAGCAAAGGCGCCTGTTGGAACGTTTTGGCTGGCTGGACCAATAAGTTTCCAAGTGAGACTATGATTATAATTTCCACCCGCGTTATGAAGAATTTGAGCTTGCATATCACTTGGTAAACGATCAGGGAAGAGCAGTAACTCGTTAAGTGTATAGTCATAAAATTCAGGGTTGCGTGCTAAAGTACTGTTAAGTGAATCCACATATTTTTGATGAAGGGAATCATGATGTAAGCGTAAGGTGGCTTCACTGATGTAAGGTTCTAGGGCATTATAGTCATACTCAAGTGGGGGTAAAGCAAAAGGACCGGTTGCTTCAGGATTAAGACCAACTGCTTCATCAGCGGCATATAAAGCAGCTAAAAGTGCAGGGATAAACGTTGAACAGGTTTCGGCAGCCGCTGTAGCACTTAAAGAGATGCCTTGATGCATCTCATTAGAGGGTGATGAGGTCGTAGAAGGAGTAGTCATGGAGGAAGAAGCTGTAGGGTTGTGAGGATAAGTATTGGTATTATAAGTGTTTACACCAGTATGAGGTGAATCATTTCGATAGTTTTTTAAGTCAACGCTTCTTTTTTTATGGGTATTGGATGCTGCGGCAGAAAGAAGCAATAAATTCATAATGGATTGTTTTTGATTCATAAGCGTACCTTCTTAAAAAAATTTCATTAATATAATATTAAGTGGATACTTTTTTTGCGCATAAAAATGCCGTATTTCTTAAGTAGACAGGAAATACGGCTTATGTTTTTTAGAATGGACAAAATTCACATAATAATTATCGGTTTTGACTGTAGATATTTTATAGGCAAACAATTCTAGTAGTAAATGGTAAAACGGTTTTGAGAAAGAATTTCTGTAGCAGAGATTAAATCAGATTTGGTAGAAAATAAAATTTGGATAACTCCCACATCAAATTCACGGTCGCTTAGGACGCTTAGATTTTTAATATTAATTTGATGTTCACTTAGTAAAGTGGCAATTTTAGCAATAATACCCGGTTCGTCTTTGGCATCTACGTGAAGTGCATATCGCTTAGAAAGTTCACTAGAGACACCTTCTGAGAAAGTATTACGATAAATACGTGCACTATCAAAGAAACTGTAAAGTTCTTTTTCAGAGTCACGGTCTAATATATCCATAAAATGATTTAAAATAGCCGTGTAGGATTGAAAAGTTTTTTGGATTTGAGACTTGTTACTTAGGCATATACTTGTCCAGATATCTGGATTAGATGAGGCAATGCGGGTTAAGTCTTTAAAACCACCGGCAGCTAAAGCATGCATATAGGCATTTTCACCATCATTATTACGAACCAAATGCACCAGTGAGCTGGCAATGATATGAGGCAAGTGGCTAATGTTGGCTGTGACATAATCATGATAAGAAGCTGAAAGCACAAGCGGAATAGCGCCGATGCGTTCAATTAATTTTTGCAAGATGAAAACAACAAAGTCTGGGGTATCCCCCTCAGGTGTCAACATATAGTAAGCGTTTTCAAAAAGATGCGCAGAAGAAGCACTATAGCCAAAACGCTCAGAACCTGTCATCGGGTGGCCGCCGACATAGTAAATTTGTCTTTTAGAGCGCCTCACATGGTCGCTAATTTTTTTGACTAATTCGTATTTGGTACTCCCTACATCTGTAATAATACAATCATTAGGAAGTGTTGGTAAAATATCATCCAATATAGGTGTGATATGATGAACTGGAACACATAAAAATACAACACTACAATTTGAAAATCCCGTATGTAAATTAGGAGCTATGGCGTCAATCATGTTATCATCATAAGCAGCCTTTAAGTCAGCTGAGTTGACGTCATAACCAACAATAAAGCTATTTTGTGAATGAACTTGTTTAATGGCTTTGGCAATAGAGCCTCCAATAAGCCCAAGTCCGATAATGCCAATGTTCATTGAGATCCTCCTGTCATTAAAAGCGTCATTTGATAGTTTTAAGTGATTAATAGATTTGCATTAAATATTATATATTTTTTTTGTTTGATTGTACATTGTTTCACTAAAAAAACTAGATTTGTGACAAACAAATCTAGTTTTTGAATGTTTATAAAAATACATTTTTGCCCCTAAAAAGTTAATTTTTATGCAGAAGATGGTCAGTAGAGCAATAACTTGGAATGCCATTTGCATAAGAAAGGAGTGCCTCTCCTTGAATCAATGGGTGAAGATAATGGATAGCTTCTTTGGTAAGATCATTACCACGTGCATTGATCCATTCAAGAGGAAAGGTTTTTTCTTGATTCGCAATAGCAGCAATATCATAAGCAAAGATTTCTGTTTGATAAGGTTCATTAGAAAGACGTTTATAGCAAACCATTTGAGCCGTCTCGCCTTGACTACCTAATTGGGCGGCGACTTTTCCGATAGCGACGGATTCTTCAAGATCCGTTAAAGAGGCAATATGCCCTGCACAACGCTGAAGGACATTAAGTTCTACAGAACGTACTTTACAACCAAGTTCTGCCTTTAAAACATTTTCAAGTGTTTTGCCAGCACCACATAATTGTTTGTGTCCAAAAGCGTCCACTGTCCCATTAGAAGCTGAGATATAACGTCCTTTCTCATCCTTAATGCCTTCAGAAACGGCAACGATTATATTCTTACGTTGTTTTTGGAGAGCTTTTACATCTTCAACAAAGTCATCCATATTAAATGGAACTTCAGGTAAATAAATGAAATCTGGTGCAGGTGAATAATCGGTACGTGCCAAAATAGAGGCAGCAGTGAGCCAACCCGCATTACGTCCCATGATTTCTACAATCGTTACAGAAGGAATATTATAAATATAAGTGTCATGTGAGATTTCTAAAAGAGAAGTAGCGACATATTTTGCAGCACTACCAAAGCCAGGTGTGTGATCGGTTAGCGGTAAATCGTTATCTATCGTTTTAGGAATACCAATGACATTGACTGCTTTATGATGCTGTTTAGCATAGTCTGAGAGTTTTAGTACGGTATCCATAGAATCATTACCACCAATATAAAAGAAGGTTTGAATCGAATGGGCTTCAAAAAAGTTAAATAAATCTTCATAAATCGCTTCCGAGTTTTCACAAGTAGGCAATTTAAAACGGCATGAACCAAGATACATGGCGGGTGTATGAGTAAGCTGGGTCAGTAACTTAGGAGAAGTAAAAATGTTGGATAAGTTTAAGTATTGACCTTGCAATAAGCCTTCAATACCATGAACCATACCATAAACCTGATCATAAAGCTGATTTTCAAAAATGCCTTGCAGTACCCCACTAAGTGTGGCATTAATGGCAACTGTTGGTCCCCCCGATTGACCAATAATACAGTTTCCTTTACGTTTCATAAGTTGAGCTCCTTTCAAGCACTAAATTTCACTCTACATCATAGCAAAAGAAAGGAAATAGGTCAAATAAGGAGAAATTACAAGTATAAGGGCGGAAAAAAACAGTAAGAATGCTTGACAAAAAGTACAAGTTAGATAAAATAAGGTTATATATAACATAATGGCTATGAAAATGCAAAGTAGAAAATAAGCATCCACAAGAGAGAAGGGATCATCGGCTGCAAGTACCTTTAGGCACTGTTTATTTTTGAATTTCACATTGGAGCTTTGTCTTTGAGTGCATAAACTATATGAAGAAGGATCTTTCGAAAAAGCAATTGAACTTTTTTAAAAAAGATGAATTTACAAGTCATGCAGTAGGAGATGGCGGTTGCGACGTTAGAGCTAATGAAGTGCTTATGTCTAAAGTTAGATATAAGAATCAGGGTGGTATCGCGGAGATAATGGCTTCGTCCCTTTTTTAAGGGACGGAGCTTTTTTATTTGCAAAGCCCTATTTTAGGACTAAGAAAGGAGTTTATCAAATGAAAGATAAATTAGAGGTCATTAAACACAGTGCAATAGCAAGTATTGAAATAGCAGATTGTCTCTCAGCTTTAGAAGAACTTCGTGTTCAATACTTAGGTAAAAAAGGAGAACTCACAGCAGTTCTTAGAAATATGAAAGACTTAAGTAGTGAGGAAAGACCGATTATTGGTCAACTGGCTAATGAAGTAAGAGCTGAAATTGAAGAAAAACTTGCAAGTAAGAAAACAGCCCTTGAAAGAGCAGAGCAAGATAAAAAGCTTCAAGAAGAAGTAGTAGATGTCACTATGCCAGGTAAAAAGCTTGCACTAGGTCATATGCACCCTATTCAAAAAACACTTGAAGAAGTTAAAAGCATTTTCCTTGGGATGGGATATGAAATTGTAGAAGGACGAGAAGTTGAAACCGGTTATTATAACTTCGATGCGTTAAACTTAGGGGAAGAACATCCAGCTCGTGATGAACAAGATACATTTTATTTTAATCCACACTTAGTACTTAGAACCGCTACTTCTCCTGTACAAGTTCATACGATGGAAAAAGAAAACTTACCAATTCGTATGATTGCACCAGGTAGAGTGTATCGCTCAGATGAAGTAGATGCAACACACTCTCCAGTATTCAATCAAATTGAAGGATTAGTGATTGATAAAAACATTACCTTTGGAGATTTAAAAGGGGTGCTTGCTGAATTTGCAAAAGCTTTATTTGGAGATAAAGTGGAAGTTAAATTTAGACCACACTATTTCCCATTTACAGAGCCTAGTGCAGAAGTAGATGTAACTTGCGTTTACTGTGGCGGAAAAGGCTGCAATGTATGTAAAGGCGAAGGATGGATTGAAATTCTAGGTTGTGGTATGGTACACCCTAAAGTACTTGAAATGGCAGGCATTAATCCAAAAGAGTATCAAGGTTTTGCTTTTGGTGTAGGGCTTGAACGTATTACCATGCTTAAATATGATATCAATGACTTAAGATTATTCTATGAAAATGATGTACGTTTCTTATCACAATTCTAAGAGATTCTTAGAGGCACAATTCAAGGGAAAATAGGAGGATACAAAAATGAATGTACCTATGTCATGGCTTAAACAATATGTTGATATAGATGTGGATACTAAAACTTACATTGACGCAATGACAATGTCTGGTTCTAAAGTTGAAGCAGTAGAAGAAAGCGGAAAAGAAATTACAAACGTTGTTGCAGGTAAAATTGAAAAAGTGGACCAACATCCTGATGCAGACCGTCTTCGCATCATGCAAGTGAATGTTGGCAAAGAAGAAAGACTTCAAATCGTTACAGCTGCCACAAATGTTCAATTAGGCGATGTGGTACCCGTTGCTTTAAATGGGGCAACACTTGCCAATGACCTTAAAATCAAAACAGGTAAACTTCGCGGGGTAGAATCTCAGGGAATGTTCTGCTCAGTAGAAGAGCTTGGCTTTGCAGAAGAAGATATTGAAGATGCACCACACGATGGGGTTTATGTATTCCTTAAAGATATCCCTGCATTAGGAAGCGATGTGAAACCTTATTTTGGTTTAGGAGAAGAAGTGATTGAATACGAAATTACTTCTAACCGTGCAGATTGTTTTTCTATTTTAGGGATTGCAAGAGAAGCAGCTGCAACCTTTAAAAAACCATTTAAATTCCCAGAAATCAAAGTAGAAGAAGCTGGCGGCAATGCCCAGGAAATGGCAAGCGTTGAAATTCACAATGCAGACCTTTGCCCACGTTATGCGGCAAGAGTCATTAAAAATGTTAAAGTAGGGCCATCACCCAAATGGTTAAAAGAAAGATTAACTTCAGCAGGGCTTCGTCCAATCAATAATATTGTAGATATTACAAACTACATGTTATTAGAATTTGGTCAACCGATGCATGCATTTGATTATGACAAATTAAGCGGTCATGAAATTCATGTACGTAATGCCAAAGCAGGCGAAAAATTTGTAACTTTATTTGGGGATGAAGTGACATTAGATGAATCAATGCTTGTGATTGCAGATGCTGAAAAGGCAGTAGCCCTTGGTGGTGTCATGGGTGGAGAAAACTCAAAAGTAACAGAAGAAACCACCAAGATTTTATTTGAATGTGCAAACTTCAATGGTTATAACATCCGTCAAACTTCTAAAAAATTAAATTTAAGAAGTGACTCTTCAACCAAATATACAAAAGGACTCGATCCAAATAACATTACACTTGCGCTTGAAAGAGCCGCACAACTTATTAATCTAACGGGTGCAGGTGAAGTCGTTAGTGGTAAGATTGATGTTTACCCAAGAAAAAGAGAGGCCATTACAATTCCTTATGATGTGGAGTGGATTAATCAATTCCTTGGCACCCAGATTTTAGAAAGTGAAATGGTGGAAATCTTTAATCGTATTGAATTTGTAGTGGATGAGCAAGCAAAAACTGTAACGATTCCAACCTTTAGAAGTGATGTCACCATGATGGCTGATCTTGCTGAAGAAGTGGCAAGATTATATGGTTATGACAAAATTAAACCAACACTTGAAAGAGCAGAACCTACTAGAGGCGAAAAAACATTTGAACAAAAAACATGTGATACCATCTATGAAGTTATGTCTATGTACGGCATCTATGGTGCAATGACTTATTCATTTGAAAGTCCAAAGGTATTTGATAAACTTTGTATTAAAGAAGATAGCCCACTGAGAAATGTGATGAAGATTACCAATCCATTAGGCGAAGACTTTAGTATCATGCGTACGACGACTCTAAATGGTCTATTAACTTCTCTTTCTACAAACTATAATCGTAGAAACCCAGAAGCAGCACTTTATGAAATTGGTAAAGTTTATATTAAGCCAGAAGTGGTAAGTGAAGCATCTAGTGATCCAAAACACTTTGGTGAAAATGAATTACCACAAGAAGTTAAGAAAATTACAGTTGGACAATATGGTTCTAAAGTAGATTTCTTTACCATGAAAGGGTTAGTGGAAACGTTGATGGAAGCCCTTCATATTGAGAAATTTGAGTTTACAAGAAGCACCGAATTAGAATTTATGCATCCAGGACGCACCGCACAACTTATGATTGGAGGCAAAAACGCAGGTTATTTCGGTGAGATCCATCCACAAGTTGCTAAAAACTATGATTTAGGCACACGTGTTTATGTGGCTGAGTTAGACCTTGAAACCATTTTAAAAGCCATTAATAAAAATGTAAGCTTTAAAGCACTGCCTAAATATCCAGCAACAACCAGAGATATTGCGATGCTTGTAAGCCGTGAAACCCTTGTAGGAGAGCTTGAAAAAGTTATCAAACAACGTGGTGGAAAACTTCTTGAAAGTGTTGAGTTATTCGATGTTTATGAAGGCGCACAAATCGGTGAAGGAATGAAATCCGTGGCTTATAAGCTTGTCTTTAGAGCAGAAGATCGTACCCTTGTAGAGGAAGATATTCAAAAGATTATGAAGAAGATCTTAAATGGCCTTGAAATGAATTGTGGTGCAAAATTAAGAGACTAATTTTTAAATTAAGAGGTTGATTTTGGAATTAAGACATTAATTTTTGAATTAGAAATTAGTTTTCTAGAGTGCTACGTGGGCTCATACTAAGAGCCTCATGAGAATCTTAGCTAGTCAATTAGATAAAAGTTGCTAAAGCATAAACTTTTGTCTAAGGTTACTAGCTAAGATTCTTTTTTAGTATGGAAATCATTTATTAAATATGACTTAAAATTATTTGATTAATTCATATTTCTAGTGAAGAATTGATAAAGTAGAATAGAAGACTTAGAATTATATTTCATGAAATGTAGATTTCGAAAGAGATAGAGAATAGACTAATTGTATAGAAAGTAAATTAATCGATAGAATAAACAAATGCCATTTGAAAATTTTGCAAGTTTTGAGCTATTGACTTGCAAAATTACTAAAATGGTGTATTATTATATAAGTAGATATTGTAAAATGAAAAATGTCATATTGACGTAAGTAAGATAACGCATGAAGTCTTATCTAATGACATAATGTATGAGGGGGATCTCGGATGTTAGATTATTTAAGTTGTTCGAAGGAAGTTTTACTAGAAGAAAAAGCAAAACTTGAAAGTACCTATAACGATTATGTAAGTCAACATTTAAAATTAGATATGTCAAGAGGAAAACCAGCAGGAACCCAGCTGGACTTAACCAATAACATTTTAGATAAATTAGATAATTATTATACAGAAGATGGTTTAGATGCCCGTAACTATGGGGTATTAGATGGGATTCCAGAAGCTAAAAAACTTTTTTCTGATTTATTAAATATCCCAACGAGTCAAATGATCATTGGTGGAAACTCAAGCTTAAATTTGATGTACGATAACTTTACCAGATTAATGTTATTTGGAACACAAGGCAATACGCCATGGTGTAAATTAGATAAAGTTAAATTCTTATGTCCAAGTCCAGGATACGATCGCCATTTTGCAATTTGTGAAGATTTAGGAATTGAAATGATTACGGTTCCAATGCATAAAGATGGTCCAGATATGGATAGGGTTGAAAAGCTTGTTAAAGAGGATGCAGCGATCAAAGGTATTTGGTGTGTGCCACTTTATTCAAATCCACAAGGGATTTGTTATAGTGATGAAGTAGTGGAGCGCTTAGCCAAAATGGAAACAGCTGCTGATGACTTTAGAATCTTTTGGGACAATGCCTATGGTGTGCATCATCTTTATGAAGAAACAAAGCTTAAAGATATTCTTCAGGCATCACGTGAGGCAAATCATGAAAATCGTGTGTATTATTTCTTCTCAACCTCTAAAATTACGTTCCCAGGCAGTGGGGTAGCCTTAATGGCATCTAGTGAAAGTAATATTGCTGAGATTAAAAAACATATGACGGTTCAAACAATTGGTCATGATAAACTCAATCAGCTTCGTGTAGTGAATTACTTTAAGAATGCTGAGGGCATAAAAGTCCATATGAAGAAATTAGCAGAAGAATTAAAGCCTAAGTTTAATGTAGTACTTGATACATTAGAAAGAGAGCTTAAAGGAACAGGTTTACTTTCTTGGGAAAGCCCTAAAGGCGGATATTTTGTAGCAGTAGATACTTTAGATGGTTGTGCCAAAGCAACCGTTGCGCTTGCAAAGGAAGCAGGAGTTGTTTTAACAGGTGCGGGTGCAACTTATCCTTATAAAAATGATCCAAGAGACCGTAATATTCGTATTGCACCAACTTATCCAACATTAGAAGAACTCACAACAGCTATTGAATTATTCTGTGTTTGTGTTAAGTTAGCAGGCGTTAATAAGTTATTAGAAAACAAATAGTAATCTGTCAGGATAATATATTAAAGCCAAAAAGAGAAGTTTATCCGTTGAGATGAACTTCTCTTTTTGACGTAAAAATAGCGTAGCCTATGAAAGGTTACGCTATTTTTAATGAGTGCTAAAAGATATTGGCAAAGATATTTTTAATTCGATCCCATACACTAAGCTGAGGTTCAGCGGCTATTTCAGCCTCTATTTCAGCTTTCTTATCCACAGAAATTTCAGGTGTACGTAAGATGATTTGAATGGTATCCACATTGACGTTTTTATCAGAAACTAAAGAAATAGGCTTGGCATCATAATCATAGTCTAATAAATTAAAGTCTTCATCTATTTTGTCCCATTCATCATCAATGGTGTTTTTAATGATATCTTTATTTTTCTTTAGATCTTCTGTTTTGCCTAAAGAATCAATGAGTTTCTCAAAAGTATGGATAGAACCCGTTAAAGTTTGATCGATGCTATCATAAGTATGTTGTCTATTGCTTGTTACTCTATCATGAACTTGTGAGCCAAGATCAGTAGCAGCGGTGGTAGTGCCACTAAGAGCAGTGACAAGTGCATTAGTGTCTTGTAAAGTGCTTGTCAGTTCAGGTAAGTAATCATTCAGAGTGGTTTGGACGTTATCAATATCGGTAATCATATTAGCAGATACATCAGAGGCTTTTTCTAGATTACCTAGTAGATTGCTTAAATCATCTAAGGTAAAGACAACCGTATCGGTATGACTATTTAAAACGGAATTAATGTCTTTTAAATTAGCAGTGATGCCACTTAGTACACTAGAAACACTAGATAAATCAGAGGTAACTTTACGAAGTTCTTTAATGGTATTTGTGGATTCACCAGCTAAATGTCCAGTTGTAGATAAAACATGGCTGGCATTATTTCCTGCACCAACACCTGTTTGCTGGATTTGTTGTAAGTCACCTGATTGAATAAGCTGAGCAATGACTTGGATTTGTTCTGGCGTATATCCAAGAGCACCTAGGGTAGCAGCTAGTTGCTGAGGTGACATATTGCCAAGTGACCCTAACTGAGAAGAAACTGAATTTAAGTTATTAGAAGCATCATAAAGTGAATTTTGAGAATCTCCTAATCCTGAGCCTAAGCTTTGAAGCGCTGATTCTAATGAAGTTAAATCTTTTCCAAGTTGTTCTAAGCGTTGTTCTAGGAGTGGTAAACTGTTATCTAATCGTTTACTACTTGTGGAAATCTTTTCCACTACATCAGAAATATCTTTACAATCTTTTTGAAGCACTTGAAGTAAGGTTTTGGTTTCTTCAAGTAGAGGTGTTAGTTCCTTTAAATCGGTGACGCATTGATTACCTGATGCATTAAAATCATTAGCAAATTGGATGGTTTGATCCACATGTGGCACCATGGTATTTAGGCTATCATTTAATGTATTAGCACTATTAAGAAGTGCTTCTACCTTAGCATCGGTTGCACTGTCATCCTTGCGTATTTCTTTTAAACTTTGTTGGATGCTGGCAATCCCTTTATTAAGTTCTGTAAGGCCGCTAGAAACAGCAGCTGTGCTATCTAAGATAATGTCTAAGCTTTTATTAGCTGCTTCATAAGCATCTTCGATACGTTCTTTAGCATCTTTTATGTCTTTAACGTCTTCCAAAGCAGACATTTTAAGTGGTGCAATGACGACATTAAAACCAGAACTTTCATAGCAATTTGAACCTACATAAACATGGAAAGTGGCTTCTTCACCTGGCATTGCCATAAAAGTAATGGATTTCGTAGCACCTAAAGTGACATCTACACCATCTGGCGCTTCCACACTTAAGCATTTTCCCATATCATAGCTCGTTGAAAGTTGAAGGAAAAAGTTGTTCTTTAAGTAATCAGGGACATTATCATTAGGTTTGACATCAATAATGGTTTCAATCATACCAGAAGCACCTGCTAAGTCTTCAGCTTTTGTTTCAACTCCGTTGAGTTTATAACGAATAGTAAAATTCCAAGGAGTTTCAATATGGTCTAAAGTGCCTTGATAATAGAAGTTGTGTACATTTTTATCTAAATTCCAAGTGATTTGATCCCCGTCAATGGTTGGTTTAGAATAGTCTGTTAAGTTGGTTACATTGGTATAATGACCATAGTCTACGATTTTGGATTCACCATCTATACGATAGCCATTAACTACTTGGGTTTCTGTTGGAACCCCATAATGGTCTAAATTCACATAAATCGTTTCGCTTTTATTATTAGAAGGGATATAGTCATTTGCATTGGTTGAAGTTTTAGAAATAGATTGATTGCTAGATACCGTGGTTTGAGTAGTGGTATCGGCTAAGAGGGTAAAACTATTTCCTAATATCATACTCGTTGTTAAACAAAAGATCATTGCATTTCTTAAATTTTTACTCATTGTAAGGACCTCCTTAGGATGCTGCATTAACCATTGATTGAGTTATGCTTTGAAATAGATTGATTTCGACGCCATTTAATATTTTTAAAGCTTGTGATTTGAATGAGTTTATCACTAAGTGCAAGTAAGGTAGGAAGGACACTAAGTACTAAAATCATACTTAATACAGCACCCCTTGCGATTAATAATCCGATTTGGCTAATGGCTGCTACGGTAGAAATCTTACCAATTGTAAAGGCGGCAGCAGTTAATACAAAACCAGAAGTTAAAACAGAAAGTGAACTGCGTTTGATGGCTCCGATTGCTGCTTCTTTTTTAGATTTATTTTCTCTACAGTTTAAGTAGTTCTCAGTCATTAATATACCATAGTCAATCGTTGCACCAAGTTGAATACAGCTGACAATCAAGTAACCCATGAAAATCATAGAATCACCTGCTAGATAAGGAATTGTCATGTTAATAAAGATACCAGACTCAATAACAGCAAGTAAAACTATAGGAGCAAAGAATGATTTAAAGGTAAAGAGAATAATAATACCAATTCCTAAAATAGAAACTAAATTAACAAATTTATAATCGTTTTCAATCACGTTTTTAATATCTAGGGTAGAAGGGGTTCCACCTGCTATGTAGTTTTCATTTGGATAATACGTATCTAAAATAGCTTGTATATCATTAACTGCATCGAAAGCAGCTTGGCTTTCGCCATCTGTATAAACTGAAATCAAATAACGTGTATAGTTGTCTGAATGAAATTTCTTAGTGGTTTGAGAAGGCAAGAAAGATTCAGGAATACCAGCAGGAAGTTCAGAAGCAATGGTTTTAGCATAACGAACACTTGGTAATTCTTCTAGCTTTTCACCCATCTCTTTTTCTTTAATGTTATTTTCCCTTGGAACGATCGCAAGCATCATATTGCTTTTACCAAACTTCTCTTCAATGGTCAGTTTATCCGCATAAACAGCCGTTCCTTGGCTAGAACCTAGCGCATCATTACCATATAAGAAAGTATTCATATTTTGCCCCACATAACAAGGAATGATAATAACAAGTAAAATAGGAATGATAAGATAATGTGCTTTATAAACTAATTTGCTAAAGCGTTCAGTAATCGTAACAAAAGGTTTATGCCTTGTTTTTTCGATTTTCTCTGAGTATTTCAGAATCATACTTGGCATAAAGAAGATAACACTGAATAAACTAATGACAATCCCTTTAGCTAGGACAAGTCCCATATCTTTACCGATTTCAAATTGCATAAGCGCTAGGGCAACAAATCCTACAATGGTTGTAAGACCACTAGATAAAATGGAAACAATAGATTTAGAAATAGCGTTTTCCATAGCTACTTCTTCGTCTTCTTCACCATTTTCTTTTTCGCGAGTAAAGGTGTGAAGTAAGAAGATAGAATAGTCCATGGAAATAGCAAGCTGTAAGATAGCAGCCACACTAAAAGTAAAGAAAGAAATTTTCCCAAATATAATGTTACTGCCTAAGTTGATAATAATACCGAGTGCAGTAATCAGTAAAAATAGTACAGGTTCCAAATAAGAAGTTGTTGTAATCATTAAGATCAGGAAAACAATTGGAACAGCAATACACATCGCAATGGCAACTTCTTTAATTAAAGTATCTTTTACACTTTTATTTTCAATAGAAGAACCACCAATATAACTATTTTCACCAGCAATTTTTTGGATTTCTGTAAGCGCCTGATGGGTCAGTTCACTAGAATCATCTTCAACGAAAGTAATATCAAATAGGATGGAACCGTCTTGATAGTAATCTTTGATATCATCTTGATCAATAAAGCTAGTTGGTGCATAAAGGTCATCTATGTCTGAGTCTAACCATAAGACCATATCGACCCCTTCAACTTGTTCGATTCGATTTTTGATATCTTTCCCTTGGGTAATAGAGATACCATTAATCATTAATCTTGCCATACCCTGCATGCCAAATTCTTTGTCGGTGATATCGATAGCTTTTTTTGATGGCATGTCTTCCTTTAAGTATTCTGTCATATCATAGTTGATACCTACCATTGGAAAGATAATCGTACAGATGATGACAATTAAGACATAGAGTTTGGAAATGAATCGTCGTCTGTGGACAATGAAATGAGCTAATTTCTTCATGTGATCGACTCCTTTTATGATGAATATATAATGATTAGGCTATATCATTGTGAAAAAAGTATGAATAATAGCCATAAAACGACAAAAAATATTAATAAAGATAATTAAAGTTACAAAAATATAAAAACAAACAAAATAAGTTAATAGATTAAAAATGTTAATAAATATAATTTTAAGGCAATGAATAAAAATAAACATGTGGTTGTTTTTGTGCGCATTTGTATTATAATATAGTACAGAATACATATTCAATCATCAATTTTTTGAATAAATGATTAAAAATAAACAAAATGTGCGAAAAGTGTTTAAGATTGAAAAGAGGAGTGAGCGATATGGGTGAAAAAGCTGAATATAAGAGTGCAAAAAGATCAAGAAAAATGATACGTACAGCTTTTGCCAAATTAATGTTAGAAAAAGAAGTGGATAAAATAACCGTTACGGATATTGTGAAAGAAGCAGATTTGAATCGAGGGACTTTCTATGCACATTATCAAACACCAAGTGATGTTTTAGTGGAAATTGAAAATGAAATTATGGATAACTTATTGGAGTTTATTAGTGAAGTAAGCTGCGTGAATTTTTTTCAAAATCCTTTACCGGTTATGATTAAAATTAGTCATTATTTACAAGAGGATATTGATTACTTTAAAATGCTCAGTCAAAGTTCAGATTTAGAGCAGTTCCTCTATAGACTAAAAAAGCTCTTAGTCACTTATATGGAGAATGATGAAAACATTTCTAGGAATCTTAAGGATACAAAGACATTTGAAGTGTCTATTTTCTTTATTTCAGGAGGAATCATTGAACTTTATAAAAGATGGTTTCATGAGGAATTAAGTGGCATGACGCTTGAGGAGTTAGCACATTATGCAAGCAAATTTATTACAGACTATTCAGGTAGATTCTTGAGTGAGAGTGATGGCAGCGCCCATTAAAACCAGTGCGACGTAAAGCCTATCTTATGTTATAATAGTGCTATTAAAAAAGGAAAGGAGCTTATATAAGCTATGCCGATAGAGTTTACACATTTACATGTGCATACTGAATACAGTTTATTAGATGGCTCAGCAAAAATTGGCGATTTATTAGATCGGGCAAAAGAGTTAGGCATGTCAAGCTTAGCGATTACAGATCATGGAGCGATGTATGGCGCAGTGGATTTTTACAAAGCAGCCAAAGCAAAGGGTATTAAGCCAATTATTGGATGCGAAGTTTATTTGGCAGTTAGAACGCGTTTTGATAAAGAACCTATAGATGCAAGAAGCTATCACCTTGTTTTGTTAGCAGAAAATAATGAAGGCTATCAAAATCTCATTAAGCTCGTTTCAATAGCCTATATTGAAGGCTTTTATCGCAAACCACGTATAGATTTAGAACTATTAAAACAATATCATAAAGGCATTATTGCCTTAGGGGCTTGCCTTGCAGGACCAGTGAGTAGAAAAATTTTAAATGATGAATATGAAGCGGCACGTGAAATGGCGATGACCCTAGAAGAAATCATGGGTAAAGGGAACTTCTTTTTAGAATTACAAGATCATGGCATGAGAGAGCAACAAAAAGTCAACCAAGAAACTATGCGTATTGCAGATGAACTAGGTATACCTATGGTGGTTACGAACGATGTGCATTATATAAAGGATGAGGATGCTAAGGCGCATGAAGTGTTACTTTGTATTCAAACTGGGAAAACGATGGATGACCCAGATCGTATGGTCTATGAGGGTGGACAATTTTTCCTAAAAAGTGGTGAAGAGATGGCGAGTCTTTTCCCTTATGCCATGGAAGCGATCGCTAATACAAATAAAATCGCGGAAAGATGTCATGTAGAATTCGAGTTTCATAAATTGAAGCTGCCTAAATTTGATGTGCCAGATGGAAAGCTTGCGAGTGATTATTTAACCCAAAGGTGCTATGAAGGACTGGAGAAACGTTATCATGAAGTTACACCAGAGCTTAAAGAGCGTTTAGAGTATGAATTAGGTGTCATTAAGCAAATGGGATTTGTGGACTACTTCTTGATTGTTGGCGACTTCATTCGTTATGCCAAGGAGCAAGGCATTCCAGTTGGACCAGGCAGGGGAAGTGCGGCAGGAAGTATTGTGGCTTATTCATTGCAAATTACAGATATTGACCCCATCAAGTATCAATTGCTTTTTGAACGTTTTCTAAATCCAGAGCGTGTCAGCATGCCTGATATTGATATCGATTTCTGTTATGAAAGACGTCAAGAAGTGATTGATTATGTCATTCGTAAATATGGGGCAGACTGTGTATCTCAAATCATCACTTTTGGAACCCTTTCTGCTAAAGCCGTTATCAGAGATGTGGGCAGAGCAATCAATATGCCTTATGCAGAGGTAGATAAGATCGCAAAGATGATTCCTAATGAACTTAAGATGACCATTAAAAAAGCATTAGAAATGAATCAGGACCTTAGAGAGCTTTATGAAGCCGATGAAAAAGTAAAGTATTTAATCGACACGTCTATGAAATTAGAAGGACTTCCAAGACATGCCTCTATGCACGCAGCGGGCGTCGTTATTGCAGATAGACCGGTTATGGAATATGTCCCGCTTAATGCCAGCGATGGGTTGCTCATTACGCAATATACCATGACCACTTTAGAGGAACTTGGCCTATTAAAAATGGACTTTTTGGGTTTAAGAACCTTAACAGTTATTGATAATGCGGCAAAATTAGTAGAAAAAAATCGAGGCATTAAGCTTAATATGAGTCAAATTGATGATCATGATCCTAAAGTTTATGCTTTAATTGCTTCAGGAAATACAGATGGTGTATTCCAACTTGAAAGTGCTGGAATGAAAAACTTCATGAAGGAACTTGCACCAACTTGCCTAGAAGATATTATTGCGGGTGTTTCCTTATACCGTCCAGGGCCAATGGACTTTATTCCTAAGTATGTAGAAGGAAAAAGGGATGGCCATCGCATTTCTTATACCCATCCAAAACTAGAACCTATCTTAAATAATACCTACGGATGCATTGTTTATCAGGAGCAAGTTATGCAGATTGTACGTGACCTTGCAGGCTATAGTTTAGGACGTAGTGACTTATTAAGACGTGCCATGGGAAAAAAGAAAATCGATGTCATGAATAAAGAACGTGAAATCTTCTTACATGGGGATGGCGCAGACATTCCAGGGTGTATTGCAAATGGCATTGATGAAAAAACAGCCAATCAGATTTTCGATGAGATGGTGGATTTTGCAAAATATGCTTTTAATAAATCTCATGCTGCGGCTTATGCAGTAGTTGCTTATCAAACAGCTTATTTAAAAACTTACTATAAAGTGGAATTTATGGCGGCTTTAATGACTTCTATAATGGAAAATACTTCGAAGATAACGGGATATATGGAAACGTGTAAGAAGATGAAAATAGAGGTATTACCACCTAATATTAATGAAGGTTTTGCATATTTTGATGTAAAAGCGGATAAGATCCTATTTGGACTTGCAGCGATTAAAAATGTAGGTAAAAATGTGGTAGACCGTATTGTGGAAGAGCGTGAGGCAAGTGGCCCGTTTAAGAGTCTTACAGATTTTTATAACCGTATGGATAGTAAGGATACCAATAAAAGAAGTATTGAAAATCTTATTTTAGCAGGTGCATTTGATTCTCTTGGAGGTAAGAGAAGTCAATATTTGTCGGTTTATAAGCAGATTGCAGAGGGAATTTCACATACACGAAAAAATAATATTACTGGGCAAATGGATTTATTCGCCTTAAGTGGAGAAGAAACAATAGAGGATAAAGATCATCTACCAGATATGGAAGAGTTTGATAGCAAAACATTATTAGCTTATGAAAAAGAAGTGCTAGGCATTTATTTAAGTGGACATCCACTAGATAAAGTAAGAGGGACTTTAGAAAAATACATTACTATGACCAGTGATAGGATGCAAATGAATGAGGAAGAAGAGCTCCAAGTGCAAGAGCTTCCAGTTTATGATGGGCAACTAGTGGTGGTTGGAGGAATGGTAGCTGATAAAAAAGTAATTTTTACAAAGAGTAATAAAAAAATGGCGTTCTTAACCCTTGAAGATATTAGAGGCACCTTGGAAGTGATTATTTTCCCGAATTTATATGATCGCTACGTAAGATTTCCGG
Organism: uncultured Cellulosilyticum sp.; assembly: GCA_934725855.1. Classification (GTDB taxonomy): domain Bacteria; phylum Bacillota; class Clostridia; order Lachnospirales; family Cellulosilyticaceae; genus Cellulosilyticum. The sequence continues at coordinate 6,423 of CAKVCL010000034.1, read as the reverse complement.
AAGATAGTGTCCTTTTAATTAAAGGACGTATTTCTATTAAAGAGGAAAATAATGTAGTGGTGCTAGCAGAAGAAATCACATCACTTGATGATTTAATAAAACCAGGTGCTAATGAGCCACATGTTTTATTAAGATTAGATGAAAGTCAAAGAACGGCCAAGGTGCGAGGACAATTATTAGAACTTTTTAAGGCATATAAAGGGAATGTAAAGGTAATTGTTGAAAATAAAGAGGATGGCACTAAAAAAGCTTTCCCATCTCGATATAATGTGAGCATTTCAGAAGAGTTTGTAAATAAATTAACAAGTTTATTGGGAAATGGGTGTGTGATTATTACGAATTAATCATAACCTATTGATATTTTAAGTCGTATTAAGTAAAATAATAAGGGCTAAATACTATGATAGTTCAATGTATTTTAGTATCTATTTGTTATTAAGTTACCAATTAGGAGAGAGTTAAAAATTAAACAACCATAAGGGGGTTATTTTATGAGCAATAAAGTAAGTACAATTGGCGTTTTAACAAGTGGTGGTGATGCACCAGGTATGAATGCTGCTATTCGTGCAGTCGTACGTGTGGCTACAGCTCGTGGCATAAAAGTAATGGGAATTAATAAAGGATACAATGGATTACTTTCTGGTGATGTGGTTGAACTTACACCAAGAAGTGTATCTGATATTGTACAACGTGGTGGTACAATCCTTCAAACAGCACGTTGCTTAGAGTTTATTAAACCAGAATATCAAGCACGTGGTGCAGAAATGTGTAAGGTGTTTGGGATTGAAGGACTTGTAGTAATTGGTGGAGATGGCTCATTCAAAGGGGCTGAAAAACTTGCTAATTTAGGAATCAATACAATTGGTATTCCAGGAACCATTGACCTTGATATTGCTTGCACAGAATATACAATTGGTTTTGACACAGCAGTTAATACAGCTATGGATGCGATTAATAAAATTCGTGATACCTCTACTTCACATCAAAGATGTTCAATCGTTGAAGTAATGGGAAGAAATGCAGGATATATTGCATTATGGTGTGCCATTTGTTCTGGAGCTGAAATGGTACTCATTCCTGAAAAAGAAAGACCAAGTGACGAAGAGATTATTAAACAAATTTTAGACAATAAACATCATGGTAAAAAACACTGCTTAATCATTGTTGCAGAAGGTGTTGGTGGTGTAGATGCATTGGCTAAGAAAGTAGAGCAAGTAACAGGTATTGAGACACGTGCGACGATTTTAGGACACCTTCAAAGAGGAGGCTCACCTTCAGCAGTAGACCGTTTACATGCTTCTATGATGGGTGCAAAAGCAGTTGATCTTTTATGTGAAGGTAAGGCAAAACGTGTGGTAGCTTATGTAAAAGGTGAATACGTGGATTACGATATCAATGAAGCACTTGCTATGACGAAAAGCATTGATGAATATATGTATGAAGTAAGTAAATTACTTGTATAATTTAAAGCTATCAAAGAAAGAAGAAAGTAGATAGAAAGAGTGAGTTTGTTATAAAAGACTAAGTTCCAAGGGGGCATTATGCGCAGAACAAAAATTATATGTACTTTAGGACCAAAGACACGTGACGAGGAAAATATTAAAAGAATTTTACAGGCTGGAGCAGATGCGATTCGTATTAATTTCTCTCATGATAATCATGAAATTCATGGTGAAACAGCAAAGAGAGTGATTAAAGTAAGAGATGCATTAAAGAAACCGATTCCACTTATTTTAGATACAAAAGGACCTGAAATCCGTACAGGTGTTTTGAAAAATGATGAGGATGTCAAGCTAAGCATAGGGGATTGCTTTACGTTAACGACAAAAGAAATCGAAGGCGACAAGCAAAAGGTCAGCGTGACTTATAAAGGACTTGCTGAAGATTTAGAAGTAGGAAGTCGCATTTTAATAGATGATGGACTAATAGAACTTAAGGTAAGCGAAATTGATGGAAATGATATTAAGTGTGTTGTACTCAATGGTGGAATGTTAGGTTCAAGAAAAGGCATCAACATTCCAGATACATTTGTTAATTTACCAGCACTTACCGAAAAAGATATTTTAGATGTGCAATTTGCTGCAAAAGCTGGATTTGATTATATTGCGGCTTCATTTATTAGACAAGCATCAGATGTGATTAAAATCCGTCAAGTACTTGAAGATGCAGGTGGTGCAGACATCCAAATCATTGCTAAAATTGAAAATAGAGATGGTGTCAATAATATTGATGAAATCATCGAAGTGGCAGATGCTATCATGGTAGCGAGAGGAGATCTTGGTGTTGAAATTCCAACGGAGGAAGTCCCTATTGTTCAAAAAATGCTCATTAAAAAAGCGAACAGAGCGGGTAAACCGGTTATTACGGCAACACAGATGCTAGATTCGATGATTCGTAATCCTAGGCCAACAAGAGCAGAAACAACAGATGTTGCTAATGCGATCTTTGATGGCACATCGGCGATTATGCTTTCTGGTGAAACGGCAAAAGGAGATTATCCAATTGAAGCCATCCAGACCATGGCGAGAATTGCAGAAGCTGCTGAAGCAGAGGTTTTAAGTGGTGAAATGCCATTACTTCAGCCTAAAGCCTATGGAATCAGTATGACAAATGCCATGAGTCATGCCACATGTAGTGCAGCTAAAGAGTTAGAAGCAGCTTGTATTGTGAGCATTACAAAATCAGGTTATACAGCTCGTTCTATTTCAAAATTCAAACCGTCTTGTCCAATTGTAGGTTGCACATATAATGAACGTGTACAAAGACAACTCAACTTAGTATGGGGATGTAAACCACTTCTGATTGAAAGCAAGCCAGGTGATTCAACAGATGATGTATTTGCTAGAGCAGTCAGCAAGATTGAAAGTACTGGTTTAGCTCAGCAAGGAGATGTGATCGTTTTATCAGCTGGTGTACCAGTGGGACGTGAAGGCTCTTCTAATATTATGCGTGTTCAATATGTAGGGAGCGTTTTATCCAAAGGGGAGGGCTATGGCGATAAAATTGTAACAGGTAGAGCTTGCGTGATCAAAGCCTTAGAAGAAGCAAAAAAGACTTTTAGACAAGGTGACATTTTAGTGGCACATAAAACCACGAATGAGCTACTTCCTTATATGAAGAAAGCAAGTGCCATTGTTGTAGAAGAAAGTGCCTTAGATGAGAACAATCATGCAGTGATTGTAGGAAGAACATTGGATATCCCTGTTATTATTGGCGCCAACGGTATTTTAGAAGGACTTAAAACAGCAACAGTGATTACTGTGGATAGTCAAAATGGTTATATTTATAACGGCGTTGTACATGGTAACAGCGAAGCATAGTTAAAAAAAGCATCAGCTTAGACTGGTGCTTTTTTTACGTGGATAAAGGATGAATGGTGACTTTTATATAGATATTTTAGGCATTATAGTATACAATAAGAAAAAATAGTGATAGATAGAAATATAAGGAGAGAGTCATATGAAACATGATGAAATCCCGGGATTCATACGGAGAAATAAAGAAATCAAGTGGATGAAAGGGATGAATGCAGCCCAGATATTAGTAGGTGGCTTTTTAGGATTAATTATCGTTTCTAGTTTGATTTTGATGTTACCCATCAGTTCTAAAAGTGGTCAGATAACCCCCTTTATTGATGCCTTGTTTACGGCGACTTCAGCTGTTTGTGTCACAGGACTTTCGGTCGTCAATACCGCAGCTTATTGGTCAACGTTTGGAAAGGTTGTTTTGATTTGTTGTATTCAAATTGGGGGCTTAGGGTTTATGTCTTTAGTGAGCATGATTTATGTGTTACTGGGCAAACGAATTTCTTTAAAAAATCGTCTGGTGATGCAAGAAGCCTTAAATTTCAATACAACGGCGGGTGTGGTTCGTTTTACGAAGCTGATTGTAAAAGGCACACTTTTTGTAGAAGGGGTAGGGGCTATTTTATTGGCGTTTGCTTTTATTCCTCAATTTGGACTGATTAAAGGCATGGCTTATGCTATTTTTCATTCCATTTCTGCATTTTGTAATGCAGGATTTGATTTAATTGGGGATAGTAGCTTAACGCCTTATGTAGGAAATGGACTCGTCAATTTTGTAATCACCAGTTTAATTATTTTGAGCGGATTAGGTTTTAGTGTTTGGGTCGATACGGTTAAGCTATTTGTTAATAAGAAAAAAGCACCTAAGCATTATACATGGAAGCAAGCGATTAATAAATTAAGCTTACATACTAAATTAGTATGGGTGATTTCAACACTTTTATTGGTATCTGGCTTTGTGGTTATTTTTGTTTTGGAATATCATAATCCTGCTACATTAGGCGTGCTTAGTCTTAAAGAGAAAATTTATGCGGCTTGGTTTCAAGCTGTATCCCCTCGTACAGCTGGATTTAATACGGTGCCATTAGGTGGGCTGACTGATACTTCTAAATTGTTTACCATGATTTTGATGTTAATTGGTGGGTCACCAGCCGGTACAGCCGGTGGCATCAAGACAGTCACCATTGGGGTTGTGGTACTATGTGCTTATAATACCATCAAAGGGAATGATGAAATTGTTGTCTTTAAAAGAAGAATCGCATTTGATGTGGTTTCTAGAGCTTTAACGATTATTATGATTTCCATACTTGTCATCTTTACAGTAGTGGGCATTTTAAGTATTACGGAAGACTTTACATTTATGGAGATTCTATTTGAAACAATCTCTGCTTTTGCAACAGTGGGGACGACTTTAGGGATTACATCAGGGCTGAGCTTAATAGGAAAAATCACCATTATGGTGGTAATGTTTATTGGACGTTTAGGCCCAGTAACGATGGCTGTTGCCTTAATGGTTAGAAAAAGAGATAAAGAAAAACAAAAAGTGGATATTCAATATCCAGAAGATAAAATTATGGTGGGATAGAATAGGAGGATTATAGTGAAAGTCAAACAATTTGTTGTTTTTGGATTAGGGAGATTTGGAACAAGCCTTGCAAAAACTTTAGCCGAGGCAGGGTATGAAGTCATGGTGGTGGATAAATCAGAGGAGAAGATTCAAGATATTTCAACGGTCGTGACACAAGCCGTACAAGCGGACGCAACGGATATGGAAACGCTAAAAAAATTAGGCATTCGTAATTTTGATGTGGCGATTGTAGCGATGGGGAAAGATATTCAATCTAGTATTATGATTACTTTACTACTTAAGGAGCTTAATGTGCCTTATGTGGTATCAAAAGCCAGTACATTATCACATAAGAAGGTACTAGAGAAATTAGGCGCTGATCGTATCATTTCACCAGAATATGATATGGGTAAACGACTGGCTAATAACTTAATTGCTGGAAATATTATTGATTATATTCAGCTTTCTCAGGACTATAGCATTATGGAGATTGCCATTTTACCAGAGTGGGCAGGAAAGTCTATTGCGAGTTTAGATATCCGTGCAAGATATGGCATTAATATTATTGCGATTGAAAGAGGTGACACGATTCAAGTCACACCAAAACCTGATTTTGTATTAATGGAAGAGGACTTATTAGTCATTGTGGGAGAAAATAAGAGTATTCAAGAATTGGAAGAGAAACGAAATGAATAAAAAGCAAGTCACAAGTATGCAAAATCCTTCTATTAAATTAGTGAAGGAATTGTTAAAGAAAAAAGCAGCTAGAAAAAAGCAAGGTTTATTTGTTATAGAGGGAATAAGAGCAGTTAAAGAAATTCCTTCCCATATTGACATTCAAACCTTATTAGTTAGTGAGAGCGTAGAGAAGCATATTGAGGAATCTATCTTAGCAAAAGAGATTTTGGTATTACCAGATAGTTTATTTGCACAGATCAGTGAGACAGAGTCACCACAAGGCATTATGGCGGTGGTAAAGCGAGTAGATTGTCAGCTAGAAACCTTTAGGTTTGAACAAGGCAACTATTTAGTCCTAGAGAATTTACAAGATCCAGGTAATCTAGGAACCATTATCCGTACAGCACATGCGTTTAATTTTAAAGGCATTTTAATGACTAAAGGATGTGTAGACTTGTATAGTCCTAAAGTTGTGCGTTCTACCATGAGCTCTTTATTTTATATGCCTATTGTGGTGGATGGAGAAATAGAAGCGTATTTTTCTAGATTAAAGAAAGAAGACGTTAAAATTTATACAACGGCTTTAAAAGAGACGTCTAAGTGGGTCTATGAGGTTAACTTTGCAAGTAAGATGGCACTTGTTATTGGGAATGAAGGCAATGGGGTATCCGAGTATTGTTTAGAGCATACAGACGAGACGATCATGATTCCAATGCCTGGTGGGGCAGAATCGTTAAATGCTTCTGTAGCAACGGCTGTCTGCATGTATGAAATCATTCGAAAGAAGTAGCATCAAGGTTACTATTCAGCCTTGAGAGCAATTTTAATAAAAAATGACTTTGAATTGAAACTAGCATATTTTCTTAATTTTTG
>CAKVCL010000033.1 GCA_934725855.1 uncultured Cellulosilyticum sp. | reverse complement strand
TTTTTCGACATTTTTCGTCACTCTCCTTCCTCTCGCTTCATTTTCAATTTCTTAAATCCTCCTTCCAAATATCCGTGTGACATATCGTGCCGAACAAGAGCATCGTAGTAGGTGTCTATTGTCGTCGGCGCATTGTATATCGTAGTCAGCATATACTGACGGATATTTCTAATCTTTGTGGTGTTCTCTTTGAAGCAGTCCATAACATATCGAATGTGTTCGACATTCAGTTTCATAAACCGACTGCGGACAATTTCTGCCGGACGCTCCTCTGCACCAATGCGAATCAACGGTCGCTTTGTGCAAACCGTTTCAACGATCAACTCCAGAATGTTATCCAGCATTTCGGAATCGTAAGGGTAATCCTTCTTCAACAAATCCATACTGAGCTGATCCGAGAAATAATCAAAGTATTCTTGATAGCGGTCATTCTCGTCCATCATTCCACCATTTCCGGAAGGAAAGATAGAATCAGTATCACTAAATTCAGTATTATTTTTATCAGTATTATTACATTGTGATTTTGGAAGTTCTTGAGTTGTGATTTCCATTGTTCCAGAATTGTGATTTTCACAATTCAAGAGTTGTGAATCCACAGCAGAGATAAAGTTCTTCACATAGATCAGGTTGGGCTTTCCCAGACCTTGGCGCTTGCGTTCAATCAATCCTGCTTTCTTCTCAAGTTCACTGAGCAGCTTGATAGCCTTTTGTTCAGCGCAGTTCAGAGCCATCTTCGCTTCGTCGATTGTAAAAATGATATACACTCGACCGTTTTTATCTATCCAACCATTCTTGGCAGACAGGCTCATACGGTCAAGCAAAATGCCATACAGCATCTTGGCATCAGCGGAAATATTCCAGAACCTCTCGTTCGTGAACAACACCTTCGGAACTCGATAGAATGTGAATAGATCGGATTGCTGACCGTAAAAATAATCAAAACTCACACGGCTTCACCACCTTCTTTCTGCGGAACACTTTCTGTTGTCAGCGGAATGCTGCGGAAAGTCGTATCCGTCTTTTCGTAAGGACATCGGGCAAAATGGCAGAAGCGGCATTCCTGTTCATACGCATCCATATCAACGAAGCCCCACTTCACGCATAACCTTCTTCGTACACCAACCAATGCACGGGTGATCTCGCCCATAGGGACAGCCATCACATTCCGACTTGGGTTTCGGTGGCAAAGAGATTAAGTAGTAGCAATTATTTCTACCCAGACGGCAACCCTTTCTGCCATTCGTCCAGAAGTAGCAGTAATGGCAATCGCTCGGCTTGTCTGCGGCATAAACAGGCTTGCTCAAATAAAACACCTCCAATCTCTTGTATTTGCCCATGGTTTTGGGCATAAAAAAAGAGCGCCTATCCATCCCCAATGCGGGGCAAATAGACGCTCTATGTATATAACGATATTCAATTTTATCTGCTATAACTGCATGGTACTCAAAACATCCGCCTTTTTTGATTAGCTGGATTTTTGGCACGATTTTTGGTCTGATTAGCAGGAAGGGCATTTTCATTAGCAAGAACAGCCCATTTTCTGCTAATAATTAGCTGGCAATTTTGCCTTATAACAACCGTTCGATTCTGGAGGGGTTGTCAAAAATCAAATTTTGGAGTAGAATTTTATCTCATACAGTGAAAGAGCTTTTTCGCAGCTTTTTATATAAGAAAAGCCGAAAACCCTTGAAAACAAAGGCTTTCGGCGTTGTTAGCTGGCGTCCCAGAGAGGATTTGAACCTCCGGCCCCACGCTTAGGAGGCGTGTGCTCTATCCAACTGAGCTACTGAGACATGGCTGGTTTTATGACTAAGCCCGAAAAAACTCGAACTTGAATCCTATATGAAGTTTTTCTAAGGCGGCCGTTGTAACGCAACCTTAGGAGGCGGTCGCTCTATCCTACTGAGCTACGAGAACATTAAACCAATAGCACTTATTATACTACCGTTTTAATGTTCATAAGTCAAGTATTAATTGTCCTAATTATTTGTAACTATTGTACCTTGTAACCAACAAGTTCCCATAAATCGCATGCCAACTGAAGGCATCCCTATCAGTTGCTTCTTATTAATCATAACTTCTAGAGGCATATCATTGACATCTAAGGTGAAAAGATAAACTTCTTCCCCTGTCTTAATATTTCTTCTAGTTGTCATTTCTTTAATCTCACCTAATATCGCATAGTTAGCATCTACTAAAGTAGTTGGAACAAAATAACCACTCATGATTGAAAGAAAATCTTCCTGATACATACGTTCTTTCAGTTGGTCATCCATTTCTTTTTCTTCTGCTTCTAGCTCTGCTCTAGCTTCTTCATCGCCTTCTCTAGCTCTTTGAAGCATGACCTTAATCTTTTCTTTTTCTTCTTTTTCTTCCGCTTCATCTTCCTCATCTTTTTCAATAGGAAGGACAATCGTCCCCTCCATTGCTAATGCGGCAATCTTAACTTGGTTAAATGTTTTTTTATGAGCCAAAGCTTCCACATATTCAATCACATTTTGTAACCAAAAGATGAATTGAATGCCTGTTTCTTTTTCTTCACAGATTACATAGTAGTTGAACTCATCATCTATTGCTTCAACAGATAATTCTTCAACATCTATTGTATAACTTGACCTTAAGTAAGGCTCGCATTGTTCTACTTCAATCTTCGCCTCTTTATCTTCTGAGTGCATGACGATTCTCACCATCACAAACATATCTTTTCCAAATTCTTTAACGTATTCAGCAACTATATCTTTATTATTTCTGCGACTTGCTTGTTGAGTGGTAGGTTTATCAAGTATTTCAGCCACAATCTGCTCGAGCGTATACTTCTTATCAATTTCTGAAAAACCTATTGCTGTAATTGGAGATTCCATATCCATCCCCCTCTCTATATCTTATTAATCTATTATATAGCAATCTTATTTCAATATCTATCTTTTTACTTTGAAAACGCTATTTAGTTAACTGACGTTTTTTATACTAAACAAGGCTATTAGGATTTTCATATCATCTATCCCAATAGCCTTATTTTTATATGTGTGCAAACAGTCTATCTATCTTCTACTTATTGTATATTTTCTACAATGGGTGCATCTAATAATGTATCTGGACATATATCAATACATTCCCACTCATATTATAGTTCCCTGCTATATCCTAGGAAAGTGTATCATTCATTTTCTAATTGTGTTTTTTAAACTGTACTTCTGGTGTGCGTTCATTAATGCCGCTAAATATAAAGCCTTTTTTCTTTAAGCCATCAATAATAGCTGGCAAGGCATCAGCCGTAGTGGCTTTCGCTGGTGCATCGTGCATTAAGATAATGGCATTGGTTTTATCAGCAGAACCATTTACAACAGAGTTAAAGATAGCTTGTTTATCAATATTATTACCTGTTGCATCGGTAGAGTCTACATTCCAATCATAATAGGTAAATCCAGCTGAGGTTACCTCATTAACGAGCTTATCCATTAGGTCCTCACCGCCATACTTATTACTAATTGTGTTGTTTGAGCCTCCTGGGAAACGCATAGCTGTTGGTCTAACACCTGTGATACGCTCTAACTTGTCAGCTAGTGTGTTAATATCGTCCATAAAAGTAGAAACACTTACATAGATTGAGCTGTAATCATGAGTATTTGAGTGAATGGCCAAAGTGTGTCCTTCATCCACTATACGTTTATAGACCTCATCATATCCATCTTTTCCAATCACAAAGAAAGTGGCTTTAATATTATTTTCTTTTAAGCAATCTAAAATTCTAACGGTATTATCACTAGGTCCATCATCAAATGTTAAATAAGCACGTTTAATTCCTTGACTTTCATCATATTCTTCTGGCTCACCCACATTTTCTTTAAGCGTATCTAATAACGTCTGTAGGGACTGAATCTGTGCGTTTATATCATCCATTTGAGTTTTTACTTGTTTTAATGTTTCTGATTGTGTTTCCTTATTTTTTTCAAGTTCGATAACCGCAGCTTGTACTTCATGCATTGCTGAAATCTTTTTAGGAAAGTTTACTGCTAGGGCAAAACTTGTTCCTGTAAAGATAAGCGTTAATGTTGCAAATAACACAATGACTCTTATCATTTGTTTCCTTCTTGAGCGCACTTTGTCCTCCCCTTTCATCTAAAATCTTCTACCGTTTTAATTATTTCACTCTTCCTTGCTAAACTTTGCAACAATACTTTCATCATATTTGTTAATCTGAGATTGTAGTAGATCTAATTGATCTTTAGATTCATTTTGCATCTTCTTAATTTCTTCAATTTGATTTTGCAATGTGGTCACTTCTTTCGAAAGTGCTTGAACTGATTTTTCACTACTCTCTATTTTATATTTGACACCTGCATGTCCCACTAATAGAACAACTGTTACAATGAATGCGGCAAAAGACGTTATCATTAAAACGCTTAATGTTTTTTCTTGTCGTTTCTTTCTCATGAGTCTTGTTGACATTTCCCTCCCTCCAATAATAAAAATATTTCTTTTCCACCATTAAGTATACTATTTTTGCCCTCTATTTAAAACACATATTTTAAATAATTCGCCTTAATCCGCCATCCAATTTTTGGCTTTCTTTTTATATTGATGTTTGATTATTAATTAGGTTTAGTGTTATGATTAATTTAAAAATTTTCATACATATAAAGGAGTGAATGCTATGTTTAAAGATCTAGTTCTTAAGAATCGTTCATACAGACGTTTTGATGAAAATCAAAAGATTAGCATGAATGAACTTGTGGAGATTGCTAGCTTAGGTCGTATTGTGCCTTCCACTGCCAATATGCAAGCTAATAAATTTATGCTCATTAATTCTCCTAGTGACAATGCCGCTGTATTTTCTACGTTAGGATGGGCAGGTAAATTAAAAGATTGGGATGGTCCCAAAGAAGGCGAACGTCCTACCGCTTATATCATCTTACTTTGTGATTTAAGTCTTGCCCCAAACAGAGCAACGGATGATGGCATCATTGCCCAAACGATGTTATTAGGTGCCGTAGAAATGGGCTATGGTGGTTGTATACTGGCTAATACTAAAAGAGAAGCATTAGCTAATGCCTTACAAATTGATACCAGCAAATACAAAATTGACTTAGTGATTGCACTAGGTAAGCCAAAAGAGGAGATTGTCTTAGAAGATACTTCTTGCGAACATGGTATTGATTATTATCGTGATGCTGATGCGGTTCATCATGTCCCTAAACGTCCGCTTGATGAACTTGTTCTTTATAAAAGCACCAATTGCTAATTCCACTTTCTATCCAACTCGTTTACAAGTTAAAATAACGCCTTCTGTATAAACTCAGAAGGCGTTATCAATTTTTCCCACAAAACACATATTATTCACCTAAGTAAGCCTTTTTAATAGAGTCATCGTTAATGAGGTCTTTTGCTTTTCCTTCAAGAACAATCTTACCTGTTTCGAGTACATAAGCGCGGTCTGCTATAGAGAGTGCTTTTTTAGCGTTTTGTTCTACTAGAAGAACCGTGGTGCCTGCGCTACTAATTTCCTCTATAATCTTAAAGATTTCATTCACATACAGTGGAGAAAGTCCCATAGAAGGCTCATCCATCAGGATAATCTTTGGATGTGACATAAGCGCTCTACCCATAGCGAGCATTTGCTGCTCTCCACCACTTAGTGTTCCTGCAATCTGGTCTTTTCTTTCTTCAAGTCTTGGGAATTTTCCATAAACCATGCGAATGGTTTCTTCTATTTCACTTTTACTATTTCTTGTATAAGCCCCTAATTTTAAATTTTCAAAAACGGTGAGCTCTTGGAAGATTCGTCTTCCTTCTGGGACGTGTGCCATTCCCATGGAAACAATTTTATGAGCGGGTGTCTTTAATAAATTTTGTCCACCAAACTCAATGTTTCCTGCTTTAGCTGGAATGAGTCCTGTTACAGTATGTAAAATCGTTGTCTTTCCTGCACCATTAGCACCAATGAGGGCAATAACTTCCCCTTCATTAACTTCAAAGGAGACACCTTTTATTGCTTGAATCATTCCATAACACACTTCTAGATTTTCAACTTTTAACATTGCCATAAATGGTTTCTCCTTTCTATTCACCTAAGTATGCTTTAACAACTTCTGGGTCATTGAGTACTTTACTTGTTTCACCATGAGCAAGCTCTTTTCCAAAGTTAAGCACTGTAACTTCCTCACAGATTCCCCCTACAAGCTTCATATCATGCTCGATAAGGAGGATGGTCATATCAAACTGATCACGTACAAAATGGATGGTGTTCATCAGCTCTGCGGTTTCATTTGGATTCATACCAGCTGCTGGCTCATCTAGTAATAAAAGTTTTGGACTGGTGGCAAGTGCTCTAGCGATTTCTAGTTTTCTTTGTTTACCATAAGGTAAGTTAGAAGCTAAAAAATCTTTTTCTTTGTCTAAATCAAATACAGAAAGCAGCTCTAGGGCTTTTTCATCCATTTCTTTTTCTTCTTTAAAATAGCGTGGCATTCTTAAAATGCCTTCAAGCACAGAGTAGTTCTTTTGATTGTTAAGACCAATCTTTACATTATCTAAAACACTCATATTATTGAATAAACGAATGTTTTGGAAAGTACGGGCAACACCCTTTTTGTTAATTTCAATCGTACTTTTTCCTGTAATATCTTCTCCATCCAAAGTGATTTTCCCACTTGTTGGTTTATATACTCCAGTGAGCATATTAAATACGGTTGTCTTTCCTGCACCATTTGGTCCAATGAGTCCATATAATTGTCCTTTATTGATTTTTAAGCTAAAATCATCTACGGCATGTAATCCACCAAATACAATGGTTAGGTTATTAACTTCTAATAGTGGCATCTGCATCCCCCTTTCCTTTTGTTTTCTTAAATTTACTTCCTACACGTTCTTTGAAATCATTAAATTTTGGTGAAGCATTTAAAATCATCATCACGACTAAAACCACCGCATAAATCAGCATACGATAGTCAGATAAGAAACGAAGCACCTCTGGAAGTAGTGTAATGATGGTTGCTGAAACAATAGACCCTACAATGCTTCCCATACCACCAAGCACAACGATAACTAAGATTTCAATGGATTTATTAAAGTCAAATGTCGCAGGTTTTAAAATACCTAAGTTATGACCATAAATGACGCCAGCTACCCCGGCAAAAAAAGCTGCAATAACGAAGGCAAGTAGCTTATGATAAACCACGTTAATCCCGACAGATTCTGAAGCAATGATATTATCACGAATCGAACAGATGGCTCTACCATGTCTAGAATGCACTAAGTTAGAAATGACAATAATGGTAATGAGTGCAGCCACAAATACAATTGTAAAGTTACTCGTTTTATCAATGCCTTTTAATCCACCTGCACCACCTGTAATTTCAAGGTTTGTAAACACTGAACGAATAATTTCACCAAAAGCTAAAGTAACAATCGCTAAGTAGTCTCCTTTTAATCTAAGTGCTGGAACACCAATGACGATGCCAAATAAAGCCGCTACAACCCCGCCAATTAATAAAGCAATTGGAAATTCTATGTAAGTTGGAAGATCGGCATAAACGGTAAACAAACAGCCTGCATAAGCCCCTACAGACATAAATCCTGCATGTCCTAATGTTAATTCACCTAAAAATCCAACTGTTAAGTTTAAAGATACCGCAAGCATAATATTAACTCCTACAGGAACTAATAAGCTTTGATAATGTCTTGATAAAATACCCGTCGCTGTCAAAACTGTAACCACGATATAAACGAGTGCAGCAATGATAATATATTTGATGTTTTTCTTATTGAATAATTTGTTCATAATTGCACCCCCTATACCTTATCCATTCTAACTTTACCAAGTAAACCTGATGGCTTAACCAGTAATACAATGATCAATACACCAAATACGATAGCATCTGATAAGTTTGTAGAAATATAAGCTTTAGATAAACTTTCAATGATGCCAAGAAGCACCCCTCCAAGCATAGCGCCTGGAACACTACCAATTCCACCAAGTACAGCTGCTACGAAAGCTTTGATTCCTGGAAGTGCCCCTGTATAAGGCCCTACAAATCCATAAGAACTTACAAATAAAACACCCGCTACAGCAGCTAGTGCTGAACCAATCGCAAATGTAATAGAAATCGTACGATTGACATCGATTCCCATAAGTTGTGCTGCACCTTTATCTTCAGATACAGCAAGCATAGCTTTCCCTAGTTTTGTTTTATTAATAAATAAAGTGAGTCCAATCATAATAAGAATGGTAACCCCTAAAGTCACTACAGACTCCCCTGTTAATTCAATAGGCCCTAATGTTATCCCTTTTATGGCAATAGCGGACTCTACTTTTCTTTTATTTGAGCCAAATAAAAGTAATGCAACACTTTGTAAAAAGTAACTTACCCCAATAGCTGTAATGAGTACAGTCAGTGGAGAAGCATTTCTAAGTGGTTTATAAGCGATTTTTTCGATGGTTACACCTAAAACCGAACAAACAACGACTGAAGCTAAAATGGCAACAATTGGAGGCATCCCTAGATTAGTCATCACAAGTGACAAAGTATAGGCCCCAACCATGATGATATCTCCATGCGCAAAGTTTAACATCTTTGCAATTCCATAAACCATCGTATATCCAAGTGCCATCAGTGCATAGATACTACCAAGGTTTAATCCATTAATAAGCTGCTGAATCATCTCTTTTTCCTCCTTCTAAGGTATTTTGTCTTTATTATAGAATATTTCTACTATAAATGCATAAAAAATTAAAGGCTGCCGTCAATAGCTTCTCTTTTTCATCCTTAAGCTATCAAAGGGCAGCCTTACATTCTAGTTCAATACTTTCTTTAATATTGCCTTGTTCTTATTCAAATCTTTTTTAATTTCAAATGACATGTATACTATTTAGCGACATATTGACCATTTTCAATCACAGCAACTTTAGCTGATTTGTTTGGTTCACCTTCTGCTGTAAATGTCATATCTCCTGTTAAACCATTGATGCTGATTTTAGTCATAGCAGCAACTAAATTTTCATTCGTTACATCATCACCACATTGTTCGATTGCAGCTTTAATTGCATAAATGCCATCATAGCTATCAGCAGCAAATTGGTCTGGTGTAGCTGAATAAGCAGCTTCATAAGCACTTACGAAAGATTTAATGTTTTCAGCTTCATCTGTTGCAACGAATGGTGTAAGGAATGTAGCGCCTTCGATATTCGTTGTATCACCATTTAATTGAGCAATGATTCCATCCCATCCATCTGAACCAAAGTAAGGTAAGCTGATACCAAGTGTTGCAGCTTGTTCAGAAATATAACCAACTTCTGTGTAGTAAAGAGGAAGGAATAAGCAGTCAGCTCCTGAGTCTTTAATCTTTGTAAGTTGAGTCTTGAAGTCAACATCACCTGTATTAAATGATTCTTGAGCAGCAATACCAAGCCCTAGATTTTTAGCTTCTGCTACGAAAGCATCTGTAATTCCTTTACTATAATCACTAGCAGCATCATAGATGATGGCTACATTTTTATAACCTTGTTCAGAAATATATTTAGCCATTGTTTGACCTTGTAATGGGTCTGTGAAACAAATTCTAAATGCATTGTCTCCATCTGTACATTCTTGTGCTGAACCACTTGGTGTGATTTGAAGAATACCATCATTTACTGATTCTCCAGCAACAGCTACACTACAACCTGATGTAACTGCACCTAAGATTGCGATAACGCCTTCATCCATTACTTTATTATAAGCACTAATTGCTTTTTCTTCATCACATTCATCATCTTCAAAAACAAGTTCAAGATTGTGACCATTTACGCCACCAGCTGCATTGATTTCATTAATGGCGATTTCTGCACCTTGTTTTACTGAATTACCATAAGAAGCAGCATCTCCTGTTAATGGTCCCATACCACCAATTTTATATACGTCACCAGTATTTGCAGGTGCTTCTTCTGAGGCAGCATCTGTACTAGCTTCTGCTGTTGTATCTGATGCATCATCTGTAGTAGCTTCTGATGTATTGGCACTTGCGTTTGCAGTGCTATTACCACAACCAGTAAATCCCATAGCACATACTGCCGTAGCAGCTAAAAGTGATAAACTTTTTACTAGACTTTTTTTCATATTCATAACCCCCTAATATCCATCTTCATATTAGATAATATTTAAATAAATTTACAACATTTATTTTTCACTAAAAAATATACTATTATTTATGTAATTTGTCAATTGCATATTAAGTTTATGAAAAATTCATATTTTATCTTATTCTCCATTCTCCACAAACCAATATCTATGCTTAGTCAACCATTGATAAATAGGCATTTACAAATCATATTAGGCATTTTTAAATGGCTATTTTATTGACCAATATTGATTTTTAACAGGGTTTAGCAAGCAAATTTTACTTCCTTTCTCTTATTTATTCTCTTAATTTTCTAATATTACTTCCTATTTATAACTTATATTTATACGCTATCTTTACTATATATTCTTATTCTTAGCCGTCTATAGACTAATTGATACAAAAGAATGAGGCATAATCCATAAATTTATAGACTATGCCTACTCTCTTTCATCCATCCTTTTAAAAATGACTCTAATTTCTGTTCCTTTACCTAGTGCACTTTCAATTTCCATTTGTGCATGATGCTGCGATACAATATGCTTGACGATAGCCAGACCTAATCCCGTTCCTCCTGTTAGTTTAGAGCGGCTCTTATCCACCCTGTAGAAGCGTTCAAAGATACGCTGTTGATTTTCCTCTGATATACCTATCCCTGTATCCTTAACGGCTAAAACGACCTCATCTTCCTTAGAATGAATAGAAATTTTAACTTTGCCCCCTCTATTATTATATCGAATGGCATTATCACATAAATTCACAATCAGTTCTTCAATAAGGGCTCGATTGCCACTTACCTCACAAGGCTCTCCCTCTAAGGTGAGTTCAATGTCCATTTTACTAGCTGATACCTTTAGCATGTTTAGACATTCACTCGCTACACTGTAAATATCCACTTTGGTAAATGGTACTTGCACTTCTGTAGAATCTAGCTCAGACAGCTGAATGATATCATTAATTAGGGTGAGAAGCCGTTTAGCGTTTTTCTGAATCTTACTTGCAAATTGCGTAATATCCTCCGTGGTTGCCATACCACTTTCAATCAGTTCTGCATAACCTGATATTGCGGTAAGGGGGGTCTTAAGCTCATGAGATACATTAGCGGTAAACTCTTGGCGCATATTGGCATTTCTTAAAATATCTTCATGTTGTTTTTGAATGGTTGTAATAAATGGCTCAATTTCCTTATAAGTAGAGATGGAGTCACTGGCACTTATATCCTGAGCTAGTCGCTCAATGGGTTCTACTAGGCTCTTAGTCATAATATGAGCCACTAAGGCGCAAATAACAAAAACAACCCCTGCAAATATGGCAATAATCGGTAAACCGCTTTCAAAGATACTTAGCATACTCTGCACTTCTTTAGCTACTCGTATAATCATACCATTATCTAGCTTTATAGCATAATAAAAGGTATTGGTATCTAGTGTGGCTGAATGCCTAATATCTTCTCCTTCTCCAAAGGTCATGGCTTTCTTTACTTCTGGTCTTTCCTTATGGTTCGTCATTTCTTCCTTATCTGCATTGCTATCATATTTCACATTGCCTGCCTCATCAATAAGGGTAATTCTTATATTGCTATCTCTTGAGGTATATTCAAAGGCTTCCCCTTGAATCAGATTACTAGAACCAATGACTTTGGTATAGGCTTTTAAATCCTCTAAAACTTCTTTTTGAAAAATTTCATAGAAAACCGCTATTGATATGGCAAGTGTAGAAATCATCGCAATGAGTACTAACGTTAGTAATTGAATATTAATTTTTTTCTTCATCACTTTACTCCATAATATAGCCTACATTACGCACGGTTTTAATAGTGACATTGGCATTTTTAAGCTTCTGCCTTAATGTTTTAATATGCATATCCAGTGTTCTAGACTCCCCTTCAAAATCTGAGCCCCATATTCTCTCCATAATAATATCCCTAGACATCACAATGCCTGAATTAATCATCAGAAGCTTTAAAAGCTCATACTCTTTATAGGTCAGTTCACAAACTTCATCTTTAATATAAACAGCATGCTTTTCATTATCAATCGAAACGTCTGCTAATGAAAGGGTCTTTTCTTCCTCCATTCCTTTGCTTCTTCTAAGCACTGCCTTTACCCGGGAAATAAGCTCCATTACCCCAAATGGTTTCGTAATGTAATCATCTGCTCCCATATCCAGTCCTTTTACCTTATCAATCTCGGTCGTCTTAGCAGTGACTAAAATAATGGGTACTTTTCTTGTAGCTGGTGTATTTCTTAATTTTTTAAGTACATCTAATCCGTCTTCATCTGGTAACATAATGTCTAATACAATTAATGAAGGTACTTTTTCTGCAATCTTCTTATAAAAGTCTTTAGCGCATTCAAAATCCATAATATTGTAACCACTATTTTTTAATGCAAAGCTTTCTATTTCTCTAATGTTTTGGTCATCTTCAACAATGTATATCCACGCCATAATCTCACGCCCTCCATTTATTTCTTTCTGACTTACCCAGTTCCATTTTCTAACCAGCCTCTTTTTTCTTTAAGCAGGCAGTTTATATTGCTTCTTATAAGAATGATATTTTTCTTTAAATTCCTCATTGTCTTCCTTTTTAAGGTTTTGTATATACTCATGGGCATCAAAGTTTTCTTCGTTATTTAACTGTAACATACAAAGCGCAATATTGGAACAATGGTCTGCTACTCTTTCATAGTTTGTTGTAATATCAGAAAAAATAAAACCGAGTTCAATGGTGCAGGTGCCTTCTCTTAATCTCTGAATATGACGGTTCTTAAGTTTATCATTTAGAGAGTCAATGACCTCTTCTAAAGGCTCTACCGTCACCGCTAGCTTTTTATCTTGGTCTTCAATCACTTGAAGTGAAATATTCACAATATCCCTAATGGCTCTTGAAAAAACAGCCAGTTCACTTTTAGCCTGAGCTGAAAACGCTATGCCTTTACTTTGAGTTTCTTTGCCTGCTTCCATTATATTGACTGCATGATCCGAAATGCGTTCGAAATTTCCAATCAAATGTAAGAGCATTGAAACCGTATGACTATCCTTCTCTGTCAAATTTTTACTGCTTAAACGTACTAAATAACTGCCTAATTCATCCTCATAATGATCCACACGCTCTTCTAGGTCTTTAACCTCTTTGGCTTTTTGCTCACTATATGTATCTAATAACTCAATCGCCTTAAATAATGCTTCCTTAGAAAGCTGCCCCATCTTATTCACGAGCTGTCTGCACTGCTCTACTGCAAAAGAAGGTGAATCTAAGAAACGCTCATCTAAAAGTGAAAACTCCTTACTTGAAGTAGTCTCCTTTTCCTTGTCATCCTCTTTAATGGTAAGGTAAGCTAGTTTTTCTAGTAATTTAGAAAATGGAAGTAGCATAATGGTGGCACTCACATTAAAGAATGTATGAATGACAGCAACCCCAGCTGCAGAAGCACTTTCTTGAAGCACTGTAAAATTAATAAAAGCATTTAAGCTGTAAAAAACAATCATAAATACACTGGTGCCAATCACATTAAAATATAAATGAACTAAAGCTGCTCTTCTGGCATTCTTACTCGTTCCAATACTAGAAAGAATGGCTGTAATACAAGTTCCTATATTTTGCCCCATAATAATAGGGAGTGCAGAAGCATAAGTCACCTTACCCGTTAGACATAAGGCTTGTAAAATTCCTACTGAAGCAGATGAGCTTTGTATCACTGCTGTTAATACAGCCCCTACAATCATCCCAATAATCGGATTAGAAAACATCACAAATAAATCCGTAAAGGCAGGCACGTCAGCAAGTGGCTTTACCGCACTACTCATCGTTTCCATTCCTGTCATCAATATGCCAAAGCCGACTAAAATCATACCCACTTCTTTTTTCTTTGCCTTTTTAGAAAATAAAATACAAATAACACCAATTAGTGCTAAAATAGGCGCAAAGGAAGACGGCTTCAAAAGCTGCACCACAAAGCTATCTCCCTCAATTCCTGATAAACTTAAAATCCAAGAAGTCACGGTCGTTCCAATGTTAGCTCCCATAATAATACCAATGGCCTGTGACAATTTCATAATGCCTGAATTTACAAAACCAACGACCATAACTGTTGTTGCAGAAGAAGACTGAATAATCCCTGTTACCACTGCCCCTAAAGCAACCGCTTTAATAGGATTTGAGGTTAACTTTTCTAAGATATGCTCTAGTTTCCCCCCTGAAACCTTAGAAAGCCCCTCTCCCATAGCATGCATGCCATATAAAAATAGCGCCAGTCCCCCAAGCATTGTAAGCACACCAAAAATGTCCATAAAAACACTCCTTATACTTTACTAAATTAAAGAGCACCAATCATTTTTCAGATTATTCTCTTTAATTTTAATCCTACATTAGATATGTAAAATATAAGGAGTGGAAATGTAAAATCTAAGTAAATTTTTCGTATACTCACTTACTAAACTTCATATGCTTATGACAACGCATACTGGGTTTTATAAGAATGATATTTTTCTCTAAAAGCTTCATTATCTTCCTTTTTAAGCTCGTCGATATATTCGTGTGCATCAAAGCTCTCTTCATTATTTAATTGTAAAATCGATAAGGCAATATTGGAACAATGGTCTGCCACTCTTTCATAATTGGTGGTAATATCTGAAAAGATAAAACCAAGCTCTATCGTACATGCACCCTCTCTTAACCTTTGTATATGACGCATTTTGAGTTTATCATTTAAGTGGTCAATAACTTCTTCTAACGGTTCTACTGTAACTGCCAGCTTTTTGTCCTCATCTTCTACCACCTGAATCGATATATTTACAATGTCTTTTATCGCTCTTGTAAACACCTCAATTTCCTTCTTTGCCTCAGCTGAAAATACCAGCTTTTTCTCAGCCATTTCTCTTCCTGCTTCCATTATATTGACTGCATGGTCGGAGATTCTTTCAAAATCACCAATTAAATGTAATAGCATGGAAACCACATGGCTATCTTTTTCTAGTAAATTCTTACTACAAAGCCTAACCAAATAGCTGCCTAATTCATCTTCATACTTATCTACCTTATCCTCAA
Organism: uncultured Cellulosilyticum sp.; assembly: GCA_934725855.1. Classification (GTDB taxonomy): domain Bacteria; phylum Bacillota; class Clostridia; order Lachnospirales; family Cellulosilyticaceae; genus Cellulosilyticum. The sequence goes on along the minus strand of CAKVCL010000033.1, from coordinate 20,962 downwards.
GCAGCTTTACTTCTTCTGCCTTTTCTTCACTAAATTCCTCTAGGAGTGCTACCGATTTAAATAACGCTTCTTTAGAAAGCTCAGCCATCTTATACACCGCTTGCTTACATTGCTCCACCGCAAAAGAAGGAGACTCTAAGAAACGCTCATCAATGAGCTGTATTTTTTTCTCATCTATCGTTTCATTTTCATCGTCTTTAATACTTAAATAAGCTAACTTTTCTAAGCCCTTGGTAAATGGCAATAATAAGAAGGTTGCCCCTATATTAAATACTGTATGAATCACAGCAATCCCTGCACTAGATGCACTTTCACCTAAGAATGCAAAATCAATCACCACATTCATAGAATAGAAAACAATCATAAAAACAAGTGTGCCAATCACATTAAAATAAAAATGCACAAGCGCTGCCCTTCTCGCATTTTTACTCGTTCCTATACTAGAAAGAAGCGCTGTAATACAAGTGCCTATATTTTGTCCCATAATAATTGGAATAACCGAAGCATAAGTTACCTTTCCAGTAATGCAAAGTGCTTGCAAAATCCCTACGGAAGCGGAAGAACTTTGAATAATCGCCGTTAAAAGTGCCCCCACGATCATCCCTAGAAAAGGATTTGAAAACATGACAAATAAATTTGTAAAGGCTGGCACATCCGCTAACGGCTTTACCGCATCACTCATTGTATCCATCCCCACCATCAAAATGGCAAAACCAATTAAAATGGTGCCCACATCTTTTTGTTTGGCATTCTTAGAAAATAAAAGAAACACCACGCCCATAAGCGCAAGCACAGGTGCAAATGAACTTGGTTTAAGAAGCTGAATCCAAAAACTATCCCCTTCAATTCCTGATAAACTTAAAATCCATGAAGTAATCGTCGTCCCAATATTGGCCCCCATAATAATGCCAATCGCCTGAGAAAGCTTCATTAAACCTGAATTGACAAAACCAACCACCATCACCGTAGTTGCCGAAGAAGACTGAATCACTGCTGTAACTGCCGCCCCTAGTGCAACTGCTTTAAATGGACTGGATGTGAGCTTCTCTAAAATGCGTTCCAACCTTCCACCTGCAACCTTAGAAAGCCCCTCTCCCATGGCATGCATGCCATATAAAAATAGTGCCAAGCCTCCAAGCATGGTAAGCACACTAAAAATATCCATTATCCTAATACTCCTTATATCTTTTATTAGATTTCATTGTAGAGCTTATGATTCGACATATTCTGCTCATTTTTTCATACTACAATAGAAATGTAAAATATAAGAAGTGTGAATGTAAAATCTGTGTAAATTTTACCTTTTACTCGGTTCCAATCTTTCAATAACCTCCACCGGCAAACCAGTCATTTGCTGTATCACCTGAAAATCGATACCTGCCCTTTTCATATTCAATGCAACACCATGTACGCCTTCTTTAATTCCTTCTTTAATTCCTTCTTTAATGCCTTCTTTGATCCCTTCTTTTATTCCCTCTTCAATTCCTTCTCGCCTCGCTTTATTAAGGGCACTTACCTTATCCTTTAAAATCTTTGCACGCATCTCATATAAAGCACGTTGTTCTTCATTATTACTCATTCGGATGAGTTCATCTTTTGCTTCTCTGACTTCTTTATAACTTAATTCTAAACTTCTTACCTTTTCACTTTCTGGATCCTTTAGAAATTCTGTCCATGCCACTAACATATCTGTAATATCCGCTTCTGCTGGCAGTTTAGGAATTTCTATAAAGTGCATTTCTATGACATCAGTTAACTCCTCATGCGTGTGAATCTCTTTTAAGCGATAGCCTGTATGGAAGTTTTCTGTTTTAAGATATTTAAAGTTTAGGATATTAATACAGATTGTCCTCTTTAGATTTGAATAATCTTCTCCTTCTCCAAGCTGCTCTTCGTACATTTTACTTAGGTAATATAAACTCCTTTTGATCATGTTATGTTCATCTTTGAGTTGGATCTCGATATTAATGATCTCATTATTACTCGTCGTTGCCTTTACATCCAGCCTTGAATATTTATCATCAATAAATTGCTTAGTCATTTCTGTTCCTTTGATTTCCACTCCTACTATAGGTATAGTAGGTTTAATAATGGCATTTAAAAAAGAAATCAGTATTTCTGGATGCTTTTCTGAACCAAATATATTTTTAAACACAAAGTCTACTTTCGGATCGAGCAATCCTTTTCCCATCTATTATCGCCTCTTTTCTTTTATGATATACTCTATAATTCTACTTTAGTCTTTCAATAACTTCCATCGACAACCCTGTCGTTTGTTGTATCACCATTAAATTGATGCCTGCTTTTTTCATATTTAATGCTACACTGTTTATTCCCTCTTCAATTCCTTCTCGTCTTGCTTTATTAAGGGCACTTACCTTATCCTTTAAAATTTTTGCACGCATCTCATATAAGGCGCGTTGTTCTTCATTATTACTCATTCGAATGAGTTCATCTTTTGCTTCTCTAACTTCTTTGCAATTTAATTCTAAACTTCTTACCTTTTCACTTTCTGGATCCTTTAGAAATTCCGTCCATGCCACTAGCATATCTGTAATATCCGCTTCTGCTGGCAGTTTAGGAATTTCTATAAAGTGCATTTCTATAACATCAGTTAACTCCTCATGCGTGTGAATCTCTTTTAAGCGATAGCCTGTATGGAAGTTTTCTGTTTTAAGATATTTAAAGTTTAGGATATTAATACAGATTGTCCTCTTTAGATTTGAATAATCTTCTCCTTCTCCAAGCTGCTCTTCGTACATTTTACTTAGGTAATATAAACTCCTTTTGATCATGTTATGTTCATCTTTGAGTTGGATCTCGATATTAATGATCTCATTATTACTCGTCGTTGCCTTTACATCCAGCCTTGAATATTTATCATCAATAAATTGCTTAGTCATTTCTGTTCCTTTGATTTCCACTCCTACTATAGGTATAGTAGGTTTAATAATGGCATTTAAAAAAGAAATCAGTATTTCTGGATGCTTTTCTGAACCAAATATATTTTTAAACACAAAGTCTACTTTCGGATCGAGCAATCCTTTTCCCATCTGTTATCGCCTCTTTTCTTTTATCATTATAACGTCAATATACCACTATGCCATAGCTAATATATTTAGCCATTTTTCATCTTCTCTTCCTTCTCTAACATCCCCTGTTATCCACATTTTTTCAATACGAAAACCAACCTTTGTAAATATTACTTCTGCTTTTTCTTCCGTTAGATTATGAAAATAGCGTCCATTTCTTTCTCCTTCAAATGTGCCATATTTAAAAGAAGCATATAAAATGCCTTTATCTTTAAGTGCTTTTTTGAGCTTTACTAAAACGCCTTCTAATTTTTCACTTGGTACATGAAGTAAGGAAGCAGAAGCCCAAACGCCATCAAATTCATTTTCAAAATCAATCTCCTCAAAAAGCATGTGTTTCACTTCTTGCCCTATATGCTCACTTGCTAAACGACACATTTCAATTGAACCATCAATAGCAACGACTTCATAATCTTGTTTCATGAACATTAAACTATCTCTGCCTGAGCCGCATCCCGCATCAAGAATTTTTCCGCCATCAGGGATGAATAATAGAAAATCTATATAATTCTCGCTCATATCCACATATGCTGTCCCTTCAAAAAATTCTTTTGCGTTCTCATTGTAATAGTTATTCATAAGGTCTCTCCTAATTCTTTTTCTCTTGTTTACTCAATCTATCTTTATAATATTCTAAAGTTCTTAGCTTAATAATATCTTCAACATGACATTTAAAGCACTCTGACTCTAAGTATTGTACCATATCTTCTGTTAATGCTAGTGCATAACCCTCCTTTTCTACAAAAAAGGCATGTTCGGTCTTCTTTAAGAATTTAATAGGATTATTTTTCGCAAGCTTAACATATTCTTTTTGCCCCCAGTCTTTATAGCCTGCTGTCATTTTATCTTTAAGCATATCTGCCCCATTTGTCCCTTGACTATAAAACGTTTGCATCGCTTTATAAACATCTTCCTCAGTAATCGCCATTTTCATATTTCCTTCATTATAAAAAGCCTTAAAGATTGGCATTTTATATGACTTAGACATACCTGTTGTTTCTAGCATATTCAAAAATTCTCTTGCCCTAGAATGATATAATAGTTTTTCTTCATCTGTAAGCTCTTTTTGTTCATTTAAAAAGCTCATATAATCTCTCAATATATTAAACTTAGCATTCTTTTTCATAGCTGAAAATATTTCTTCATCCATATATAAAAATAACTCTGTTCGGCTCGGTCTATGCCCTAAACGTGTCTTTACCTCTAAGTATGCACTAATAATCTTATCTTTAATACTGAGTTCATTTTCTGATTGTCTTTTAAACAAATCCACTAATTTAAAATCAAAATCCACAAAGCATTCATCAGGATATTCAAATTCAAGTGGTGTTCCTTTAACGAGTGATTTTCCTTCATATGCCTTGCCACTTAATAAGAATGGAATGAGATTTGCTTTCTTATAGTTACCGATAAAGTCTAGTACCGTTAAGTATTCTTTATTTTTATACTTTCTTAATCCTCTTCCTAGTTGTTGTAAAAAGACAGTAGGTGACTCAGTTGGTCTTAAAAAGAGTACAGTATCAATATTAGGTACGTCTACTCCTTCATTAAACATTTCTACCGAAAAAACTACTCTAATCTCACCCTTTATTAAACCATTAATCGCTTCATCTCTTTTTTTGGTGTTTTCACCTTGCTCACCACTATAAACAGCAGCTGCCGAAATTCCTTTTTCATTAAAATATTTTGCCATATACTCTGCATGACCTTTTGAGCTGCAAAATCCCATCGTACATTTTGAATGATACTTACTATAATGTTTAAAAACTAACTCCGCACGTTCATGAATCATCAATCTTTGTTCTAGTTCTTTCTCATCATATTTGCCATTCTTTATATGTATCTGACTATAATCTACTGTTTCATCATATATGCCATAATATCTAAAAGGCACTAGCCAACCTTTATTAATGGCTTCCATTAACCGTACTTCATATACATTGTTATAATCGCATAATGCAAAAACATCCTTATTATCTAGTCGTTCTGGTGTTGCTGTAAGCCCTAATAAAAACTTAGGCTTAAGATACTCCATTAGTCTTTTATAATCATTAGCTACTGCATGATGAAATTCATCTATAACAATATAATCAAATGCATCAGGTTTAAAATAAGCTTCATTTAAATACTTCTTATTCCCTAAAGTTTCAATCAAAGCAAAAATAAGGTCTTCATCTGTTTGCTTCTGCTCGCCATAAAAGAAACCAATACTTTTATCTGGTCTTACATTTTTGAAGCTCTGGGCAGCTTGCTTTATAATCTCCTTACGGTGTGCCACAAATAAAACACGTTCAAACTCCCTAGAATCAAAAGCAGCTAAATAAGTTTTTCCTATTCCTGTAGCTGCCACAACCAGTCCCTTATCATATCCTTCCTCACGACATTTTTGCAACGCATATAGTGCTTCTATCTGTGCCCCTCTTGGTTCAAAAAGTGCCGTTACGTTTTCTTCTTCCTCTATAGCTTGTCTAATAAATTTAGGCTGCTTCCAGACTTTAGAGTAATGAGCCAGTACCTCATCTGTAATCGAAATGGCATGTTCTTCAAACAGCTCACAAAATGTGGTGTAAAAATAATTAAAGTCCTCTTGATGAGTCGATTGACTAAAACGATAGTTCCATTCTATAGATTTTGTGAGTGCCCCTAATGATAAATTAGATGAACCGACATAAATCTCACCATCTATCTGATAATGAAAAATATATGCCTTAGGGTGAAAACACTTATTAGGTTCATTATAAAAGCGTAAATCTATGGTATCTCCCAGCTCTTTACGCAATAAATATAATGCCTGTGGCTGAGTTATATTTAGATAGTTTCCTGTTAAAATTCGTACCTGTGCACCTCTCATGATAGCTTCTTTTAAATCACTTACTATCTTTTTAACCCCTGATTCCATAAGAAATGATACAATGATGTCAATTTTTTTAGCCTTACAAATACTTTCTTGTATACGTTCAAGTAATATGCTGTTATTACCCGTCATCGCATTAATCTGCATTGTCTGTCTATCTGTCAAATTAATCTTATCAGCTAAATCTTTGGCACTCACTTTTTTCCCTCCAATAAACGTCTCTACTTCTTTGCCTAATTATATCATTATTTATCTTTCATGGCTCTGCTGTTTGTAGCACTATCTTAACTTAAATGCTCTTACAAAAAATTTTTATAAATTTTTTAAAATTTCTAAGGGTTTTTCTTTTCTTGGCACATATATAAATATGAAAGCACTTTTTTGCAGGGTAAACTTAAAAAGTAACGACTTGCAACCTTGGTCATTGCCTTTATGTTTCTTTCAAGGAGTCCTAAGCTTATGCAAACGTCCTCCAAGAAAGTCTCCTATTGTCATTTACCAACTCGCACCCAGTTATTTGCTAAGCTAACGCTTTATCAAAGTCTTTCATCAAGTTTCATTTATATCATCCAAATGTAACCGCTTTTCCTTCCACTTTTATCTTAGAATGAGCAAGGCACATGTGGTTCTAAGAAGAAGTGAAGCCCCCGACAAGGAAAGTGTTGTTTCAATCATTGCTGCATGATGTTAGGCCCTTTTTTGAGCGGGGGCTTATTAAGGGACTGGCAAAATACAGTAATGGCTAAAAACAACATGAAAATTGTGGGAAGTAGCCAAGTGGTTCAAACATAATAAAAAAGCCCTAATAAGTTAGAGTGTTCTAGCTTATTAGGGCTTTTTTAGTGTTCACCAGTAATGGAAAAAATGACCCATTCTGCTATATTGGTGGCATGGTCGCCAATTCTTTCAAAATATTTTCCTATCATTAATAAGTCTAAGGCTTGCTCGCCGTCTTCCTCATTGGCATTAATGAGTTTAACAATTTCATTTTTTAATTGGGAGAAAAGTGTATCTACCTTATCGTCTTGTTTAATCACCTTTTGGGCAAGGTATGTATCTCTATTGACAAAAGCCTCAATACTATCAATCACCATACAGGTGGTTTCTTTAGCCATTTCTTTAATGGGGGCTAAAATTTTAAGTTCATTTTCTTTAGAGAGTAAAATGGTTATTTCAGCAATGTCTGAAGCATGGTCACCAATCCTCTCCATATCGGTAATCATTTTTAAGGCGGATGAAATGACGCGTAAATCTTTAGCTACTGGCTGTTGTCTAAGAAGTAATTTTAAGCATTTGTCTTCGATTTTTTTCTCTTGATCATCAATTTGGTCATCAAAATTAATGGCTTTTTTAGCCTTTTCTATATCTTGATTCACTAGGGCATTAATGGCAAGACCTATTGCGGTTTCAATTAATGTCCCCATTTTAATCATTTCTTCGTTTAATTCCTTAAGTTGTTTATCTAGTCCATTACTCATTAACCAAACCTCCCTGTAATATAATCCTCAGTTCTTTTATCCCTTGGCATGGAAAAGAGTTTTTCGGTTTCGTCTGCTTCTATAATTTCTCCTAATAAAAAGAAGACTGTCTTATCTGAAACTCTGGTTGCTTGCTGCATATTATGTGTTACCATAACGATGGTATACTTCGCTTTAAGTTCTGATACCAAATCTTCTATTTTAGAAGTTGAAATAGGGTCAAGTGCTGAAGTTGGCTCATCCATTAAGATGACTTCTGGCTCCACAGCCAATGCTCTAGCTATGCACAATCTTTGCTGCTGACCACCTGACATTCCTAGTGCACTTTTATTTAATCGTTCTTTAACCTCATCCCAAATTGCCGCATCTCTTAAAGACTTTTCTACAATTTCATCTAGCTTTGCTTTCTTTTTAATTCCATGTGTTCTTGGCCCAAAGGCAATATTATCATAAATGCTCATAGGAAACGGATTGGGCTTTTGAAAAACCATTCCGACTCTTTTTCTAAGTTCATTGATATCCATATCTCCATAGATATCTTCACCATCTAAGGTGACCTGACCTGTTATTTTACAGCCTTCTACCAAATCATTCATACGATTTAGGGATTTTAAAAGTGTAGATTTTCCGCATCCTGAAGGGCCAATAAAAGCAGTGATTTCATTGGGTTTAATTTCTAGATTAATGTTTTTTAGTGCCTTAAAATCCCCATAATACAAATCTAAGTTTTCTATTTTTATCTTGTCTTTTACGGTTTCCATCTTTGCTTTTCCCTCCTAGTTCCCTTTAGATATTTTCTTAGCCAAAAATCCTGAGAATGCGTTAATGCCCATCACAACAACGAGCAGTACAACTGCTGTTGCATAAGCTTCATTAACATGAAGCCCCTCTCTTGATAAAGAATACATATGGACTGCTAACGTTCTTCCTGATGCCCTAAGATTACTGCTGACATTTGCTACGGTTCCAGCTGTATACATCAGTGCTGCCGTTTCTCCTACAATACGTCCTACGGCTAAAATAATTCCTGATAAAATACCTGGTACGGCTGATGGTAAGATAATCTTAAAGATGGTTCTTAATTTGCCTGCTCCTAGTCCAAAGCTGCCTTCCCTATAGTTATCTGGTACGGCTAGAAGTGCTTCCTCTGTGGTTCGCATAATAACGGGTAAAACCATAATCGCCACCGTACAGGCTCCTGCCAAAATAGAATAGCCCCACTTTAAGCTCGTGACGAAAAATAACATCCCAAATAGTCCATAAATAATAGAAGGAATACCAGATAACGTTTCAGCTGTAATTCTTACAATCCCCACTATTTTATTATCTTTTTTAGCATACTCTACAAGGTAAATCGCTGCGCCTATTCCAAGTGGTACGGCAATGATTAGTGCAATCACAGTCATAATCAGCGTATTAATAATCGCTGGCATCATGGAAACATTATCTGAGGTATACTGCCAAGCAAATAAATCTAAACTTAGATAAGGAATGCCTTTAATCAAGATGTAGCCTACTAATAGTCCTAACACACCTACCGTAAGTCCTGCTGCTACTACTACGCAGGCTAGTAAAAGAAGAGCGCCCGGATTTCTAAGGTACATACTTAGCTTTTGCTTTATGCTTTGCTCATTAATATACTTAATGCGCTTTTCCTTGCCTTTAGCTCCACCTTTATCCTCTGGTAAATACATCTTGTGCTGAACCGACTGATTGCTACTCACAGATTTTTTTAGTTCACCAAACTGTTCCATTATGAGCGCTCCCTTCTTTTTAAAATAGAAAACAAGATGTTAATTAAAAGAATAAATACGAAAAGTACCACGCCAGTTGCAATCAGTGCTTCTCTATGAAGGTCTGTTGCATACCCCATCTCTAAAACAATGTTAGCGGTTAACGTTCTAATGCCTTTAAAGATGCCACCTGGCATTCTGGCTTGATTGCCTGCAACCATAATCACTGCCATCGTCTCTCCAATGGCTCTACCAAGCCCTAGTACAACTCCTGCCATAATGCCTGATTTAGCAGCTGGCACCACTACGCAAAATACACTTCTTTCATGTGTCGCTCCAAGTGCAAGTGCCCCTTCATAATAGTTATCAGGAACTGCCCTAATAGCGGCTTCTGCTACCCCTATGATGGTTGGAAGAATCATAATGCCTAATAATAATGAAGCAGTAAAAATACTACTGCCATTTCCTGAAAACATCTGTCTTACAAAGGGTACCATCACCACCAGTCCAAAGAAGCCATAAACAACAGATGGAATGCCTGCTAAAAGTTCTACTGCTGGTTTTAAGATACGATAGACACCCTTTGGACAAAACTTTGCCATAAAGATGGCAGTTAAGATTCCAATGGGTACGCCTATAAGAAGCGCCCCACCTGTTACATAAATACTTCCTAAAATCATAGGGAAAATACCATATTGGTCATTGCCCGGTTTCCATAGCTTTCCTAGTGTAAAGTTTGTTAAGCCAATTTTATTAATGGCTGGAATCCCATTGACAAATAAGAAGACACAAATTAGTACGACAGACAAGATTGAAATGCAAGCTGTAAGTAAAAATACGTACTCCATTATCTTTTCTTTATATTTTTTCATTGCTCTATCCTTCCATCCATTTTAAACTCATTTATACTGAGGTGAATTTATTTAGTTGCTTCATCCCAAGTTGTTATTTCACCTGTGTAAATGGCTTTTACACTATCACTTGATAAGGCATCCACATCACTTTCATTATTAACTACTACGGCTATACCATCCATTGCAATGACTGTAGGTGTAAGTCCTGCTTCTACTTCACTATCTTTAAGCTCTCTTGATGCCATACCGATATCACAGATGCCTTCAATCGTAGAAGTCATTCCTGTTGTTGAATCACTTTCTTGAATTTCAATTTCTCCATTTGGATTCACAGCGTTGTATGCTTCTTTAAGTTTTTCCATAACTGGTGTAACAGATGAAGAACCTGCTACTACAATTTTTCCGCTTGGGTTGGTACCATTAAATGCGCCTGAGTTGCCCTCTGAAATGTAACCGTGTTCCTCTACTACCTTTTGACCTTCACTACTTAAGATAAAAGCAATAAAGTCATTTGCTAATTCACTCACTTCTCCCTTTGTGGCAATGTTAAATGGTCTTGAAATTTTGTAGCTACTATTTTTAATGTTGTCAGCTGTTGCGGCTACGCCGTCAATATCTACTGCTTTTACTGTATCATTTAAAGAGCCTAGTGAAATATAACCTATTGCATATTCATCCCCTGAAACGGTTGTCATCATAACAGAAGTACTATTTGTAATCATGGCTTCATCAGTTGTATGATCGACCTTATTGCCATTTTCATCTTTTTCTTCAATGCCAAAAAGTTCAATAAATGCTCCTCTTGTTCCAGAACCATCTTCTCTTGAAATAACTGAAATTTCTTTAGAGCGATCAAATCCGCTTTCACTTTTTGTACTTTCGCTCTCTGCTGTATTACCTGTTGTATTTTGTGTGGTTGCCCCTGACGCACCGCATCCTGTTACCATTCCTGCTAATAAAAGAACTCCCATTGCTTTGCATAATATCTTTTTCATGCCTATTTCCCCTTTACTCTTTTTTCATATTTTCTTTTCACATCTTCATATTAGTCTTCCTATGTAAAATTCCTAATCGTTTTACCGTAAAGTCTATGTAAAGTGTTTGTAAGTTAAAATTAATTTCTTTACTAAATGATTCATCTCATTTCCTCCTAGTTTTCCTGTTTTCTCTTATAGCATAATAGAACCATGTAAAATTGACTTTCGTGTATTGGTAAGCTTTAAGTAAATTTAATGTATTGCAATTTGCTCGTGTCAAAAAAGGTAGAGCCTGCTATGACTCTACCTTTTTGATATCATTTTATTTGCAATATATATTCTTTATTTAATAAAATTCTATAATCTTTATGTCCACCTCTTATTTCATAAACTTATCAATGGCATCATTAAGTTCTTTAATTGCTGTCATATCCTGCTGCTCTAATGCATCTATAATGCAGTGCTCCAGATGATCTTTTAGGATCACTTTACCTGTACTATTAACAGCAGATTTTACAGCTGCTAGCTGGATGAGTACTTCTGAGCAGTCTCTTCCACTTTCCACCATACGTTTAACGGATTCTAGATGTCCTATTATCTTTGATAATCGATTTATAACAGCTTTTGTATTTTGATGTGAATGCGCATGTTCGCGTCCATGGGGATATTCATGTTCATGTGTATGTTCAATAATTGTACCATCTTCTAATATATGTTGATGAGATACTGATTGTTCTACCATATCTTTTCCCATTCCTTTTATATCTTATCTTTCTTTATCCTATTTACCATGCTATCACATTTATTCCTTTTATCTAAAAATAATATCACCATCTCACATATTATAGGGCGTCAATGTGATTGATCTCTGGTAAACTAATGATGCGATCACAGACTTTACTTGCTAGTGCCATATTATGTGTAATCACAATAAGTCCTAGTTGTCTTTCATTAGAAATCTTAAGAAGCAGCTGCCATATTTGAGCTTGTGTAATCATATCTAGCATGGTGGTTATTTCATCACAAATCAGATATTGTGTTTCCTTTCCTAATACGCGTGCAATACAAAATCTTTGTAGTTCCCCACCTGATAATTCAACTGGCCATCTTTTCATCCACCCTGCTTCAATCCCCATTTGTGTGAGTAAGGCTTCATCTGGTAACCATACTTCCTTTAAAATTTTCTCCATTCTCCATCTGGGATTAACCGCTTGTTCTGGATGCTGGGCAATCATTTGAACGGGGCAATACCCTTTATTGGGAAGCAACTTTCCATTTACTAAAACTTGCCCCCTACTCGGCACTTTGTAGCCTGCTAAAAGACGTGCGAGTGTACTTTTTCCATAACCTGATGGTCCTACAATCGCTACACGCTCCCCTTTTTCCACTGTTAAATCCACATCTTTTAAAATCCAAGGTGTCTTTTCATGATATCTAAAACTGATATGCTCTGCCCTAAGTTGCATGAATACACCTTACCTTTCCCGCTCTAATAGTGCGCACCTCTACCGCTTTCATACTGCAGTGTTCATCTCGATAAGGGCAACGCTCTGCAAATACACAACCTAATGGTAAATTTCCAGCATAAGGTTGCGTTCCTTGAATCGGCTTAAATTCATTTTGTGGCAAGGCTTCTATAAAGGCCCTACTATATGGATGACGCAATGCCTCTTTTCCAGCTAAAAAATCTGCTACTGGCGCACTTTCTACGATCGTTCCTGCATAAAAAACAGCAATACGATCTGCCACATGAAGAGCAAGATCAATATCATGCGTAATCATTAAAACTGCTGCCCCCTCATCGGCTAACTGCCTAAAGTGCTTGAGTGTTTCCATAGCCATCTCAAGATTTAATCCCGGTGTGGGTTCATCGGCAATAATCAGCTTTGGTTTTTCCATCACCGCAGCCGAAATAAAGACTCGGCGAGCCATCCCACCTGATAACTGAAAAGGATATTTTTCTGCTGTATCTTCTTTTAAATGATAACGCTTAAAAAGTTCCTGCATTCTCTCTTTTTTAGAGAAAACACCTGTTACTTGTTTTCCCACTTTCATTAATGGGTCTAAATAATTTATGGACTGCGGGATAAAGGCAATTTCTCTTCCTAAAATCTTCTTACAAATAGCTTCATCTAATCTTTCACCCTTATAAGTAATCTTCCCCTGAACCTTTGCATTTTGAGGCAATAAATTTAATATGGCATGGGCTAGTAAACTTTTGCCAGAACCACTTGAACCCACTACTGCTACAATTTCACCTTCATACACCTCTAGTGATAATTGATGAATGACTTCTAAATCTTGCTTCTTAAAGCCTTTGTACCTATTGAATTGAATCACTAAATCTTCTACAGATAATATACACTCTTTATGCATCTTCTTATCACCTCTACTCATTTCCACTTGTTGGGTTCCATAGTTTTTTCAAATTTTCCCCAATCCTGTCAAATAAGATAACCACTACAAGAAGCATAACTCCCGGAAATACGGCAAGCCACCATTTTCCCATGGCTAAATGATTCATCGCCTCAGAAAGAATAACCCCTATTGCGGGCATTTCTTTAGGTAATCCAAAACCTAAAAAAGTAATAGACGCTTCATGCATAATCGCATGTGGAAATAATAAGACCAACCCAATCAAGAAGGTTGGCAAAATCTGAGGAAGCATATGCGTCACGGCTACTTGCAGCTTGCTTTTTCCCATTTTATAGGCAGCTTGAACATACTGAGAAGACCTGACTTGTAGCACCTCCGCACGCACAAGCCTCGTAAGTCCTGGCCAATGCGTGAGTGCAACTGCTATGGTCACACCTCTTATTCCCTTGCCTAACATAAAAGAAATTAAAATCAGTAAAACTAAATGGGGTAAACCCATACAAAGGTCAACACCAAAATTAACTACCCGATCAACCCAACCACCAAATAGGGCTGCTACAATCCCTACGACTAGTGCAACCATCGCGCTAAAGCTTGCCGCCAATATGCCTACCACTAAACTATTGGATAATCCTTTAATGCATCGATAAAACATATTTCGCCCCATAAAATCTGTTCCAAACCAATAGCCCTTACAAGGTGGTAAAAATTTATGACTATAATCAACCCCATAATACTTTGGACTTAAGAAAATCCCCCATACAAAAATGCCCACTAAATAAATAATGGCTATAATGAGTAAAACAACGGTCTTAGTTCGTCTATTCCACTCCCATTTTCTTTCACCGTTAAGCATTAGCTTTCCTCCTCTCTAATCCTTGGGTCAAAAATGCCATATAAAAGATTGGCGATTAAATTGCCTGCAAAGACAAAGAGTGCACTACATAAAGCAATCCCTAAAAGCAAGGGAACATCTGCTTTCATAGCTGCGGCTGTTGTGGCTGTTCCTATCCCCGGATAAGAAAACACATTTTCTGCTAGCGCCATGCCCCCAAAGAGTTCACTAAATGAAGCAAACTGTACGGTAATAGCAGGAAGGGCAACATGACGTAAAATATGACGTCTTATAATCTGCCCCTCACTTTCACCCCTTGCTCTAGCATAAAGAATAAAATCGCTATCCATAATTTCTATTAGTTTTTGCCTTGTATAAAGTACGACTTCGCTCATGCTTACAATCGTTAATGTGACCACAGGTAAAATCAAATGATAGATTCTTTCCCCTAAAGTCACCCTACTCGCTACTTTTCCCATAGGCGCTGCCATACCTAATGGAAACCATCCTAACATGACTGAGAAAATCATCAGTATTAATAACCCTAACCAAAAGGTCGGGGCTGATTTCATGATTAAGCAAAAAAGTTTAACGATACGATCCAATAATCCTTCTGGTTTCATTCCACAAATAATGCCTAACATAAAACCTAAAATCCCCGATAATACCCATGCTAAAAGCATCAATACAAATGAATACGCAAACCTTTCCCTAATAACCGTTATAACTGGCTTTTTATACGTAATAGAAGTTCCCATCTCTCCCTGCAAAACATTTCCTGCCCATTTTAAAAATCTTTGTGGAAGTGGGTCGTTTAACCCCCAGTACTTGGCAATTTCCATTTTTACCTCTTGTGACAAGGTAGATTCCGTTCCAATATAAGAAACCAATGGATCAATGGGTGCTTTTGTAATCAGTACAAACGCTAACATACTTACCGTCACAAGTAATAGAATCATTCGTACGATTTCAAATAGCATATTTTTTCTAGCTTTCATGATCTTCCTCCCATCTTTATTTCCATTTCCAATCTCCTATATTACATACAATCGGACTGCCATGACCATGTGGATGTGGTATTTGTGTTGCCATAGATAAATCAAGCTTATCATTTACAAAATAGCAATGCTGAATATTGACTAAGTATAAATAAGGATATTCAGCATCTGCTAAACGTTGGACTTCCTTCCATGCTTCTATTGCCTCTTCTTGATTATTCTCCGTTATTGCCTCTTCAATCTTTGCATCGACTTCTGTGTCATTAAAGCCTACCACATTATCATATCCACCTGATAAGATCAGCTTTGAATTGAAAAGTGAATTTAACACCGTTGGACTATATTGTCCCCAGCCCCATACAATGCCTGATGTTAATTGAAGGGATGAAACTTCGTCCCAAGTCGTCGTCTTAACCTCTATCTTTATGCCTAGTGGCAAACTATCTTCTGCCATGGCGACTGCCAAACGATAACGATCTTCATCACCACCTGCTGCATACACATCGAAACTACATTCTTGACCCTCTTTTTCACGAATCCCATCACCATCCTCATCAATCCATCCAGCTGTTTCAAGTAGTTTCTTTGCTTCTTCTATACGTCCGTCAGTATAAGTTTCATCGCTTGCCCATACCAAATTATTGGTAAAATGAATAGCTGGAACCCCTACTCCATTAAAAGCATTTTCAATAATTTTTTCTCGGTCTATGCCAATAGAAAGTGCTTTTCTAACTGCCTTATCACAAGTCACATTATTTCCTACAACGGCTTCATTCCCATCGGCATCACTTACTGTATGTTTAGGCGCTAAAGGTAAGCTAATATTTCTGACATCCATCGTTTCAAAGGCTTCTAATTTCATACCAGAAATCTCTTCCTTTGCATATCCTGCGCCCACCATAACCACATCTAATTGACCAGACTGAGCGGCTACAAATGCGGCTGCACTATCCATATAAACCAAAGTTACCTTCTCAATCTCTGGCTTTTGCCCGAAATAATTTTCATTCACCTCTAAAATCATCTGTTGGTTCGTATCATATTGCACCATTTTATAAGCCCCTGTACCAATTGGCATGGTATCAAATCGTGTACTATCATAAGCATCACTTGGCACAATTTGTAGCATAGCCACTGTATCAAAAAACGGAGAATACGGTTTAGATAATTTCATTTCTACTGTATAATCATCTAATGCCTTAATGGATTCTAAATAGGATAGATCTACATTTTCATTATTGCCTTGATTTTCATGCACCATATTGTAGGTAAATACAACATCCTCTGCTGTAAAGTCACTCCCATCACTAAATTTGACCCCCTCCTTTAAGTTAAAGGTATATGTACGTGCATCCTCACTAGTGCTCCACTTTGTAGCCAAATCCCCCACATACTCTGAGTCAGAATTGACTTTTAATAAAGCATTATTGATAAATGAATAACCGTAACTCATTGCCCCTTTAACAGGATCTAAACTACTCTCAAAAATACTTGTGCCTACATAAGCTGTCACTTCATTGACTTCTTTGGTCTTTTGTACTTTATTTTGATTGTCATTTGTCTGACCACATCCTGAAAATATTCCTACTAAAGTAGCTGTTAAAACTGCAATCATCCATTTTTTCTTCATTACAAACTTCCTCCTAACAATCAATAGATTCATTTATAAATTGAAATTAACGTAAAATAATCAATATTTAGTATCTTACATCATCATGATAAACTAACAAATATTTCCTTTCAAGCCTCTTAGGGGGTTAGAATTTTTTAATAAAAACAAAAAAATCCTAAACAAGTAATCTATGTACCTGTCTAGGATTTTCTTATTATTGATTCACTTCACATCTCTTGTATTCAGCAAATATCTAAGCCACTCTCTAGAATGAATCTTCTTAAGGGGTTCATCAAGTTTTGCTCTTACTTTACGCCTAGGTATGTCTGCTTTCTCTACAATTCATCTGTCTTATAGGTAGTATAGCCTTCATAGTAGTAACTATAATCAATTCCCTTCATATACACTTCACGGTCATCAATCTTATCTGTTAAAGCTTCTTTTAGTAAATATTTAATCTCTACATCCTTAATAGGACTTCTCTCCATGGCTAGAAGATAGTCATCCTTATCCACTTGGCTCCAATCAATAACCTTTCCAAGTTCTACTTTTAAGATGTGGTCAAGCCATATCCTCATACTTCTGCCATTGCCTTCTCTAAATGGATGCGCAACATTCATTTCAACATACTTCTCAATGATCTCATCATAAGTAGACTGTGGCATCTTCTCAATATTTTTAAGGGCTTCCTTTAAATACATAACTGGTGCAAATCGAAAGTTTCCTTTTGCAAGGTTAACCTGTCTTATTGCTCCCGCAAATTCATATATTTCATCAAATAAATACTGATGAATTTTAATAAGCGACTCCATAGAACCTGGCTCTAAACGATTTAGATAACCTGACCCAAACATTTGCGCGGCTTTCTTCTTACTTATTCTCTCCTCGTTTCTTGCAAGCTGAGCAGAATCCGTTATTCCTAATTTATTTTCCAATGCCATCTTTCAAAACTCTCCTTGATGTCTTAATGGATTAAAAACATCAGTATAATATTTCTTCTAAAAAGAAAAAGAGAGAAATTCCTCATCTTTTGATGTTTTAGAACTTTCTCTCTTTATTCACGCACGCGGTAGGATTCGAACCCACGACATTCTGATCCGAAGTCAGACGCTCTATCCAGCTGAACTACGCGTGCTTTTTATTACTTATCTATTGTAGCACTTTTAGTGAGCAAGTTCAAGAAATGATTTTAACCTTTCCAAATGCGATTAAAAATAGGTAAATGTGCCGTTTGTGAATGAATGTGGTCACTTAAATAAGCTCCTGTAATTTCGCCTACTACAATGCTGCTTAGCTCCTCTTCATCACCATCTAAGTTAATTTCTCCTTTTTCCTTAGCTTCTTTGCACATTTTCATAAAAAGCTTACTAAGAGTAAGTTCATTATAATATGGATAGTCTTCTTCTTTTAAATCGCCAAAGAAATAAACAAACTCTGCATCAATAAGCTTCATTTCATTGGCTTCTTCTCCTACGGTTAAAAGGAAATTAATATAACTCCCAATAAACTTACTATACTGCTTCTCCTCTAAAAACCATTTATAAATCATATCCAGCTTTTCTTCAAAACTCATATTTTCATCCCATTGCTGCATACGAAGTGCAATCCTTATAGTAAAGATACGCATGAAATAGTGGAAAACATGTTCTTTGGTAGAGAAGTAATTAAAGAATGTTCCTCGTGAGATTTGTGCTTTTTGGCAAATTTCATCTACGGTAATTTCTCCAAATTCTTTTTGTTTAAGTAGATGAGCCGTTGTCTTTAATATGGTTGTCCTAGTTTTTACAAAGTTAATTTTTCTGAGTGAAAAATTTTCTATCGATTGATACATCATCATATCTAAATCTCCTTTTAAAATTTTCTTCTAACATTCTTCTAAAGTATAGTCTAATTTATTTTTGTTATACATTTTTTCATTTTTTTTATTAATCAACACATTCTTTTTCTTATTCTTGCTATTAATTGCATACATAAGTTTGATTGTTATATAATAAGAAAAGATTTTCTTTATGTTTGAAAGGAGTTTTTGATGTATCGCAAATTTTTATGTTTTTTATTTTCCATTTTAGCAATTTCTAATGTCACTTTTGCATCATCACTTCCTGAGTTAAGTTCAGATGGTGCTTATTTAATAGAAACGACAACGAATACGGTTTTATATTCGAAAAATGGCAATATCACCTTCTATCCTGCTAGTACCACCAAGGTATTAACTTCTTTAGCGATTGCCCAAGACTTGCCAATGGATCAGATTGTGACTAAATCTCAAACAGCAGTAAATGAAGTGCCTTCAGATAGTAGTCAGATTGGTCTTAATGTAGGCGCACAGTATACTGTATATGACGGTCTGCACGCTGTATTAATGTCTTCAGACAATTTTGTTTGCTATGACCTAGCCCTAACTGATTCTGGCAGCATTCCAGCCTTTGCAGTCAAGATGAACACCCTTGCTGCTAATGCGGGTGCTTCTAACTTTAACTTTATCAACCCCCATGGTTATCATGACGAAAACCATTATGTAACACCTTCTGCCTTGGCACACATTACGCAGGCGGCATTTAGCAATCCTATTGTTAGTGAAATAGCTGGCACAGAAAGTTATAATTTTACCGTTCAAAATACAGGCCAAACGATTCCTCTTAAACACACATCTGCTTTGCTAGATCCTGATAGCCCTTATTATAATGAGCATGTTATTGCCTCAAAAACAGGTTATCATACACCTGCCGGTCGTACACTTGTTGCCAAATCAAGCTATGGAGATATGACTTTTATAAGTGTTGTGATGCGTGCAGATGCCCCAAAACAATTTGAAGATATGAACGCCCTTCTTACTTATGCCTCTGAAAATTTTGCTATCGGGGTAGATGCCGAAGGAAATAGAATGCTTACCAATAAGTCCTATTCACCATGGGCAAAAACTTCTATAGAAAAGGCATTAAACGAAGGCTGGCTCACTGAAACTACCCAAAATTACACAGAGCCTGTCAGTAAATATCAATTTCTTACGATGTTATCACATGCAACAAATGATTCTAATGAACTTTTAGAGCAAATGCTTTCTAGTTTAGGAGAATCTACTTATGCTCAAAATACACCGATGAAACGCAAAGAACTTGCTTCTTTGATTTATGAGTACTTATCTCCATTAGATTTAACTTCTACACCTTTTGAAACAAAAGTTACTGATATCACTACCTTATCTCACTTAGAACAAGCTGCGATTACTTTCTGTATTCAGTCTAGCCTTATAAATCTGCGCTCAGATGATACTTTTAAACCAAATGATACTATAAGTTATGAAGAAGCGATCTGTATAGTGAATAAATTACTACAGTTTGAGCAGCGTTATAAAAACTTCAGTGCATCCTTTATCTAATGGCACATTAAAAAGAGAGAAGTCACCTATGAAACTCTATGTGACTTCTCTCTTTTACCATATGCTCTATGCTATTTTCCACTTTATCTTTTTGATAACCTTACTTTAAAGGTATGCCATTTGCATCTTCATTAATCTGCCCACATAAAATAAGTATGCCATCAATGAATGCCCATATGGTACCCATTAAAAATATAGGTGCTGTAAATAGCTGTCCTAATGCGATCTTATAATATCCTAAATAAAATCTTCCTAATCCAAATCCCCCTAAAAAAATCTGTAATAGTCCTGCCACCACTCTTGATCTAGGTTCATAGGGATATGAAGCTTCTATCTTAGTTATTTGACTCCCTATTTTATCATGCGTTTCATTGTTTATTTCTTGCTTAAGTGCTTCGTCTTTTTTTAGACTAATCTGCTGCTCCATTTTACATATTGGGCATACTCTACTTCCTTCAGCTAATTCTTGCCCGCATGCTTTGCACTTCATTTCCTACTACCTCTCTTCTAAACTTTTATCTATTTCATTACATCTTTTCTCCTATTATAGAATACTTATTGTCTAAATCCTAGTTTCATTACTGATTTATCCAAAATAAAAAAAATTTATTTTAAGTGTATATAACTCTTTCTTTCTGTCCATAATACTATCGTACCAAGTGTGAGGTACATCGCTAAATCCCCCCTCAACCTAGGTTTCTCCCCCTGAAGCCTAGGTTCTTTTTATGTCTTTGATACTCAATGGGTTAATTTAATTTTATATTGTTTTGTGAA
>CAKVCL010000032.1 GCA_934725855.1 uncultured Cellulosilyticum sp. | reverse complement strand
ATTGCACCTTGTACTGGCAATACGTTAGCAAAACTCAATTATGGAATCACCGATACGCCCGTTTTGCTAGCCGCCAAATCTCTTATGCGAAATAATAGTCCTATTATCATTTGCCTTGCAACAAATGATGGGATGGGGGCTAACTTAAAAAATATAGGCGGTTTACTCAATAAAAAGAATGTTTATTTTGTACCACTTGGTCAAGATGACTTTATCCATAAACCTTATTCATTGGTGGCAGATTTTACACAAATTCAATCCACATTAGAAAATGCCCTATCTGGCAAACAAATTCAACCTGTTTTTATTCATTATTAAAACGAGAGAACGGTACTCAAAAATCACTTATGAGGACCGTTCTTTTGCTATATTTGTTAAGTCTTGAATTATCAGTAGGGAAAAGTTATAATTTTTATAATGTATTGTATAATTTTTAACTTAACGAGGAGAAGGTTATGTCAAAACAAAGGACAATTACTCGAATAGCCCTTAGTACTTTATTAAGTGGTTGCATAGTTGCAGCAGGCATTTATTTTGCAGGGAAATTGACTCATGCTGCTTATTATCATACCGAAAATATCATCGTATCAGAAGCTGAACGTGTCAAAAATACAGACGTGTCAAAAACAACTTTACAAATTACAGACTCCACTACCATTGATGACATCGCAACAGCTTTATATAACGAAGGTTGTATCACTGATAAAGACTATTTTAAAATAGAAGCCAAATTAGAACATGCCACCTCAGGATTTATCCCTGGTGAATATTACATAAGCAGTAACATGTCTAGTGGTAAAATTCTCAATTTGCTTACAACGAATATTTCAGATGAAAGTGAAACCGTCAAATTTACGATTCCTGAAGGCTATACCATTAGTCAAATAGGTGATGTTCTTGAAGCTAAAGAAATTGTAACGAAAGATGCTTTTATAGAAGCAGTTACAAAGCGTGACTATACCTCTGAATATAGTTTTCTGCAAGAAATTCCACAGCAACGAGATTATAAGTATATGCTAGAGGGTTATCTTTTCCCTGATACTTATATTGTACGCAAAAATATTTCTGCTGAAGAAATTATTATTATGATGCTGAATCGTTTTGAAGAAATTTTGGGGCGCTATAAAGGCTATATAAGCTCGTCTAGTTATTCAACTCATGAATTACTAACAGTTGCCTCCATTGTTGAGCAGGAGGCTAAATTAGATGAAGAACGTCCTATCATTGCAGGAGTTATCTACAATCGGCTATATGATCATATGAATCTTCAAATGTGTTCTACGGTGCAGTATGCATTGGCCAAGCGTAAATCCAGTTTAACGCTGTCAGACTTAGAAATAGAAAGTGACTATAATACTTATTTAAATAGCGGGCTTCCAATTGGTCCGATTTGTAACCCTGGAGAAGCTTGCATTAAGGCAGCACTTATGCCAAGCGAACACGATTATTACTATTTTGTTTTGGAAGATGAAGCGATTGGCAGTCATTATTTTAGTCGTACAAATGAAGAACATACAGCTGCAAAAAGCAAATATCGTCAATCCCAAGATATTAATTTTACGGAATAAATGACACCACCTCGAGGTGGTGTCATTTATTCCGTAAAAAAGTGCTTTTTAGTTTACACTAATCTATTATAAAGGTATACTATACAAGCAGCCTATTCATTAGACTGATTTAGACTGCTTGATGTTAAATTTATCCGATGGGGGACAAAACTTGTCTTATCCATCATTATGTAATATAATTCTCTTATGATTGACATAAGAGATAAGTATAGAAAGGGTCTACTTATGAGTGAAATTAGTTATAGCTATATTGTTGAATATTTAAGGTCATTACACGCTTCTCCCACTTCTCCTATTTTATCTGAAATAGAAACTAAAATTGCAACGGGTGCAGAAACGTGGCCTATTATTCGGCCTGAAGTTGCAGATTTCATGGGCGTACAACTCTCATTAATTAAGCCAAGTACAATACTGGAAATTGGAACAGCGGTAGGATATTCTTCTATTTTAATGAGTCAGTACCTACAAGAAGGTGGAAAAATCACAACCCTTGAACGCTTTCCTTATATGCTCGGCAAAGCAAGAGAAAATATTAAAAAGGCCAACTTAGAAGATACGATTGAAATCATTGAAGGCGATGCAGCCATTACTTTAAAAACACTACCTGATGCGCATTATGATGTGGTATTTATGGATTGTGCCAAAGGTCAATATATCAATTTTTTACCAGATTGCATTCGTGTGCTTAAACCAGGTGGTTTACTCATTACAGATAATGTCCTTCATAAAGGAAGTGTTGCTAAATCACGCTATCTGATTGAACGCAGACAAAGAACCACTCACTCAAGACTGAGAGATTTTTTATGGACCATTATGCACTCAGATGACCTTGTTTCTAGTGTATTGCCAGTTGGTGATGGACTTGCATTAAGTTATAAAATTGGAGGAAATAAACATGCATAAAAAAGTAGAACTTCTTGCACCTGCAGGGAGTTTAGAAAATTTAAAAGTTGCCGTACTTTATGGCGCAGATGCCGTTTATATTGGCGGTAATAAATATGGACTTCGTGCAAAAGCTAAAAACTTTACAGAAGAAGAAATGAAAGAAGGGATTGAATTCGCCCATGCTCATGGGGTACAAGTTTATGTAACTTGTAATATTTTTGCCCATCATCAAGATTTTGATGGCATGAAGGAATATTTCTTATACCTTGATTCCATTGGTGTAGATGCTTTAATCGTTGCTGATCCTGGCGTCTTTAGTTTAGTTCGTGAAACACTCCCTAATATGGAAGTACACATTTCCACTCAAGCTAATAATACCAATTATCACACCGCACTCTTTTGGGTAAAACAAGGGGCAAAACGTATTGTCACTGCACGTGAATTATCTTTTAAAGAAATTAAAGCCATGCATGATAATTTACCAAGTGATGTAGATCTTGAATCATTTGTTCATGGGGCAATGTGTATGGCTTATTCTGGGCGTTGCTTAATGAGCAATTACCTGACACATCGTGATGCCAACCACGGTGAATGTGCCCAGCCATGTCGCTGGAAATATAGCGTCGTAGAAGAAAAACGACCAGGTGAATATATGCCCGTTGTAGAAGATGAACGTGGCACTTATATCTATAATTCGCGTGATTTATGTATGATTGAATACATTCCACAACTGATTGAAGCAGGTATTTATAGCTTTAAGATTGAAGGACGTATGAAAACACCTCTTTACGTTGCAACGGTTGTAAAAGCGTATCGTGAAGCCATTGATGCTTATCTAAGAGACCCTGATGAATTTGAAGCTAAAAAAGGTTACTTTTTACAAGAAGTTAGTAAAGCAAGTCATCGCGAATTCACTACTGGTTTTTATGAGCATAAACCAACCGATCAAGACCAAACCTATGGACACAATTCTTATGTTCGTAACTACGACTTTTCAGGTATTATTCGTGGTTATGATGAAGAAACTCAAATGGTAACCATTGAGCAACGTCGTAAATTTTCTGTAGGGGATGACCTTGAAATTCTTGTGCCACAAGGTGAATTTATCCCGGTTCATATTGATGCCCTTTATGATGAAGAAGGCAATGCGATTGATTCTGCCCCACATCCACAACAAATCGTACGTTTTAAATGCAGCCAGAAAGTACCTGTTCCTGCTATTCTTAGAAAAAATGACTTAACCCAATTTACGGATTAGAAGCTTTCTAATAAAATGAATGCATCAACCCAAAAAGTCAATGAATCTTAATGACGCCTTTGCACTCAAGATTCATTGACTTTTTCACATGAAGTTTCCTTATAACACTGTTTTTCTTGCTTCTTTTAAAGCCTCTGCCGACCTTTCAAAAAGTGCACGTTCATTTTTGTCTAAATCTAACTCAATGACTTTGCTGATTCCTTTTTCATTCACAATCGCTGGCACACTCATATAAATTTCTGATTGTCCATATTGATGATTTAGTAAACAAGAAACTGGGAGAATGGAATTTTCATTGTTTAAAATGGCTTTTGTAATTCTAGCAAGCGCCATCCCTATTCCAAAGTTCGTCATGCCCTTTCGATTGATGATTTCATAAGCTGCATCTCGCACCTGCTCAAATATCTTTCCCATATTTAAAATATCTTCTGGTTCATTCCTACGCTCTAATACTTTACTAAGGTTTTCTGTTCCAATACAAGCTTGAGAAAATACCGGGAGCTCGCTGTCCCCATGTTCTCCAATAATCACAGCATGCACGTTTCTGGGATCTAGCTCTAGATATTCTCCTAATAATACTTTAAACCTTGCCGTATCTAGAGTTGTTCCAGAACCAATGACACGACTGGGTTCAAACTGACTTTCTTTTTGTACAATATGTGTGAGGATATCGACTGGGTTGGAAGCCACCAAAAAAATCCCATTAAATCCACTTTGCAAGATATCACGTGTAATAGACCGCATGATTTTTGCATTTTTCTCCACTAATTGAAGTCTTGTTTCACCTGGTTTTTGATTGGCACCTGCTGTAATGACCACAAGGTCAGCATCCATGCAATCCTTATAAGTACCTGAATAAACTTCTATATTAGTAGGTGCAAAGGCCATGCCATGAATTAAGTCCATAGCCTCTCCCTTTGCTTTTTCTGAATTGGCATCAATAAGCACTAACTCCGTAATAAATCCTTGATTGATCAGGCTGTAAGCATAAGCTGTTCCTACTGCCCCTGTACCAACTAGAACCACTTTTCGCATCTCTATGAGCTCCTTTATTATTCATTTTACGCTTTAGTAAACACCTCAAAATTTTACTTCAATTTTAATATGCTAAAACTAAAATGATTTTATCCCTTTTTAAGCTAAAAAACTTCATATTTTATTTAGATTTTCTTAGAAAGCGTTAAAACTTTTCTAAATGAGAGCCAAGTTAATAGGGCAACAACTGCCATCAGCATAACGCTCACAAACATTGGATTAATAATTGTGGATAATGCCACAACTCCTACAACTAGCCCCATTGTAATAAACATATTCGGAAAAAGATATACGGTAACGGCTGCTCCTTGCTTAACGACTTCTATTTCATTTTCCCAATCAAGTCTGATATATTTCATGCCACAAACACATCCAAAACAACTTGAGAAGCTGCAAAGCAATACACCTAAAACCCAATATAACACGGTATTAAGCATCCCTGCCTTGGCAGATAGACATAAACAAAGTGTCGCAAATGTCATAAACGGTATCGTCAAATATAGATTAAATAAGATTTTGCCAAGATATAAAAACTTGGGCTCAATAGGCATACTTTTTACAATCCAAAAATTTTTGCCTTCTAAAGAAGGGGAACAAGCGGTTGTAGGCACCATGCCAATAAAAAAATAAATGATTAAAGGAATGGCTGGAAGAATCATTTGTGTTGTAATAGGCGCATCTTTTGTCACAAACATCAGTAATTTATCTACCCCCACAAATAATGAGACGATTCCAAGAAGCAATGTAAACACTTCTCCCATAAATAAATTGGTCATATAAACCGTGGAACCAAGAAACCTTTTAAATTCCTTAAAAGCAATGGCTTGTACAACACTTCTACTTTTTTGTGCGGTCATTTTAAAGTTTTGATGCACGACATTGGTTTTGAGTGCTGAATTAATCCTTCGATAATTTTTGCTAACCACTATAAAAATCACTTCAAATAAAAGTAGACTAACCCCTAATAATAAAAGAATATCTCCTACATTAAGATGCACCACAGCCCCTTCAAACCATTTAATCGGCCAATATAGGTTACCTGCTTTTTGGGTCATGGTTGAAAGATCTTCTAATGTTTTACCCACATTGCCACTTTTAAATAAAGCTTCTATAATCCATCTAGAACAAAATGCTAATAAAATAACTACAAATGTCAACAAGGTTTGAATAATCTTTGTCTTTTTAAATCTTGCTCCAATTTTTGCTATCATAAAGCCTATAAAAGCAGCCAATAGCATCGGTATGATAGGCAGTATAAGTGACAAAATAATCCATATAGGATACATCATCCAAAATGGTTTAGTATAAATCGCATAGCCAATCAGCATGGCAACTGAAATGCTGAGATACCATGAAATACTTTTAATATACATATATAAAAACTTTGCTTTTACAATGGTCTTTACTTCAAAAGGCAAAGACATGAGCATATCATATTCTTTAAACGCAAATAAGTAGCCATTAGTCTTAAATAATGTAAAGATAAATGCTAGTGAAGAAATAATGATGGCACACATTGTAGGAATGGAATCTGCAATGCCTAATTGCCCATACCCTACGCACATCGCAATGGAATACGCCACAAGAAGTATATAAATAATTGCAAAACCCATAACGTTACCGATCAGCCGATGCTGCTTCTTTTTATCTTTAGAATATTTATAAGTGTTAAATAAACTCGTTGATTTCAAAAGGGTTTCAAGAAGAATAAAGTCTTTACGCTTCATTTAAAACCTCCAGAAATACTTCTTCTAGTGAATGGCCTTTTGTCAGTTCTTCCATTGGACCAGAAGCTATGATTTTACCATTTTTAATAATGGCAACTTTATTACAAAGTTTTTCGGCAACTTCCAAAACATGTGTTGAAAAAAAGATAGCGGCCCCCTTCTGGCACAACTCATGCATCATTTCCTTAAGTACAAACGAAGCTTTTGGGTCAAGCCCAACAAATGGTTCATCTAATACTAAAAGCTTCGGTTCATGAATCAGTGCAGATACAATAGCCAATTTTTGCTTCATACCATGGGAATAAGAAGCAATCTGATCCCCTAGTGCCTCTGTTATTTCAAGCTTGTCTGCATATTTTCTAATGTTCTCTTCTCGCTTTGCGCTACTTACCCCAAATACATCTGCTACAAAATTCAAATATTGAATTCCTGTTAGATTGTCATATAAATCAGGGTTATCTGGAATATAAGCCGTTATTTGTTTGCAAGCCATTGGCTCTGTCTTTACCGAATGGCCATCAATTAAAATTTCTCCTTCTTCAAAATCAAGGACGCCTACAATTGCACGTATCGTGGTACTTTTCCCAGCTCCATTATGTCCAATAAATCCATAAATATCTCCTTTTTCAACGATTAATGAGATATGATCTGCTGCCTTTTTTCCCTCACGATAAGCTTTCGTATAATTTTTAACTTCCAATATATTCATTTTGAGTGCTGCTCCTTATTATTTTAGTATTTCAAAACTCATATCGTACATTGCTCTAGCATCTACTGTGTTCCTAATATAATTCATTTCCTCTGGTTCATATCTTACATATTTTTCTACTTCCTCAATTAAAGCGAGAAGACCTACTGCAAATTGATAACGTATTTCAGCTTCCTTTCCATATACAATTGGTGTTTCTTTTCAAAGCGTTTCACAATCATGAATCAAGTTTTGTATCATAGCCCGAATGGCCTCATACCATGTATCATATAATCCAATCTGCAAATAGCCATATTGATGTTTGTGAATACGATGGATATTTTGGTGAGCATATTGATTTTTTCACTCTGAACGGCCTCATATTCTTTATCAGTAAAAGAAACAGCCCACAGTGGCTCTTCCTTCATCTGTGCAAATTTGATAAGCAACATTGAACTCCCCACGTCCTTTCAGTTCTTTATCCATTTTAATTTACATTTATAGCTGCAATAGCAATATCACCATGTAAACTTTTTCTATAAAACGGTTTTCACTGTTATTTTTAAAGAAATAAATGTCTACAACTTTAGATACTCCTACGATTAGTATAGAATAACACCATCTGATTTACAAGAATTTAGATAGGTTCCTATTACCCAACTTAACAAACATCACTAAAAAATCTCTTAAGTAAAATTGTAATGTAAATTTATCTATAGATTTTCGTTATAATATTGACTAATCCTCTTTAAAGTGCATATACTAATAGTATCAACAAAAAGAGGAGGAATGTATATGGCAACTGCAATTAATCTGCTAAACTGTCTTGTTCCTATTACCCAATTCAATAAAGGGCAGGCATCACGAATTTTTGACCGTCTTAGTACAGAAAAACAACTTGTTGTCCTTAAAAACAATGCACCATCTGCTGTCATCCTTTCTCCAGATGAATATGCTAGACTTGCTGAAATTGAAGAAGACTATGCCTTACTATTAGAAGCTAACAAACGTTTAGAAAATAATAAGGAAAAAAGTACTATTAGTTTTAATGATGCGATGAATGCTCTTAACATTACTGAAGATGACTTAGAGCATGCGAAGGATGTAATAATAGAATGATATGGCAAATTGAATTTCTAGACGAAGCACTTAATGATCTTCGTAAATTGGATGGTTCTGTAAAAGCTCAAGTATTAAAAGGTATTCGTAAGGTAAGTCAAAATCCTTTACCTACAACTGAAGGTGGATATGGTAAACCATTAGGAAGCAAATCTAGTTCTAATCTTACTGGACTTTTAAAAATCAAATTTAGGGATTTAGGATTACGTGTTGTATATAAAACAGAAATAATAAATGGCATTATGAAGATCATTATTATTTCTGCCAGATCAGATGATGAAGTATATAAACAGGCGGAATTACGTAGGTTCAAAAATAATATATAAAAAGCTCCCTATCAATTACAAGGGGGCTTTTTATATAGGCTTTTATTATAAACTCATAATTTATTAGCCATTCTTTTCTTAAGTCTGGCATAATTACACTAAGTTGTTGTCAAAAGGTTTTTGAATAATGTCATCTTTTATTTTCTTATTCACCAAGTTTTTAATTGTCATAACAAACATTTACCTTAGCAAATTTGCTACTTACGTTTTTCTAGTGATAACTTCAATAATTACTCCGCTACTATAGATGATTCTATGTTTGAGCGTAACCGTTCAAAAAAGGTAGAACTTCTTGCAAAAACATACGACCATGCAAAAAAAGCTTACAAGTTTGGATTCCGTATGCTGACATTGGAATGGTCAGACGGAAGTACTTTTCTTCCCGTAAATTGATACCCACCTTCTATTATACTAGAAGGTTTTATATACATCCCTCTTCTTCCTCTTGGCGGAACTTCCTGCATTTTCCCCAGTGGAAGAGTTTAGGGGGAAAGAGTTTTTTTAGCTATTCATGTGTTTTAGTCAACATTACTACGCTCTCAATGTGTGGGGTCTGTGGGAACATATCGACACACAGAACCTTTTCCACTTTATAACCTGCTTCTTCTAAAATTGGTAAATCTCTTGCTAGTGAAGTGGGTTTACATGAAATATAAAGTAATTCTTTAGCTCCAAAGTTTATGATTTTTTGAATAGCTTTTGGATGAATCCCATCTCTTGGTGGATCTAGCACAATAATATCCGGTTTTTCTTTTAGCTGATCGACTTCAACGAGTACATCCCCTGCAATAAAAGTACAATTGTCTAGATCATTAAGTGCCGCATTTTCTTTAGCTTTTTCTACGGCTTCTTCAACAATTTCGATACCATAAACCTTTTTAGCACGTTTTGCCATGATTTGTGTAATCGTTCCTGTGCCACAATATAAATCAAAAACAGTTTTATCCTCCATCTTTTCAATCAGGTCTAAAGCACTTTTATAAAGTACCTCGGCTCCTTTTGTATTCGTTTGAAAAAATGAAAATGGTGAAATATGGAATTTTAATCCTAGAATTTCTTCATCAATCGTATCTTTACCACATAGCAAAGTGACCCTCTCTGGTTTAATGGCATCTGCTAAAGTGTCTGTTAAAGTGTGTAATACCCCAGATACTTTTCCTTGTAATGGCAGTTCTAATAATGCTTTTGCTAAGGACTCAAATGAAAAATCACTTTGTGATGAGGTCACAATGTTAACCAGTATTTCCCCATTTGTTTTTGACTTACGAATGACTAGAAAACGTAAGAAACCTGTATGCTGCAATTTCTTATAATAAGGTAAGTTTTGCGTCTTACAATAATCTAAAACATAAGTAAGGATTTTACTAAAATCGGGGTCCACTAATTGACAACCCTCTACAGTAATCACATCGTAAGTACTATGTTTACGGTGCATGCCAAGTGTCATTGGTCCATCTTTTACCGCATCTCCAAAACTAAATTCCATTTTATTACGATATTCAAAAGCTTCCGGACTTCCTTTTACCCCTAAATCTTCAAAGCCTTTTATATTGGCATTTTCAAGAAGCTCCATCACTTGATCATGTTTGATGCAAATTTGCCTTTCATAATCTAACTCTTGAGCACTACATCCCCCACATACACCAAAATACTGGCAAGCTGCTGGAATAAAATAATCGGGATTTTGTTCAACTTCTAATAGTTGACCTTCCCATGTTCCTTTTTTACGTTTAAATAATCGAGCACTTACTTTTTGACCTGGAAAAGTTCCTCCTACATAAATAGGTTGTTCATCTATATATAATATGCCTTTATTAGGGAAAGTGGTTTTCTCTATCAATCCTTGCACAACTTGGTTTTTCTTTGACATACTTTGACTCCTTCATTTATTACTGTTGTATCTACTAACTACGCTTTATTGTGACATATTCATCTTTTTTTTTCAAGTCAATCAAGGGATTTATTCACCAATCAATTGCTTAATGATTAGAATATATTGTATAATAAAAATAAAAAAAATTTGTAAGGAGAAAATTAACTTGAAACTCAGTTCTTTATTTTCTAGTCCCGATAATTCTATTATTAATTCCATTCGGACTTATCAAAAAGCTTTAATGGAAGATATTAATTTAAAATTACGAGTTACTTATGGTCAAAAAACTTATACCACTCATATTACGGATTGGCAAAAAACAAAGCTTACTTTTGAAGCCCCTATGAGCGGCACCGAGCATATCATCTTACCTCATCATCTTGCTATTAATGTGATTTTTGTCTCTAAAGTTGGTTTATTCCATACCAAAGTTACCATCACAAAAAATTATTCTAAAGACGATAATCTGTATTATATTGCGGACATCACAGCCCCTCTTGATAAGAAACAACAACGAGCATTTTATCGTCTTGATATCTTATTGGATGTTCAATATGAGCAAATTACATATGAAAATGCTGAACTTAAAATTCTTTCATCCGGTCAAGGAACTTGTGTAAATATTAGCTTGGGCGGCATGTGTCTTGTTTGTGATAAGCAATTACATGCTAAAGATAAATTGTCTTTATCTTTTTCGCTAGCTGATAAACCCTTGACTTTTATAGGTGAAGTCCTTTATATGGGTGAAAAAACAGAGCAAGGCAACTATTCTCATCGGATCCGATTTGACGATTTAGATGCGGCTGATGTCAATCTTTTAAATCGACTTATTTTTACGATTCAACGCGAGCAAATTAAACGTCCTTAATCTTTAAACCCTTCCTTCTTTCACAACCACCCCGTATAACGGGTGGTTTGTGGGAAAAACAAAATAAAAATGACAACAAATGATCTGACTACTTTGAGCCAAAAATCATTTGCTGCCATATTCTCATTAAAATGTTTTACTTTTTTTTCTAAACAAAAGTTATCAACATACATCAAACCATTGATACTCCATACTTTACTCAGCAGCTACATTTAAATTAACCGCTTTAGAAGGTACAAGTGTAGAAATCGCATGCTTATAAATCATTTGTTGTTTGCCTTCACTTTCTAAAATGACAACGAAATTGTCAAAACCTTTAATCGTTCCTTTGATTTGAAAACCATTAGTAAGGAATACGGTTACTAAAATCTTTTCTTTCCTTAATTGGTTTAATAACACATCTTGTAAATTAATTGCTTTACTCATCTTAAGTCTTCCCCTCCTAAAGGATTATCTAATTGTACTTATTGTATATTATATTCACCAGAATGTCTAGTAAAATAATCCATTTTATCATAATACATTAACATTATCACCACTTTCAAAAATACTATACAAAAGTTTGAAAAAAGTTATTTTTGATATTTTAAAACTTGTAACATACTGTTAACGATGCGGTCTGCGTCAAACTCTAATTGGTCAACTTCTATAAAGGTAGGTTGTGTTTGATGTCTAAACCAAGTCAGCTGACGTTTGGCATAGTTTCTTGTATTCTGTTTAAGTTTTTCTACGCAAACATCAAGTGACATTTCTCCTTTAAAATAGGGGAAAAATTCTTTATATCCAATAGCTTTCATAGAAGATAATGCTTCATTTAGACCTGCGTCATAAAAAAAACGTACCTCTTCTACTAGGCCTTCTTCTAACATTTGATCAATACGTGTATTGATACGCTCATATAAAAGGCTACGTTCCATATCTAAAACAAAAAACGTAAAATCATAGGGTGATTCTGCTTCTATTCTTTTTTCTTTTTCGGCTTGATTATGTTTTGAAATAGGCATGCCCGTTTCTTTGTAATATTCTAATGCACGTATTACGCGCTTAATATTATTGGGATGAATAGCCTCTGCACTTTCGGGATCCACTGCTTTTAATTTTTCATGTAAAAAAGTAGCGCCATGTTCTTTTGCCAAAGCCCAAAGTTTATTTCGATAGTCCTCATCCGCATCAGTTTCTTTAAATTGCGTGTCATATAAAATGGCGTTGATATAAAATCCTGTTCCTCCTACTAGAATAGGGATTTTTCCTTTTTGATAAATACCTTGTATATAATGAGCCACTCTTTCCTTAAAAGTTGCTACATTGCAAGGAAAGTCGGCTGGCCATTCATTAATCATATAGTGAGGGATACCTTCCATCTCTTCTGGCTTAACCTTTGCCGTTCCAATATCCATTCCTTGATAAATTTGCATAGAATCTACTGAAATGATTTCGCCACCTATGGCTTTAGCTAAAAGCACACTGGTTTTGGTTTTGCCTGAAGCAGTAGGCCCAGCAATTAAAATTAAAGGTCTTTTCATTATCTTCTCCTCCCTTACTTAAATTTCTTCTCTGATTTTTCACGTTAAACGATTCTTTTAAACATCTTTTCAATGTCTGCTTGTGTGAGTGAAACCAAAGTGGGTCTACCATGTGGACAAGTAAAAGGATTATCCAGTGCTAATAACGCATGAATCAGTTCGTGACATTCAGCTTCTGATAATCGATCATGCCCTTTTATCGCACTTCTACAAGACAAGCGGATAATATTTTCTGCCTTTACATCTGCTAGATTGTTTACTTTTCCTTCACTTAACTCATCTAGTACTTCCTTAAAAACATTTGGACTAAGAGGTTCATTCATGATATAGGGAACCTCTCGAATAACGATATCCTGCTCCCCAAAGCTTTCATATCCGAACCCTAACTTTGTGAATAGTTCACTATTTTCTTCTAATAAAACTTTCTCAACTTCTGTGATATGAATGGTTTCTGGCATCAGTAATAACTGAGTAGCGACCTGCCCTTCCTTAAAGTAAGCCATAAAGCGTTCATATAAAATGCGTTCATGCGCAGCATGTTGATCGATAATAAACATCTTTTCACCATATTGAATGAGCCAATATGTTCGGAAGCATTGACCAATAATCTGATAAGGTAATGGCGTTACAGTTTCGCCTTGTTTTAATGCACTGAGCTCATTTATCTCTTGTTGTATCTGGGTTTCCATGATCTTTTCTTGATGATGTTGTTCTTTTTCATAATAATTTTCTATTGTCTTGGCTAAAGCTTTAGACGTTTCTTTTTCAGTTTGAGCATTTGTCACTTGACAAGCCTCTGGCTGATTGGTTGCATTTTGAAAGTCATTTTGGCTCTTTTGGGAGTCACTACTTTCATAGTTCGTCGAATAGTGAGCATTTTTTTCAAGGACAGCTTCTTTAGTAGGTAACAAGCCAAATAAACGTTCAACGGTTTGACTAGATGGTTTATAAGGATTCGTTGGGGGAAGCTCATGTTTGGCATGAACCCCACTTAATAAGCTTTCGGGTGTTAATTCATTGTCTTCTTTTCTTGGCACAAAGAACGTCTCTTGACTAAGTTGTTCTTTTTCAATGACATGGCTAGTTTTTATATCCCCTCTTGGTTTATCCAGATCCACACTTGGCACAAGATATTGTTGTTTTAATGCGTTTGACACAGCTTCATAAACCACTCGGTCGATTAATTCTACATTTTTAAAACGCACTTGTAATTTGGTAGGATGAACGTTGACATCTACTAAAGAAGGATCCATCTTTAAATGCAACACTACAAATGGAAATTTACCCACCATGGCTAAAGTCTTATAAGCATTTTCTACGGCACTTTGAAGAATGCTGCTTTTAATATAACGCCCATTAATAAAGAAATGCTCATAATTTCGATTGCTTCGATTTAAAGTGGGTGCTCCTATTAATCCCACACATTCGATATCATGACTCTTATAGTAGCACGGAAAGGTGTTTTTCGCATATTCCTTTCCATAAATATTTAATATGCAATGCTTTAGTTCGTGATCCCCTGATGTCGTAAAAACCACTTTCGTATTTTGAATATACTTAAAGGAAATTTCAGGGTGTGCTAAAGCCAACTTATACATATAGTCAGATATTTTAGCCGCTTCAGAACTCGTGCTATTTAAAAAAGCTTTTCTTGCAGGGACATTATAAAATAAATGTCTCATCATAAAAGTGGTGCCATTCGGACATGCTACTTCATCTGCTTCATTGATTTTACCACCACTTACGGTAATACGTTTTCCTGTTAGGGCTTCCTTTTCTTTAGTAAGGAGCTCTACATGAGAAACAGCTGCAATACTAGCTAGGGCTTCTCCTCTAAACCCTAGACTGGTTACTTCATATAAATCTTCCGCTTGCGTAATTTTACTCGTTGCATGTCTCAAAAAAGCAATTTCAACCTGGTCTTTTGGAATACCTATCCCGTTATCTGTCACACGTATTAAATCAATCCCGCCATTTTTAATTTCAACTGTAATGGAACTTGCCTTAGCGTCTATACTGTTTTCAACTAACTCTTTGACCACCGAAGAAGGTCTTTCCACCACTTCTCCTGCTGCAATTTTATTAATGGTATGCGTATCTAAAATTTTAATTTGATGCATGTATCATCCTCCATCTCACTATCTGACTTTCTTTTGAAGTTTATAAAGGAGTTCTAAGGCTTCAAATGGTGTGGTATGCATCACATCTACCTCTTTAAGGATTTGAATGACCTCATCATCTTGTGGATTTCCAAATAAATTCAGCTGATTAAAGGCCTCTTCCTTATGAGCCGCCTTCCTTTTCTTAGGATGACTTTCTTCTATTTCTTCTATGATTGGATTAGGGGTTTCTACAGGTTCTGCGACAAGCTCATGCCTTATTTCACTTGCCTCATGGTTTGCTTCTCCTTCTTTAATTACTCCCTTTTGCTCTTTGGCATCTAATGACTGTAAGATGGCTTTAGCACGTTCTAATACCTCACTCGGTAAGCCTGCTAATTTGGCCACTTGAATGCCATAACTGTGATCCACACTACCAGGCACAATCTTATGAAGAAAGATAATATCTTCACCCACTTCTTTAACTGCCACACAATAATTTTTAAGCACCGAAATGGTTTCTTCTAAAACGGTTAATTCATGATAATGGGTGGCAAATAAAGTTTTAGCATGAAGAGAGTCTGTAATATGCTCAATAATGGACCAAGCAATACTGAGACCATCTAAGGTACTTGTCCCACGTCCAATTTCATCTAGGATTAATAAACTTTTTGGCGTTGCGTGATGTAAAATATTCGCCACTTCCATCATCTCCACCATAAAAGTACTTTGCCCTGAAGCCAAATCATCGGATGCTCCGACTCTTGTAAAGATGCGGTCAACTGCTCCAATTTTAGCATATTCGGCTGGAACAAATGAACCAATTTGTGCCATTAACACAATTAAGGCCACTTGCCTCATATAAGTGGATTTTCCTGCCATATTCGGTCCTGTCAGAAGCATCATTTGTGCCGCTTTTTCATCTAGGTACACGTCATTGGCAATAAAACTTTGACCGCCTAACATCTTCTCAACAACCGGATGACGCCCCTCTTTAATTTCAATATCATAAGACTTGGTCACAATCGGCTTCACATATTGATAAACATCTGCCACATCTGCAAAAGAACAAAACATATCTAAAATAGCAATTTGATGAGAAACGTCTAGTAACCGATGCATTTGCCCTAAGACTTTTTCTCGAACTTCGGTAAAAAGTTGATACTCTAAATTATTGAGCTTTTCATCCGCACCAAGTACTTCATCTTCCACTTTTTTGAGTTCTTCGGTAATATAGCGTTCACAATTAGCTAGCGTTTGCTTACGAATAAAATAATCTGGCACCAAATCTTTATATGACTGGGTCACTTCAAGAAAATAGCCAAACACTTTGTTATATTTAATTTTAAGATTTTTAATACCCGTTTTTTCGCG
Source organism: uncultured Cellulosilyticum sp. (assembly GCA_934725855.1). Lineage (GTDB taxonomy): Bacteria > Bacillota > Clostridia > Lachnospirales > Cellulosilyticaceae > Cellulosilyticum. The sequence continues at coordinate 20,367 of CAKVCL010000032.1, read as the reverse complement.
TTCCTTAGCTTCGATTTCCATCAGCCAAGAAGCCCCTTTGTCTTTTACTTGTCTTAAGTGATCTACCGTTTCATGATAACCTTGGCGAATGAGTTTACCTTCTCTAACGGATAGAGGGGCATCCTCCTCTATAGCAGCTTCAATTAAGCTATAAATGTCTTTCATTTCATCCATTTGCTCATAAAGCGCCACTAACCCACTACTTTGCATCGGCTCTAGTAATGCTTTAATAGATGGCAGCATTTTTAAGGATTGCTTTAAGGCAATCAAATCTTTTGCATTACATGTGCCATAAGATACTTTACTCATTAATCGCTCAATATCATAAATGTCATTTAGTGCATCCATTAAGTCTGCACGGGTAAGTGGGTCATTTTTGAGTTCTTCTGTAGCATCTAATCTCGCATGAATCTCTTCCACATGAATCAGCGGCTGCTCAATACATTTTCGAATATAACGTGAGCCCATAGCCGTTTTCGTATGGTCTAGCACCCAAAGAAGAGAGCCTTTCCTTCTTTTTTCACGAAGCGTTTCAGTCAGTTCCAAATTTCTTCTTGTGGCAATATCTAGAAGCATATAAGCATCCACATTATATAAAGTGACATGCATTAAATGGGATAAATCTGTTTTTTGGGTTTCTTGCAAATAAGCAAGCAGGCTCGCTGTAGCTAGGGTATCCTCCGCACCACTTGCTAGTCCCATCCCACCTAAATTCATAAGGTGAAAATGCTTCAGTAAAAGCTGCTCCCCTAAAATAGGGTCTAAAGTAGAAGGCTCTATGGCTTCTGTTAGGCAATGTAAGCGCTCTTTTAAAAAGCTTACAATTGCTTCATCTTCATAAACGGATTGCTGAAGTAAACATTCAACAGGTGCAAATTTAGCCAGTTCATCTAAAAGCTTACGTTTACTCTGCTCTCCTGAAATAGAAGTGGCGAGCCACTCTCCTGTCGTCACATCACAAATACTTAAGCCGTATGTTAGCCCATTTTTTACGATGCTTCCAATATAATTATTTTTGCCTTCCTTAACGGTGCCCCCCTCTAAAATAGTTCCTGGGGTAACAATACGTACAATGTCACGCTTAACCAGTCCTTTAGCCGCTTTAGGGTCTTCCACCTGTTCACAGACAGCGACTTTATAACCTTTTTCTACCAAACGGGCAATGTAATTATCCGCTGCATGAAAAGGAACCCCACACATGGGGGCCCTTTCTTCTAAACCACAATCTTTACCCGTCAAGGTAATCTCTAATTCTCTTGAACAGGTTTTTGCATCTTCAAAAAACATCTCATAAAAGTCACCTAATCTAAAAAACAAAATACAATCTGGATTTGCTTCTTTGATGGTCAAATATTGTGCCATCATCGGGGTTACTTTATCTTTGATCATTTATCTCGCCAACTCTCCAATTAAATAATGAGATTTATTTCCTGTAATATTCACCATCACATATTGTCCTAATAAGTCTTTAGAAGCTGGTAAATTGACTAAGATCCCCGTATCGGTACGACCACTTAAAATGTCATGATTATTTTTACTCACTTCTTCAACAAGTACTTCTACTGTTTGTCCAACATAAGTGCCTAATGCTGCGGCTGCTTTTTCATTGACCAGCTCTAACAAACGATTAAAACGTGCTTTTGTTACTTCTTCTGGCACTTGACTCTCCATAGTAGCAGCTGGTGTGCCTGTACGTTTAGAATAAATGAAAGTAAAGGCACTTGTATAGCCCACTTCCCTAACAACAGCCATCGTATCTTCAAAATCTGCTTCCGTTTCACCGGGGAAGCCCACAATAATATCCGTTGTTAAGGCAATATCTGGCATAGCAGCTTTAATCTTACGTACCAGTTCTAAATAGCTTTCTTTTGTGTAATGACGATTCATTTTCTTTAAAATTTCACTGCTTCCAGATTGAACAGGTAGATGCAAACTCTTGCAAATCTTATCATTTTTAGCCATTACTTCAATCAGTTCATCACTTAAATCCTTTGGATGTGAGGTCATAAAACGAACACGCTTAAGGCCTTCAACTTCACAAATTTGTTGTAATAAAGCTGCAAATGTTACGGGCTCATTTAAATTCTTACCATATGAATTGACATTTTGACCAAGAAGCATAATTTCTGTGACACCATCTGCTACAAGATTTTTGATTTCATGGATAATATCCGCTACTTCACGGCTACGTTCTCTTCCTCTTACATAAGGAACAATGCAATACGTACAGAAGTTATTGCAGCCATACATAATATTGACGCAGGCTTTAAAGTCAAATTTTCTGGCATCTGGTAAATCTTCTACAATATCTTTATAAGAATCCCAAATATCAATAATATTTTCTCCTGTTTCTAAACGGGTTTGTAAAAGTTCAGGTAATTTGTAAATATTATAGGTTCCAAAAATGATATCCACAAAGTTATAATTTTTCTTTAAAGTATCTAATACCACATCTTGTTGCATCATACAACCACATAATGCGACTATTAAATTAGGGTTATGTCTTTTCTTGCCTTTTAGTGCGCCAAGACGTCCATAAATTTTAAGTTCGGCATTTTCACGCACACAACAGGTATTATAAAGAATGAAATCCGCTTCATCTTCATTTTCCGTTTGCGTATACCCAATCTCTTCTAGCATTCCTTTAATTTTCTCAGAATCTCTCGCATTCATTTGACATCCAAAGGTTACTATTGCGTAGCATAATTTCCTACCCACAGATTTTTCCATATTCTCAACTCTATGCCTTAAAACTTTTATTATCTCCACCTGTCTTTTTGCCTCTGATGTGCTTATCTCTATCTCTTTTCTCATTTTTTCTATCTTCTCCTTTTAAATAAAAAAAGCATCCACACATTGTAGATGCCTCTTACTCTTATCCATTTATATTATATGTCAAGCGTATGCTTTTAGTCAACGTCAACTTTACTGTATTCCTCAAGAATATACCAGATAGCTTTTTTCTCTTTATCACTAGCTTTGTTATAGCAGTCCAATAATCTTGCATCTGCGTTTGCTGTTTTTAGCTCTGCCTTTTCTATTCCTAGCAAACTGTCTACAGTCACATTTAATGCTTTTGCTATATTGCATAATATCATAACCGTCTTATTTTCTTCTAGCACTCTCTGCTTACTTAGATAGCGTGAAATTGTTGCTTCTGTTGTATCTGCCATTATCGACAATTCGATTTGAGTAATATCTTTTTCATACATTAACTTATGTAGCCTATCACTAAACATCATTTTTACATCACCTGTCCATTCTTCAACAAAACCAATAATTTACATTATTCAGTTTTACATCACCACCATTCTTAATTATTGGCAATTCATTTTGTACTTCCAGTACATTCTAACAGACCCACTACTAGAGTCAAACGGATTTTAACCATACAAATAAAAGTCGCTAAAATCTTAGTTAAGATTGCAGCGACTTTTATTTTCTCATCTATTATTTAGCTTTACGGTACTTAGCAAATATATCATTTTTAGCATTATTAGCTTTCTTATTGGATGTGTTCTTTATTAAACTGTCATCGTCTAAAAAGTTAATGTTATCCTTTAACTTGTTTTCCATTGTAGCCTTTAAGTTCCTCTTTACTGTATCCTGTGAATTAAGTACCTTATCTTTTATGCCCTCTAATCGTTTAAACGGTAAACTTAGTCCTGATAGTACACAAACAGTTGGTCCATTATCATAGCCTGTAAACACGTCTAAGTAGTTCCCGACTTCCTTTTCTATTTCCTGCATCTCAATTTGCTTGGATGATACTATTCCTACATATTTAATTACTTTATCTCCCTCAAAAGGTGCATATATGTTGCTTTTAAACGATTCAAGCAAAGCAGCTACTACATTATCTTTTTTATCTGTGCTTGTTATTGTTAGCATACCTCTAGTTTCAAGTATCTCTTTAAGTTCAGCTTTATCTATATTTCCTCTAACATCCCTATGACTAGGCATATCCATCATTAAGTCAAATGCTTCTACAAAGTCCTTATTAATGGATAGCTTATTTTCACACACGTTGTTATCCAGTACAATTGTGCTGCATATTCCATCAATATCCGCCAACTCTTGCATACATTCATATGCATTTATATGAGTCTTAAGTGGTTCGCTTTCAGCAGGTATTATTGTAATGGCTCCGACTTTTTTATTGCACTCTTGTATAAGTAAATCTATAAGCATCGGTGAAGAACCTGACCCTGTTCCTCCGCCTGCACTAAACATCACATAGATGAAACTTTCTTTTATCTTGCTCTCAATCTCGCCATAAATGCCATCAAAATTTTCAACCGTCAATTCCTTGGCTTTATTACGATTCTTATTGCATCCCTCTCCACCTGGTATATGGTATTTGAATTTTGCTTGTTTAAGTGTTTCCAAATCTTCATCTGATGCGTTTATAAATAACACGTTATACCCTTTTTCTTGCAATTTAAGTCCTATATTGCCTGCTGCTTGTCCTACTGCAATAATTCCTATTTCTTTTTTCATTTCAATGCCTCCTCTAATATGTTCTTACCACTCTCAGTGATGTAATATGTATATGCTTTCCCAACTTTCAATCCTTGCTCAATGTACCCCTGCTCATTAATTGCCTTAATTCTTCTTGCTAGTGTCTTTTCATTAACGCTTAATTCTTCCAAAATATCTGCGATAGAAATAGCCTTTAATTTACTATTTGCCTCTTGCTCGTTAAGCACATTAAGAACTGCATAATCTAGCTTATCCAATTTCTCATTTCTCCTTTTTTTATCTCATATTATCTTGTTTTTACTCATTATATCTCAATTCTTCTCACTGTCTAGGATAATTCAAAAAAGTATACAGCTGCCACTACTTGTGTAAGCTGTATACCATTTGTTTATTCTTTTCAAACATCATCTGCCTTGAATAAAATTAGTTTTGTTTATGTAGTAATTCTGGATTCTCATAAATGTTCCCGATAATCTCACAAATGTCAGCCAATCCCTTTGAAAAATGAGTGCTGCCTCTATCATTTCCACTCGTAAATTGAGCATTATCAAATGATATCCGTTCCGTTCTTACACTATCATATTTTACAATATCTCCCTCAAATACTTCCTTACCATTCTTATCCTCCAAACCTGTATACTGCATTACTTTAAAATCATCTATTGGATAAGCACTAGCTGTTCCGAAATTATTTCCATCTTCACCTATCCATACAATAAGTCCGCAATCATCATTCTCTAAATGTAATTGCTCCCATTCAATCATTCTGTTTTCTTCTTCAAACCATGCTCTAAATTTAATATCTATCATATTCCTCCAACAAAATCAGATTTGTTTACCAACTAATCTTAAACATTGTTCCATCTCTTTGATCAGATAAGTTCTGAACACGATAACCTAATTCTTCTAGCTTACTAATTGCTTGCTTTCCCAAATACTTATAGCAATAGCAAAACTCTTTCCCATCAGCAACGCCTTCATTTATGCTTTTCTCAGCTTCTAAAAGTTGTATATTTGTTTCTTCTGAGATACAACTCTTTGCCTTTTCTTTAGCTTCTTTAGCTGCCATTAACATTTTTATCACCTCACAAACTCTAATTTTATTTATCCATTTGCCACATAAGCCAAACCAAGTAAGCTACCATTACAGTCATTACAAATATAAAAATTAATAGGTTCACGCTCTCACCTCACAATTTTGGATTTTAATTATACCCTTGTAGGTTTTATATAGTGAACTATATCTCCAACTTCACAATTTAGTGCCCAGCATATTCTAGCTAATACATCAGCACTTGGACATTTAACTTTATTTTTGCAATAAGCATTGAGCTGTGTTCTTTGTAGCTCTGCTTTTTTTGCAAGGCTATTCTTACTAATGTTATTTTTTTTCAAGTAATCTTCTAAAACTATTTCGCAATATCCATATTGGTACAAGCTATTCATCCCCCTCACACAAATTCTTATTTTTTTCTTATTACCCTTGGTCTAAACTTTATAATGTCCTCAATTCCAATCTGGTCCTTTTCTTTCGATTTCCCTCTCAATACTTTAGCTTCAAATCCACTAATATCTAAATCAAAAAGTTCCTTAAATGATTTAATGCCTTTACCACAGTACTCTATGTTTGTTTCTATAACACTTTCAAATGCTAATCCATCCTCAATAAGCTTTTCTTCTAATATCCTCTTTGCTTTATCTGGATGAGATAACATCCATTTACGGTCCATGTCATTCATTACATACATGTCATCCATAATTCTTATCCAAGCTTTCAAATTCACCACCTACGATTTAAAAAAGTTATTTGTTCTATAGCATTTATTTACTAATATTTTTAAGTGGGAAATGCACTAATGGCACTCCCTAGACTCTAGTTTCATTCAACTCTATCATGCAAACTTAATGGATAATCAGCAGGAAAACGTGAATCAGATGTATATACAAATGTGCCACCTGCCATGTGACTTAATTTTCTCCTATAAGCTGGCTTGCAATATTGATATTCTTTTCCTAGAACCACTTTAGTTTCAAGTGTGATTACTTCTGTTAAAAATTGTGCCTCAAACACTTTGCAATCATCTAATTCCAAAATTAGGCTTCTGTTCATAGTGCTTATACCCTTATTACTGCAATTACCTATATGTTTACTTTCAAGTATTCCTACGCTTAACCCCTTAACAACTCTAAAACTACCATTTAACTCAATGTAATCTTTAAGTTCATGCTCATATTGGCAACCTGTATTAAGTTCACTAATAAATTTGTATCTATCATCATACACTTGCATCCAATATGTACCGTTGCTTTGCTTAACAAATTGAAGTTGTCTGTACTCCTCATTTTCTAAGCTAAAGACTGCTTTGTTAAAATACTTTTCGCATACGGTATGAGTTTCCAACCATTTTGAAAGAATTTCATTAGGATCTGCATCAGCCTGGCAACTGCCACTTTCAACAACTCCATAACAATTGCTTATCTCGTACCATGAGCCATCAATATCAATTCTTACGTCATCAATACTATCTGATTTGACTCCCTCAATCTTTACTGGAACATCTTCAATTTTCTTCTCTGCGTATGCTTTTACAACTTTATTTTTTAAATTGTTCATGCTATCTTCCTTTCTTGTTACCGTTTGGTAAGTCTTGGTTAATAAAAAATCAGCCTATCATCATCAGCTACGGTGGGCAAGTTCCGTAGGACTCAGGGCTCTCGCCCTGGTTTCGACTATTGAATTTCTTCATCAAGTTTGCAACTATCATTCCATTGTTCTATTAAATGCTCAACAACTAAATCTATTGTTTTCCATGCCTCAGACTCGTTTTCGATTTTCTCTACTGTAAATTCAATCGTATCCTCATCATAATGTTTACCAAAAACTAACCCTGCTTTTTCTAATCCCTCAACAACCATATCTCTGATCTTTTCATACTTAAATTCTCCTGTTATTTGTTATTTCTTATATCATCATTCTAACAGACTGGTAACTGGTGTCAATCGAATAGTTGTCAAAGGTAAGATTTATTTATTAAAAATTTTGCATTATTGATTAGTAGCTTTTAATTCAACTTTCTCACTGTAATCATATCCACAAATCGCCTCAGTATACTGCCTGCTAGTGTTAATAATAAGATATTCAACCCACATACGACCACAAATCTTATGTTTCATCGTTCTTTTCTCAACCACAAATTTTTCACCAAGATATTCAAATCTATCAATTGTTATGCCTCTTAACTTGCTTGTTTCAAAAAACAACCAATTATCAGTATAACCATTGTAATTATGTGCTTTCATGTCTAAGCAAAGAGATTCTTTCCATGTATCAGATGAAACAAGGTTGTATTGCTCTGCAATTTCTTCTGCTTTATGTTTAGCCATCACTGAGGTAAACTCAAACTCAGGCTCTACATTGCCGTTCTTCTCCTCAAACAATACCTTTCCCTCTCTATTCATTACCTGCAACGTCACATTTTCAGGAACCAATATGTCAGCTTCATAATTTTTTGTAGCAAAATACCATTCAGCATTTTTATATCTCACAAATAATCTTGCCCTGGCTTGTCCCCTCCCTACTTCCCTAAATAGTTGCTTATATCCGCTTTCCTCTCCAAGATATTTAACGCGTATCTTAATTTCTGTACTTCCAACGATTCTATATACCATATATGTATTAATCCTTTCTTAGCCTGTCATCATCAGCTACGGTAGGCTATCTCCGTAGAACTCAGGACTTTTACCCTGAGTTTCGACTAATATATAACATCAAATACTTTTACTCGTTCTTCATCATCAATTAACTGTTCATATGTGTGGCTTCTAAGAGTCATTGTTTTATCATCCATGCAAACAATACCCCATGTACAATATTTTGAAACCAATCTAGCTGCTCCTGGATTAGCTTTAACGTGCTTTTGGTAGATACTTTCAAAGTATTCTTTAGCCACTTCATTATATATTCGTTCTCTTTCTGCTGTTCTTTCAGGTATATCCTTATAGTCATCCATCAAATAATACTTATTGCAGCCGTTCTCTGTCTTATCATGCACATAGTATCCACTAAACATATTTAAAATTTTAGTCTCGTCAAAACTACAGTTTAAATATTGGTTTACAAGGTCTAAAATATCTTTTTTCGTATAGCTAAAATCTAAACCATTTCTTTCTACTATTTTAATAACACTTTCATTACAATCATCTTTGTCTGGCGTTATGTAGTGGCAAAAATCAACGTATAATTTACCTTCATTCTTCCCTGCCCCACTTCCTAACTCTAAATAAATCTTTTGCCCTAAGTCATTTGTAAAAGCCGTTCTAATTCTGCAATTCTCTACGTCATTTCGCTGTGTTCCTTCCATTCCTGCCCCTTCAAAAAATAATACTTTGCTCATTTACTTTCCTCCCATAATATTCCTTTTAAGTTTCCAACTATCCTATCGATTGTCACTTTCCAATTGGTAAGTCTAGTGTAATAAAAAAGTAGCAAATCATCATGAGTGCCACATTATTTATAAAATGTTTATTTCATAAATACATTCTAGCAGACCCACTACTGATGTCAAATAAATACTTGACTAAAGCATATTTTTTTCTAATATTCTTTATGTTTGTCTGATATGCTCCAGAATGGCTTAGATTGCGTTTTTTATTCTAGCAATAAATAATTGGCTCCATCTCTAAAATCCTCATATAACTTACGTGTGATTACATCATTTTTATGTCATAAGTAATTTTTTCTAAAACAACAACATAAAAAAATAGCATGACGGTACACGCTATTAATTCAGATTTTCTTTATTTTTTGTTATTTCTATTTCATAACCAAGCATATCCATGATATTACTAAACTCCGTAAAAGTGAAACTATCTCGTTTAAATTTCATATTAACGTTCTGCTTTGTACATCCTAACATTTCAGCTAATTTACTTTGACTAATCTTTAATTCATTTAGCTTTTCTTGTAATACTTCTGAGCCTGTTTTCATAATATCTGCCTCCCCAAAATAAATTGGAGGCCTGTAATAGCCTCCATGCACACGATAAATAATTTTACCCATCACTAGAATTTTTGTAACAAATAATCAGTGCAACGTGCTTTTTTATTTCTTAGCCTTGTTCATGACGATAAAAACACATTGGCAATGCTATATTGAAACGCATATAGCGTGTCAATCAAACTTTGTACTAACAGATATTATACTATTAGAGTATGGTATTTTCTAGCCTATTTATCTTACTAACAATCCATTTATTTACGCAGTTCTGTAATCCTAATTTATCTACAATAAATTTTGCAGCAGTTATCGTATTTATTACGTCTTTATCTTTTAGTTCATCTTTTGCCAAATAATTAGCTGTAGCCGCTAAAGTAGAAATAACATCAAATTCCCCTCTGTAGGATATTGTAGGCTTTGCATACTTAATTTCTCGTAATTCACCTATTTCCTCCATTGTAATAAGTACATCTGCTGCTTCTTCTGCTATATGATTTAGATCTGCATTTCCCCTCATTGCTTTGCATATTTCCTTAATTAATTCGGAACATTCTTCAATAGCAAGCGTTATCATGTATTCGCTTCCAAACTTCTGAATATCTAGTTTTATTAATTTTCTTAATTTCGCACTATCCACATTCATGTCTACATTAAGCATTATTTACACCACCTTCAATTATTTCTTCTTGATTTTTCTGCTCATATTTTCCTTTCGCATACATATCCATGCACTTTAATCATAGCTCCCAAGTATGCAAGCTGCTTTGCTCTTTTTAGGCTACTTATTCTATCTGCCTGTGGCTGTATTCTTTTCGTGCAAATAAAAAACTTTCCATCAATCCTTAATTTACAAGTCACAGCATTTTTCGTCTGACTAAAACTCATTTTAATATGTATTGTCATACATCACACCCTATCATTCGAAAAAGCGTTAATTGCTCGTCCTTTTTTCTTACCTTAGTGTTTTCAACAATGTTGCGTGGCTTTTCTTCGCTCATATAGCTTTTATAGTTTATTACTGGCATTTTCTCATATGGTAGTACGTCTAATTCACTTTTGTTCATATGCCCTATAACAGTCATATCTTCTAGCACATCACCTGGAGCTATATTGCTATCTGAATCCACGAATAAATCTGTGATGTATGATTTCATATCTTCGTACATTTTTACTCTGTACTTTTGAAATGACCTTCCATTCATACTTTCACTAGACTTATTAAGCACAGCTAAAACAATCTTTTGCATACAATCTCCTTATTTTGATGCTGCCATTATTTCTTTACATTCCAATATAGCAGCAATTCTTCTTTCCCTTTTTTTGACTTCTTGCATATCATTACTTTGTTTTGCTTTTTCTAACAATTCCGTATTAGCTTCCTCATACTGTTTCATGGCTTTCTTTAGCTTTTCATACTCATTCATTTTTCTCAAACCCTCCACAACAGATTGTGTCCTCATCAATTATAGCTGTTCCATCATCTAATGTTTGTTCAAAACGGCTTCTTCCCCATGTAGAAACGCACAATCTTTTACCATCCATCATTTTAAAGCCTTTGCAATTCTCACATTTTTCATCAGGATAGGCATCTGGTCCCTCACCATATATTTCAGCACATTTTTTAGAGGCAGGCATGTAAAACATACATGCCCCTCCTGTTACCTCACATTCCCAACCATGCCATTCATCTGTAGGTTTAGCACACTTACAACTCATTTTGTTTCCTCCTCAATCGCATTTACAATCCAAATAACCTGCCCTTGCTTTCTGTTCTCACAAATTATTGGCTTTTCAAGTCTAACAGCATCTTCCATCACCCAACCATACAGTTTTTTATATCCGTATCGTATTCTCATTTCATCATAAGACAAATCAATCATATGCTCGTTTCGTCTGCTCTCAAACATTTCTTTAGTTAGTTCTATTCCTTGTACTAGGGTAACATATCCTATAATGAGGTTTGTACCACTTACAACTATTGCTATACGCTCATTAACTCGTAAGCTCTGCCTTCCTCTTACTTCCATTGTTTTTACTCCATCAACAATAAGGTCTGCCCATTGTTGCTTAACAATTAATCCGTCAATATGCTTTTTCTCCTTTTCATTCTCTTTGTTGATATACATAAACCTGAGTTCTCTTTTATGTATATACCCATCAAATAGCCTTAATGCTTTTGACAATTCATCCCTGTCCAAATAATTGTCCTCGGCAGCCTCAGCAATAGAGTCATAGTCAAATATTTTTTCACCTGATTCATAGTCAAGTTGTCTTACAGGTTGAATTTTTGCCATGTTCATCCGTCTCCTTATAAAGTTTATTCTATATACATCTTTGCCCCTTTAAAGGCACATCATAAGTGATTCACCTTTAAAGAGACACTAAAATATTGCCATTAAATTTAAGCATCTAGCTTTTCAATTCGGCTTATAATTTCTGCATTAGATAAGCCATTACCCTTTAATTTAGCTATGATTGATTCAGCTCTTTTTAATGGTGTATCATCTATGCTTAGTTCACCTAGATTTTCTAACTCATCTGTAGAATTGATAAATCTACCATTACTTTTAGACTTATCATATGCCCAAATGCTTACACCCTTAACATCCTTAAGAGTACACGCTGTTTCTCCTGTGTTAATACTCAATGTTATGCCTTTGTTGCTATATAGTTGTTGCAGTTTCTCAAACAGTTCTTTTAACGTTATTTTTTGATTCATATATTCTCCTTTCTGTTACCAAATGGTAAGTAAATTGTATAAATAAATTCGACCTGTCATCATCAGCTACAGTGGGTCAATTCTGTAGGACTCAGGGTTTTCACCCTGGTTTCGACTAAATTAATTAAATCGCTTCATACTCATAACAACTATAATTCTCGCTATATCTGTAAAAGCATGGCTTATGATTCCTATACTCATTGCTAAAAATCAGCTTGTTTCCTTCATGTTCTGTTGTAGCAATTACTCCCCATCCCTCTTTTTCTTCATAAGAAAAATCCATTGAAATTTCACTCGTGTGTTCTAACAATGCCTCTGCTTTCTTTATGTTCAAATATATGTTTTCATATGCTCCATCGCCATATTTAGTGTCAACTATGTTCAAATCTTTAAACATTTCACTGTAGGATGTGTATTCTCCTTTTACGACTTCACATATTCTTTTATAAAGCATATAGCTTTTCCCAGGGAAATGTAATTTACCATTTTCAGTAAATGGCAATTTATATTCAATCCCATTTAACAATATTGACTTTTTCATGTTCAAACCCTCCAAATGCAATATCCATTTTTTAACAAAACGTTCTAAGCATATAATGCTTTTAATACTGCTATTCCTTTTTCAATCTCTTCCTCTACGTTCTTCCCAATTTCTCTATAGAAATTGGGATTAACCATGCACTCATAAGCTCTTTGCATTGCTACTGATTCATCCTTACTTATTCCAAGTCTGAACCCTTTAGCAATTTGAAGTGCCTTTTTGTTTTCTCCTGCTGATACAAGTTCTCTTACAATATCTGTTTTCTTTTTCATACAAATCCTCCTTTAAATTACCACTCGGTAAGTAATGGTTAATAAAAAAACAGCCTAATATTATAGATTGCTGCATTTTGTAGTAATGTTTATTTCATATATTCATTCTAACAAACCCGCTACTGGTGTCAATCATTTAGTTGTTGTTTAGGAAATTTTTATACTATTCCTTTGATGTTGTATCAATAGTATAACGTCCATTATCTTTATATACCCCAAATTTAACTTAAATTGCCTCTATTTACGTTTTATTGTGTTTATCCGTAGGAATTTTAGGTAATAGCATATAATCTTTATATACGCTCTGTATGGCTCTAATATGGCTATTGTACTCTTATGTAGAAGATGCGGCAGGAATTATAAGTTTCGTGTCTAGCACATTAACTTTCAAATGTCAAATTGGATGAAACGCCATAATTTAACCCAGATTACCTCTATTTGCGTTTTAATGTTTTAGGTATATAAGTGTAAGGATATTCACTGAAAACTAACCAGGACGTATTTATCGAACCCACAGACATATTTTTGGTCAATATTATTATTGATTTATTTTCAGATATGACTATACCCGTTTTTTAACGCAAAAAAGTAGTCCGACAACAGATAAACGGACTACTTTTTTGGAATAACATTATTTGATTCTCGCATCATTGAAGTTTGAACAAATAAATCTTACCATTCTGTAAGAAAGTTGTAAACAACTTTTTTAAATTTTTTATTCAAATAGCATTAACCTAAAGAGCACTATCAATTTTCACTCACTAACCAAATATTTATTATTTGACATTGTATGGAGCATCGAGCAATGCTATACTGGTTTTGTTCTTGTTATCTATATTTCAATAAAAAGATGCCTCAAATTTTAAGGCATCTTTTTTTACTTATCGCATTAATTCATTAAAAAGTTTTTCTGCATCCTGTTTTCCTGCTGTAAAATACTTTTCCTGATCGTTGTCTACCAAGCTAAAAAACATACTGATTAAATTTTCATAGTCATCCTTACTAATAATATCTTGCACGTAATCAATACTTCTAAAAAATATATTTATAGCCTCTCCTGCCTTTGGCAGCCTTTTTTCAACTTTTACATATTTAGAAGCATATTCTTTAAAGCCCTCTTTATACGAGTTATATCTCAACTCATCGTATTTTGCAGATACTTCCTGTATTAATGAATTGATTTCCCTTATATTAATGTCTTTATTGTACTTGGTTATTATATTTCTTGTTTCACTAATAAAGCCACTATAGGTTATATTCCCTATTTCTTCCCCTTCTACTCTTGTTATGTACAATTCTTTAATTGTCATTTTCTTATCCTCCATTTCAATATTGTATTAGTCAAATTTCATCTGACAAATTCAATATATCAATTAAGATATCAGGATTTATGAGTCAAAAAATGAGGGATATATTTTATATCCTATCTTAACTTATCTTATCTTAACTTATCTTCTGCTGACAAATGGCAGACATTGGACTGTCCAGATTTTGCTGTGCCATGAACCTTTGATATTATTGAATTATTGTGCATATTTACATATATATTTTAAGTTGCTCAAAAACACGCTTTTGAGGCATGAATGAGGTAACAATGAGGTGATTTTGAGGCGATATTTAACATAATTTAGTTGATTGCATTATTATTAGTACAATATTTACCCTAAAAGCACCTCATTAACACCTCATGAGGTATCAAGAGGAAGCAAGATATTGTGGTTTCCACTTTTTTGTGTAATATGTATAAAAAATAATTTTCTAAAGCTATATGTAAATCCTTGAAGTAAAAAAGAGCTTGCAACCATCTAACCTTTTTTTAGTTCTGCTGCTAATTTATCCAACATAAAACACCACTCTCCTTTTTATTAGAGTGTAGCCTAAATTAAATCATCCTAAACAAACCATGTTTTTAAGCGAAAAAAATAGACCAAGCTCTGCACCTGGTCCATGATCTAAAACTACTATTTATATATTCACTTCAATGATTATTCCACCAATAGTAATCTTATTATCATCTCGAGATTGTTTAGAACGTTCTCTAAGTTTTCCACAACTTTCAGCTACACTATCAGCTATTTTCTCTGATTTATTCCTTTGTTCTTTTGATACAGATAGCTTGTCATACCTTACAGCATTATAAGGATTATTGTTATTACCAGGTTTGAATATATTAGTAATATCTTCATTCTCTTTGGTAGACATCAATGAAAAGCCAGAACTAGATACAGTTCTATTAAGGAGATTTATTTTGTGGCTGTGTAGCACCTTGTCACGATTAACTCCATTAGGATCAGTAATCATCTCTTTACTCTCATCTGCTGCAATAACTTCTTTATGATTAAGTTCTATTGATTCAATATTTAACTTTGTAGCCACTTTGTTTAGTTGTTTGGCCGTTGGAATATCTCCTTTAGCTTCATATTCATCAGCTTTCTTCGCAAGTTCTTTTGCAGAATTTCTATTTGCATCAGCATTTTCTCTATAACCTTCACTTTCTTTATTTGCAAAGTTTAAGTTTGCTGCTTTATCCTGTTCAATTTCCTGTATATAATTAGATTTAAATGTACTATTTATCATATTAAACTCCTTTCACATTTATTTTTACATATGTTTATAATGTTATTTATCTATATATTCCATTATACAAAAATAGGACTTGATATTTCTACCAAGCCCTATTTAAAACTACTACTCTTATTCTACTATCTAACGAAAGTTACGTACAATTAATGAGTACCCAACAAACATAATTACTGCTATTGCTACTTCAGCAATTAGTAATTTAGGTACATTTTCTTTAAATGCCTCTGTAATTGTGTGTATACCATTTTTTACATCTTCTATAGTGCCACCAATACATCCAATAGCACCCATTACAGCAAAGAAAATCCATACAAAAATACAAATACTTTTAAACATATTATCACTTCTCCTTTTTAAAGTAATAGCTATACATTGTCAGCAGTTTGTATAGTTATCACCTCAATCTCTATTTATCAACTTATTTTTTTCTAATATTTAATGGAATCTTAAATGCCTTTTTACCATAGTCCTTAGCATAAATCTTTGTGCCGTCTTTTAATGTCATTGATGTTCTAAAGACATATCCTGTAAATTTTTGTGCCATATGTAGTTCCCCCCTTTTTAAGAAACTACTTGCCTAATTCTTTAACAAAGTGTTACAATACATTTGAAAAATTATTTGATACTGTGCTGACACACACATTGTTGTGAATTATAAGAGAATTGCCGTTTTCTTTTTTGTTGGCAAGTAGCCAGGTTACGTAAAACCTGGTTTTTTATTTATTATTTTCATACTACTTCCCTCCTGATATAAATTTTACTTTTTATATACTTAATCTATTATCTCTGTAACATCCTAAATCTTGCTTCTAGATTGTTCAAACCATAGCCTTTTTGCGAAAACTTTTTCCATTACTATGCATTATCTATCGAACTGTAACTCTAACTGGTTGAATAGGTGTAAATCTACCAGCAGTTTCTCTAATTATCTCTGTATACATATTCCCTGCATAAGTTAAATCTTCAACCGTAATAACCAGTGCATATGGTATCTCTTCATCATCTTCTACACCCCATCTAGTAAATAACTCCAACCATATTTCCCAACTACCTTCCGAAAAGCTAGAAAAGTTATTGGAAAAATGATAACATGTATCCCATTTGTTGCGATTATCAGCAATCTTAGGATTATCTACAACATTTTTACCATTTGCATTCAGACGATGAATAGATGTTGTAACATATGCGCCTAAGTATTCACTTCCTTTTGTTCTATCAATAGGAGGTTGTGTAACACAAGTAACTGTTACCTTAGCTTTATCCTCTCCACGCTTTACTTTTGCTTTAGCAAGAACAGTGGGAATATGAAATTTTACTCTCTTTTTCGTAAGCCGATTCAAAGTTCCGCTATGTAAAAATGATACTTTATTCTCTGATGAATACATACTATTGTGTGGCGATGATAATCCTCGACCATATAAATGTCCAGCTAGTTCAATCTCTTCTTGGGTAATATTGGTTTTATCATACAGAGGAACTGCCCCGTTATATAGTAGGGCCTGAGCTAAGTTTATATCGTTATTAGGTACATATGGCAAAATTTGTGCCATGTCTCCAGCTACAGTAGGTGCTGTAAAACTTGTTCCTGCTAAACAACAATATCCTTTTTCAGATAAACATAACGAATATGTATCACTAGGAACAACACCATTTTTAAGTTGTGTTGCACCATATGCTACCAAATCGGGTTTATAAAAACCTGCAAAACCAGCTCCTCTTCTTGAATATGGAGCAATATCATTTTTTTTACTTACACTCCCCACATGTGTATGCCCAACGACTGCACCTACTGTAATACCTAGCATCGCATCTGCGGGCTCTGCAATTCGAGTATCATCATCTTCCACTATTGATTTCAAATTATCCTCCGCAAAAACTAATTTATGATTTCCAGCAGAAATTATAAATTTTACACCATACGCCCTACTTAATAAATCTAATTCACATCCTAAAAAACTCATTTCATCTCCATCTATTGGATCCTCTGCATTATAAGAGAAGTTGAAAATTTTGGCTACAGATGAAAAAGTCATAACAGCTTCTCGTATTCTTTGAATCACAAGATTAGATGGATTTTTATCAGCATCTATAATATGTGCATCTATTATCCTTGCCCTCGGTGTTAGATCTCTGATATGCATTCCTAAATTTTCAAACAAAACTCTACTTGCTACAGGTGTACCATGTTGTCCAAAAAAAGAAATATTTTTGCATCCACTTGCATTCCAATGTACTGGCACCAGTGATGACAAACTTGTTGGTAATTTAACACCATCATCCAATACAACTACTGTCGGAAGCTGACTTATATCAATATCTGGCGATACTTGAAATTCTTCATTAAATAAAGATACTAGACTTTGTTCAAATGAGCGAAAAAAAGTGGTTTTTTCAATTCTATAAATAGCTTGATCGTTAGCAATTTCATCGAATTTCTGCATTGACACCATTGCTCTAATAATCATAGTCCCATCTGTTAATTTATAAGGTTCACACTGCAATTCCCCATGGTTGCTAATTATCTTCTGTATTAACCTGTTTTTTACACGATTTTGAATCTCTTCTTCCATTTTAGGTAATAACATCATTTGAACATCTATTGATAATTTATCTTGATTTTCCTGAAAATATTTTATTAATGCATCAGATTGTTTATCTAGCACACTAAAAGGTTCAAAACTATTTATATATTGAAAATTTTTAACTGTACCTTGCTTCCTATATCTATCTATCCTATTTTGCAGATTTTTAAATACATCTTTCCGTGCAGATACAATAGCATGATTTTTGTCTTTAACAGCATTAATTTTTAGTCCCTCATCTTCCACCATTTTTCTACGATTTGAAAAGTCCTCTCCATCCTGAAGTACTACTTTAAAAGTCATAACATCTTCATTACTCAAAGAATCACTTGATTGTAATTTTTGAAAAATTTCTAGAATATGCTGTAATTTTTGAGATAAAAGAGCACCATGTGTATAATAATCTACATCATAATCTTTATTTCTACCTGTTGGATGTTTAGGTATATCTACTATCTCTTCCTCTGGTATCCATAAATGTAATTTATTCTCCCCATTCATCTCCTATTGCATCTCCCCTCTGAATTTCTTTACTTGATAATCTAATGTACTATGGGATAACCCAAGTGCTTTTGCCACAGCTCTCAATGAAACTCCCTTATCAAGCATTTCGCAAATAATTTTCATTGCGTCTTCTCCACTATCAGAAAACTTTGTCTTTTGTTGGATTAAAATAGACATAATATCTTCTGTCTTAAGATTTTTATCTACAAAGTATTTTTTTGCTGCACTTACCATTAACTCTTCTATTTGAGCACCATTAATTCCTTCTGAAACTTTCGCCAAAACTTGCACATCAATATTGGCATCTACATTATATTTCTTAATCTCTTTTTCTATTAGTTTCTGTCGTTGCTCCTCATTTGGCAATTCTAATGTTATTGTGACATTAAATCTTCTCCATATAGCAGGATCTAATAAATGTTCATGATTAGTTGCAGCTATCAAAAAAACATTTGAAGGCATATTATCAAAATTTTGTAAAAGTGTGGTTACAACTCTTTTTAGTTCTCCTAATTCGTTACTATCATCGCGTTTTTTTGCAATAGCATCAAATTCATCTAGAAACAATAAAACTCGTTGATTTTTTATTGAATCAAATATTTTTCTTAGATTAGTGCTTGTTTGCCCTAGATATGACGATACTAATCCATCCAAACGAACATACGCAATTGGCAAATTAAGTTCATTCCCTAGTGCATATGCTGTCATAGTTTTCCCACACCCTGGAGGGCCACATAATAAGACCCTATTTATAGGAGTCATATTATGATTCAATAAATTAGCAGCATTCTTCTGTTCTAAAATAACTTGCTGTAATATTTTCTTTTTATTGCTTGGAAGAATTACATCGTCCAATGACACATCTCGTTTTACTATTTCGTATAATTCCAATAAACTATCTTTATCTCTTGGCGCAGCACTTTGCGATGACTGCATAGAAAAATTAGATAAGCTTGTTGAAAAATCCATTGAAGCGTTCTCAGAAGTTTTTTTTGCTTTATAAGCTCTTTTTAATCTAGATGCCGTAGGCATATTACCTTTTTTTTCTTCATCGTTTGTCAATATATCGAGTGCCTTTATAAATTCCTGTTCATTGCCACTACAATGAGCCACAATTAGATTTTCTACAAGTTCTGCTTTCATAACTTACGCTCCTTTTTCGTACACTTTAAGACATTTCCATATAAATGGTATCATTTTCTCTGATATGTGTCAATTCTTTTCGTACACTTTCGTACATTTTAATATATAGCTATTTATATCTAAAAACAAATTCGCATTTGAGCAAAAAAATAAAGCTAGAATCCTCTAGCTTTCACCCTCGTTTGCATTATTAGCTGCTTCTTTTAATGCTTTTTCATACTTATTTAGTCCATAAAACAATCTGCCTAATATGATAAAAGCCATAATACCAGCACCACTAAAAAATCCACCCAATCCCAAAATAATTGCTCTTCCAATACTCATGATATCATCTCCTATACTAAAAAATATCCCCACTTTTTTTATTTTTAAACAAAAAAATAGTGGGTAGAAGCCTAAGCCCCTACCCTAATGTATTGCTATATTTAATTAATAACGACCTAATGTGATTTACATTATATTGCCTTGTAAGCCACAGTTGCTTATTAGCTATAATTCCTTTAGCTGCTAAACTATCTAAGCCACCAAGCTTATCCAGTAAGCT
>CAKVCL010000031.1 GCA_934725855.1 uncultured Cellulosilyticum sp. | reverse complement strand
AAAATACTAATACGCCACAAGACTAGTAATAGTATACTAGCGGTGGCGTATTTTTTATAGGTGTGCTTGAATTGACGTTTACGTAGGCCTAAAAGTAAATTGTAGAACCTTTTATAAGATTTTATCACAAAGAGATAAAGCAGCTAAGATAGTAGCATCCATATCATAATATTTATATTCTCCTAAACGACCACCAAAGACTATATTTTTTTCTTTCTGTGCTAATTCGTAGTATTTGAGATATAAATCATTATTTTTTTTATCATTTATTGGGTAATAAGGTTCATTACCAGGATGCCATTCTTGGCTATATTCTTTACTAATAATTGTTTTGGGTTGAGAACCAAATTCAAACCATTTATGTTCTATAATTCTAGTCCAAGGTGTAGAACTATCAGTATAGTTTACAACTGCATTTCCTTGATAATTAGCAATATCTAGAATTTCAGTATCAAATTTTATTGAACGATATTCTAAGGCTCCTAAACTATAATTATAATATGCATCAATAGGTCCAGTATAAATAACTTTTTTTGCAAGTTGATCATAATGAGATCGATGCTCAAGATAGTTTACATTAAGTTCTAGTGGAATATTTTTAAGCATATTTTGGACTAATTGTGTATATCCACCTATTGGGATACCTTGATATAGAGCATTAAAATAATTATTATCATAATTCATTCTTACAGGCAAACGTTTGATAATGAAAGGAGGTAATTCAGTGCAAGGTCTGCCCCATTGCTTTTCTGTATATCCTTTTACTAGTTTTTGATAAATATCTTTACCTACTAATGATATTGCTTGCTCCTCTAAGTTGCGAGGAGTTGTTATTTGAACTGCTTTAGTTTGCTCACGGATTTTTTCTATTGCTTCTTTTGGGGTGACAACTCCCCACATTTTATTAAATGTATACATATTAAATGGAAGAGAGTAAATTTCCCCATGGAAATTGGCTATGGGGGAATTGGTAAAACGGTTAAAGTTCGCAAAAGTGTTAACATAATCCCATATTTTTGCATTATTAGTGTGAAAAATATGAGCACCATATTTATGAACAGTGATATCTTCTACATTTTCAGTAAAGATATTTCCCGCGATAGTTGAACGCTTATCAATGACTAATACTTTTTTTCCACGTTTATTGGCTTCATGAGCAAATGTAGAGCCAAATAATCCTGCCCCTACTACAAGATAATCAAACATATCAATTCTCCTATAATTTAGATTTGTGAGCTTACAGCTACCCTTAATATATATATCGACAAATAGTTGATATACTGAAATATATTTTGATAATAGTTTATAAATGTATTTTTGGGGACATAAAAAACAATAAGTATCATTTTTTTGATGATAATGACGATAAAATTAGTATAGAATTTATAGAGTTTAGATTATATATAAGTAGATAATAATAAAATTTATATTGATAATGTAGGAAAGAGTAAAATATACTAATCATAGATGGGGTAATATAATGAAGAGATATAGAAAAAGTGAATTATTATCAATAGTACAGTCTTTGGAAGAGGTAAAAACATATGTAGATAAAGAGCATATAAATAATGAGGAAATGGTGATAGAAGTATTATCACAAGCACAAGAAACTGCCATAGTATTAGGAAACTATATTGAAGATATTGGTATAAAATATATACACATTATTACGTTATTGGAAGAATACTGTGAACTTATATATCAAATTAGTATACACTTAGATGAAAGCGATGGTTATAACGCATTATCGATAAAAATCGGAGATTTGCTTCATGAGATAAAAAAAGCTATAAATAATGATTTGCCTAAAGATAAGAAAGAAGTGGTTTTTTTACCATATAAAGCAAGTATGTGGGATTCATTTGAAAGCATATGGAAAGCAGCCAGTGCTGATCAAGAATATAATGTTTATGTAATTCCTATTCCGTATTTTGATAAAAATGGTGATAATTCTTTAGGAAAAATGCACTATGAAGGCGAACAATATCCAGAATATGTTCCGATTACACAGTATAACGAATATGATTTTAAAGAATCTAGACCAGATATAATTTTTATTCATAATCCATATGATGAATGTAATATCGTTACGAGTGTTTTACCGTTTTTTTATTCAAAAAATTTAAAGCAATTTACAAATAAACTTGTTTATGTACCTTACTTCATGCTAGAGGAATTTGGAAAAGATAATATAGAAGCAATTGATAGAATAACTCATTTTTGCTTATCTCCAGGTGTAATTAATGCAGATCAGGTGATAGTGCAATCAGAAAATATGAAACAAATATATATTAAAGTATTATTAGACAAGATGAATAATAAAAAAGGTGCTTATAGCTATTGGAATAAAAGAATACAAGGTATAGGGTCTCCAAAAATAGATCAAGTATCAAGTAATAAAAAAGAAGAAATAAATATCCCACCAGAATGGGAAAAGGTTATTTGGAATAAAAGCGGTAAGAAAAAAAGTGTTATTTTTTACAATACAAGCATTACACCTTTCTTAGAAACAAGTGATAAAATGCTTGAAAAAATACAACAAGTGCTTAAGTATTTTTGTGAGCATAGGGAAAAAGTAGCTTTGTTATGGAGACCGCATCCATTATTAGAGAATACTATAAAGGTTATGAGACCATTGTTGTGGAAAAAATACGTTGAAATAGTACAACACTATAAAGAGGCAGGTTGGGGGATATTTGATGAGACAAGTGATTTAAATAGAGCTATTATGATAAGCGATGCATACTATGGAGATTGGAGTTCTGTCGTTCAACTCTATAAAAAAACAGGTAAATTAATTATGATACAGCATATAGATTAAGGAGTGAGGAAGAATGAAACAGTGTAAATTTGGCGTTTTAGGAGTAATTGTTGGTGGAATTGCAGGGGTTATTTCTACGGTGAAATTTTTAGAAAAAAGGATTGTAAGAAAAGAAAAAGATGTATATAGATTTCAGACTTACTATAATATGCTACGATGTTGGGTAACTGTAAAACAGGAGGGAAAAAGTATTGCTGACTATTTGAATGACAAAGGGTATTCAAAGATTGCTATTTATGGTATGGGAGAAGTAGGAGTATTATTTTTGGACGAATTGAAGGGGTCTAGTGTAAAAGTAAAATATGGTATAGATAGAAATGCGGATGAACGTTGTGCTGATGTAGAAATAGTTCAACCAAGTAAAGATATGGAAACAGTTGATGCAATCGTTGTTAGTGCAGTATTTGCGTATGATGAAATTAAGGACATGCTTGAAGAAATGGTAGATTGTCCGATCCTTGCTCTAGATGACCTGATCTATGAAGTGAAATAATATAGTTAAGGGGAAATAATATGAGTGAAATAATCTTATCAATAATTACTTCTACATACAACAGAAGAGGACTTCTAAAAAAGAATATTGAAAGAATGCTAGAATGTCCGTTGGAAAATATTGAATTTATTATTGGAGATAATGCTTCACAAGATGATACCTATGAATATTTAGAAGGTATAAGTGACTCCAGGGTATCAATATATAAAAATAATGAAAATATGGGTTTTGAAAATTTTTGGTTACTATCTTCTTATGCAAAAGGAAAGTACTTTATGTTTATTAATGATCGAGATTATATTGAGGTGGCCGACATTATTAAACTATGTAATACATTATCAAAGTTAAAAAATGTAGACTTTGTTTCAAATGAAAAGAGAGCATATAAAACAGGATATTATAGATGGAAAGATGCTTTGGAGATATATTTTCAATCAAGGCATCCTGGAACAATAGTATATAATAACGAGTTTTGTAAAAAACATATTAATAGTGAAGTAATAAGAAATTATTTACTAGAGCAAAAACCAGAAAAGGCAAATAATTACCTTGTATTAAAGATTTTGCTTAATGTAGATCGAGTATATGTTAATTCACGGTATATGATCAACCAACCATATAATAGGGAAAGAATAGCTAAGGTAAGAAAAGAATACTATAAAGGCTGTTATGTATCTTTAGAATACCGAATGAAAGAATACGATGACTGGGCAATAGCTTGTTATGAATATTTGTGTAATAGCAGAATAAGAAAAATTATGTTGGCGATTTATAAAGACTCCTTAATGACAGTAACTTGGGAGTATTATATGAGCTTAAAGATTCCAGGTTTTAAGAAAAGAACTGGGATGGAAGAATATGAAGCACAAGAGTGGATAAAGAATGGATGGAAATTCTTTAATCATGTAATAAGAAGTAGTGATGTAAAAAAATTTGAGATAAATAAGGAAATTATTCGTTTAACGATTTTGAATTATATAAATACAATTAATAAGGTGTTAGAAAATTAACAAGGGGATAGCTATGGAAATGAATAAAACAAAAGCATTAGATTGGGAAAAGACAGAAGAACGTTTGGGCCTACATCAGAAAATGTGGTTAGATAGAGTAGAAGTAATGGTAAAGTTTATTGATGATACTGATAGGAAAGTAATGGATCTAGGGGCAGGAAGTATGCATTTGAAAGAATTACTTAGTAAAGATGTTGAGTATTATCCAGTAGATTATGTAAAAAGAAGTTCAGAGACAATAGTATGTGATTTTAATAAAAATGAGTTTCCAGAATTTGATGTAGATGTCATGGTATGTTCTGGAATTTTGGAATACATAGAACAACCAAAACAGTTTTTGGACAATGTAACAAAACATTGTAGAAAAATTATTTTATCATATAAGGGAAAAGAAAAGTTTGATTATACAATGTTATTTAGTAATGAAATTATTGATTTTTTATTATTGAAAGGATTCAGAATGACAAAAGAAAATAAACAGTACAGTGATTTATGGACCATATTAAGTTGCTTTGAGCGAGTTGAAAAATAAGTATATATCATTTTGAGAGGATGTGAATATAAAGTGGATTATTTATTAAAAACTAGAGATCAACATAAATTCGATTCTGTTAATTCAAAATTAATATGGGGCATCCATCCAGAAAATCCTAAATATTCAATTGTAATTCCTACATATCGAAGACCAGAATTATTAAGAGAATCACTACAAAGTGCGATTGGGCAACAAAGAGTTAGTGAGTATGAGATTATTGTAGTAGATAATAATGCAGATGAAAGTGTAAGTAATAGTAAGACATTAGAAGTGATTAAAGAATTTGATTCACCTAAAGTGGTCTACTATAAAAATGAAGAAAATATAGGTATCTATGGAAATACGCTTAGAGCAGCTCAATTGGCAAAGGGCGAATATGTTGCATTACTGAATGATGATGATTTATTACACCCGCATTATTTAGATGTAATGAATGCCTTTTTAGAGAAATATCATTATAAAGGCATTATAGGGAGTATGCCATGGGAATTCTATGAATCTGGATATACATTTAGTGATATTCCAGAGAAGGTACCGTGCTTTGAAGTATCTAAGATTGAATTTTTCTTTGGATGTTGTGTTACCTCACCAGGAATGATGTATCCTAAAAAAATACTTTATGATATTTACAATTCTTATGAAGAATTGCTAATGGGAGACCAAATTATTCAATATCGTGCATTAAGAAAATATGGTTTAGCTTTCGTTAGTTTTCCTTTAGCAGCATATAGAGTACAGGAAAATGCAACATTAAATGAAGATGTATTATGTGACATGATCTATCATATGTGTAATTTACGTAAGCAAACTGCAAAAGAGAATATTTGGCTAAGGTTATTTGTTAGTTTATTTTATAAGGAGTACTGCAATTGGTATATAGACTCTACACTTTATTTTTGGGAGAAGAGAAGGCTTAGAAAGAGAGTAGCACAATCATTAGATATACATGGCACATCTAGGTGGAGTCTAAAACAAATATTTGTTAGAAACTTGATAGATGAGATACATACAATGTATTCAAGAAAACATATAAGAACGTCAGATTATATAGAATTTAGTTATAACTAAGGAGGCGTATATGGTAAAGTTATGCTTAAATGAACTTTGTACTGGTTGTGGTGCATGTATGCAGGTTTGTTCTAATGATGCAATCAAAATGGTAGAGGATTTAGAGGGTTTTTTACAACCAGCAATACAAAAAGATAAATGTATTATGTGTAAGAAATGTGAGACGGTTTGTCCTATATTAAATTATTGCGACAACAATAGAATAAGTATGGAATGCTATGCAATTAAAGCAAATGATGAAATAAGAGAAGTAAGTACTTCGGGAGGCTTTTTTTCTATATTAAGTAATTATGTATTAGAGAATTCTGGTTATGTTTGTGGTGCAATTATGAATCCAGATTTTACTGTGGAACATATATTAAGTAATAATGTAGATGACGTAGCAAGAATGAGAGGAAGTAAATATACTCAAAGTAATACTAATGATATGTTTCAAAAGATAGAAAAGTTATTAAAAAAAGAAATACCAGTTCTTTTTACTGGAACACCTTGCCAAGTAGCTGGGCTAAAGAATTACTTAGGCGTAGAATATAAAGAACTTATAACAGTAGATGTTATTTGCCGTGGGGTGCCTTCTAACAAAGTATTAAATAAATATCTTAGGGATACGTATAAGGGTAAGAAAATTAAGAAAGTATTATTTCGTAATAAGGAATATTTCCGTTGGACACCTAATATGAGAGTTGAGACAGATGAGGGAGAAATATATCATTCTGCGTGGATGGAAAATGATTTTTATAAAGCTTTTTTTAATAATATATCAATGCGCAAATCATGTGGACAACATTGCAGGTATAACAATTATTCAAGATGCTCAGATATTACGATGGGAGATTTTTGGGGACTTCCGTTTTATGAAGAAAGCATAAAAATAAGTCAAAGTGATAATAGACCTATGCTAACAGACCAACTGGGGACATCGCTGGTTGTTATTAACAATCAGAAAGGAAAACAAATTTTTGAAAAATGTGCGGAGCAATATAATGTTTGTGTACCGATTACAATAATGGAAGCTTCCAATGAAAATTTACTGGCAGCGCCTGCATATGTAGATTTAAGAAAAAGAAAACGCTTCTTTAAACTACTTGACAAAATGCCGTTTGAAAAAGCATATGAGTATAGCATAAGCAATCAATATGATATTGCAATTTGTGGTTTGTGGTACTCTAATAATTATGGTTCTTTATTAACAGCTAGAGGATTATATGAAGTATTGTGTGCTATGGGATATGAGGTTGTATTTGTAGATAGTGTTTATAGTGATAGTAATATTGAAGCTAGGGTATTGGAATATATAACTAATAATTGTGATACTACTATTAAATATAATGATATAAATCACTTAAGGGAGTTAAACAATAAATGCGATACATTTATTGTAGGATCTGATCAATGCTGGGCTAACCATCTTAATAAGATGTTTGGTTATGAATTTTTGTTAAATTATGTAGATGATAATAAGAAGAAGATAAGTTTTTCAACATCCTTTGGAAGATCAGAGTTCTATGGCACTAAGAAGGAGATAGAATGCTATCAATACTATCTAAGGAAGTTTGATGCCGTTTCAGTTAGAGAGAACAGTGGAAAAGATATATGTAAGAATTACTTTAACATAGAAGCAGAACATGTAGTAGATCCCATATTCTTAAGGGAGACAACAGAATATGAAGATGAGGCGAAGTTAGCGAATCTTCATTTACCTGAGGAGTATGTCCTAAATTATATATTGGATATTAGACCGCAAACACCTGAACTTCTAAATAGAGTGAATAGAAAGCTTGAGATGCAGGTTTTGACTATCTTAGGATTAATGGTAACCAATCCTTGGGAAGCTACTTTAGAAGGAGTTGTTGAACAGCCAACAGAGTATGAATTTTTAGCATATTTTAATAAGTGTAAGTATGTAGTGACTGATACATATCATGGTATGTGTATGGCTATTATTTTTAAAAAGCCTTTTACTGTTATTATTAATGAAGGAAGAGGGAGAGCTAGATTTGATTCACTTCTTAAGATGTTTGAATTAGAGCATAGAGCTGTTGAGTATCAAAGTTTTTGCGAAGATAGCATAGAAAAAATGGCAGAAATTGATTGGAACAGAGTGGATAGAAAATTGGAAGAATTTAAATGCAAATCTATCAAATGGCTTAAAAATGCAATTAATCAGCCTAAAGACACTATTATTACAGATGATATTGTAACAAATGCAAGGATAGATGAAGTATCTAATATGTTGAAGACGCTACAACAGAAAGTCAATTTAAATAGTAGTTACATTAGTAGTACGATTAAGAGCCAAATATATGGATATTTTGCTGGTGCATTAAAAGAAAAAGATAATGTATTAATTAGGGGAGGAGGAAAGCATACTGCTGCATTACTTGAAGTTATTATGCCAGTTTTAAAGGAAAAGAACATTACATTTAAAATTTCGGATAGAGGAGAATTTAGACTTCAAGCATGTGGAGAATTATTTGAAGTACAGGTTATGAGGAAAGAATTACTTGAAGATATAGATTGCGTTATTATTTCTTCATGGGGATTCCGTAATCAAATGAAAGAAGAATTAATGACTTTAGATATTGATCTTGAGAAAACTAGAGTACTTGATATTTATTCAGATTTACATATAGATAAAGAAAAACCATTCTATGTTTTTGAATAATAACTGGGGTGATGAAAAGTGAAAATCTTATTTATCGGTGGAAATGGCAATATTAGTTGGTATTGTGTACAGAAGGCATTAGAAAGAGGACATGAT
The DNA here is from genome assembly GCA_934725855.1 of uncultured Cellulosilyticum sp. Lineage (GTDB taxonomy): Bacteria > Bacillota > Clostridia > Lachnospirales > Cellulosilyticaceae > Cellulosilyticum. Next base: position 30,805 of record CAKVCL010000031.1, on the reverse strand, counting down.
GTTTGGGAGTTAAATCGTGCGCAGACTCTAAATACTAGGAGAAAAATACAAAAGGAAGTTAATAAAATAACTGCAGACATTCACAATAAAAAGGCAATGAATTTAATCTTAGCAGATAGTCAGTTTGATATAGTTGTAGACTTTATTTGTTTTAATCGACAAGATGCTTTGAATGATATTGAATTATTTGCTCATAAAACAAAGCATTTTGTTTTTATAAGCAGTGAGGCTATATATAAAAGGGCAGGCAAAAACTTACCTTTTAAAGAAAACTGTGAAGTTAATGTACTAGATAAAGTAAGTAAATATATTGGAGGAAAGATTGAAGCGGAAGAAGCCTTCATGACAGCATATAGGAATGAGGGCTTTCCAGTAACCATAGTTAGACCATCATATACATATGATACGATCGTTCCAGTTTCAATCGGGCATAATTGTTTTACAGCACCAAACTTATTTTTACAAGGATATCCAGCACTTATTGCTGGTGATGGAACTAATTTATGGAGTTTTACTCATTCAAAGGATTTCGCGAATGCATTTATCCCACTAATAGAACAAAGAGAGACCATAGGGCAGGCATTTCATATCACAACTAATGAGTGGTTAAGCTGGAATGAGGAGATGGAAATCTTATTTAATGCGCTGGGCATTAAAGAGTATAGAAGTATCCATGTACCTTATAAAGAGGCATTAGAGTTGGACTATTTTCAGCCTAAAGACTTAATGGGACAAAGAATGTGGCATAATATTTACGATACATCAAAAGTAAGAGAGTATGTACCTGATTGGAAGGCGAAAATATCTTTTGAAGAAGGTATTAAGGAAACAATAGAGTGGTTATTTTTGAGTGATGTACATAGAAGGATTAACCCAAATCATGAAAGTGAATTAAAACGTCTTTATAAATTATATGGAGAATAGAAAATATGAATTGTTTAATATGTGGATGTGATGAAAAAGAAGTATTAACTAAATTATGTTCTAATATGAATATAATGGGACCATTCTTTAAAGAAAAAAGTAGTTATGTAGTAGCTTGTCCTAAATGTGGACATGTATATGTTGATATTGATGCAGATCAAGAAGCATTTACTGAGTATTATGCCTCAGAGTATAGTAAATCATTAAGTTATTTCGAAGTGTTTGGTAAAGATAATGCAGAGATTTATTATTCAAATATTGTAAGTAGAATAAAAAAGTATGTGGATAGAGATGGGAAAATCTTAGAAATAGGTGGAGGTATTGGCGAACTTGCTGATTTTATGAAGCAGAAAGGATTTACTGATATTACAGTAATGGAACCATCACCTAGATGTAAGAAGTTGTGCAATCAGAGAGGCATATTTGTAATTGAAAGCGATGCGATGCAGCTAATTCAAGAAGAAAAAGGTAAATATGATTTTATTATTATCAATCATACATTGGAGCATATATTATGTTTTGATAAAGTGCTAGAAAATGCTAGAGAAATGTTAAAAGATGATGGACATATGTATATAGAAGTACCAGATGCTAGTGAGTATAAGAACACAGATTTTGTACCATACTGGTTTTTTACATATGAGCATATTTTTCATATGGGTTTAGAGGGGTTTGAAAATCTTGCAGCTGCTTTTAACTATGCAGTAACTGAGAAGAAGAGTTATTTAAAATGTAAAAGTTATTATGTAATGTATGCCATATTTGAAAAGAGTAATAAAGAAAGTCAAATTGTATATTTACCACAGACGAAAGAAGATATAAAGGCATATATAAAAATGTGTGAAGCTAAATTGGAGCCTGTTATTAATGAACTAGAAAAGAGTAATGAGGCAATGGTTCTATGGGGTGTAGGAACTTCTACAGCACAACTCTTAAATGGTAATTTTGAAAGATGTAACATTAAAAAATTGATAGATACTAATCCATATAGACAGAATGTTATTTATCATGTAGCCGGCAAAGATATGAAAATTGAAGATCCAAAAATGATTACGGAGGAAGATGGTACAATTTTGATCTTACCGTTAATGTATGATGCATCAATAAGAAAGCAAATAAAGGAAATGAAATTAAAAAATAAAGTTAAATCATTAATAGAGAACTATAAAGGGAAGGATGAATAAATTATGAAAGCAGTAGAAGGACATCGTTATTATAAAGAAAGAACAGCTTTGGAGACAGTTATTCCATTAAAAACACCATTTATCTTATATGTAGACCCATCAAGTGCGTGTAATCTAAAATGTAGCTTTTGTCCTTGTGGTGGTGCTCATGGAGAATTATGGACAGAAGAAAAAAGAAAAAGTATTGGCATAATGAAGATGGATATTTTTAAGAAAATAGTTGATGATTGTGCAGGGTTTCCAGATAAAATTAAAGTTTTACGTTTATATAAAGAAGGTGAGCCTTTAGCAAACCCAAGATTTGCGGAGATGGTAGCATATGCGAAACAATCAGGACATTTTATTGGCATAGATACAACAACTAATGGGACTTTACTTAATCCCAAATTAAATAGAGAAATTGTGAAAGCAGGTCTTACAAGAATTAATATTTCAGTTGAAGGGCTCAGTGGAAAAGAATATGAAGAAATTTGTGGAACTAAAATAGACTTTGAACAGTTCCGAATGAATATTAAGGATTTATATGACCATAAAGGTGATTGCCACATCTTTATAAAGACCATTGTAGAAAATTGCAGTGCAGAAGATGAAGAGGCAAAAAGGAAAAAATTCTATGAATTATTTGGAGATATTTGTGATGAAATTTCCTTTGAACATATTGCACCATGTTGGCCAGGATTTGATAAAGAACTGTATTCTGAAGAAGTAGGTGTATATGGAAATAAAATTCAAGAATGTGTTGTTTGCCCAAGATTATTTTATATTTTAACAATTAATTCAGATGGTGCAGCTACTAGATGTATTGTTGACTGGAACAGACAAATGGTATTTGGAAATGTAAAGGATAATACTATACCAGAATTATGGAAGATGATGGACAGCGCTAGAATCGGACATCTAAAAGGAAATAGAAGGAAGATGGTTGGGTGTGATGAATGTCTAGAAATTGAAACAGCAGCACTTGACAACATAGATGCATTTAGAGAAGAACTCTTAAAAAAATATGAAAATGAATAGTGGGAAGTAAAAATGAAAATTTTACATATAGCAGTGCATTTAGGTGGAGGCGCAGGGAAAGCAATAGCTGGGATAGCTTTAGAATGTAAAAGTGAGGCTGAACAGAAGATTATTATTTTAGAAAAACCTAATGATATGACCTATTATAATAAGTTGATAGAAAATAAAATAGATATTCTCATAGCCACATCAATAGAAGAAGTACAGGAATGTATAGAAGAAAATGATATTGTTATATTAAATTGGTGGGGACATCCATTGATGGTGAAGTTATTGATAGATTTACCAAGCAAAACTACCAGATTAATTATTTGGAACCATATTAATGGATGCACCTATCCATATTTATCATTTGAGTTCTTGAATGAATTTATATTTACATTGTTTACAAGTAAATATTCTTACCAAAATACGATATGGACGCAAGAAGAGTATAAATCTATAAAAGAACGCTCAAAGGTTATTTATGGAATGGGGGATTTCTCACCTCGGAAGCTACGAAATAAAGACTCATATGATATAGGGGAGAAGCTTAAAATTGGTTATGTTGGTACTTTAAACTATGCAAAATTAAGTAGAAACTTCCTGTCCTATTATCAGCAATTAATAAAACAAATCCCTAACATACAATTTATTATGTTAGGGAGAGTGGATGAACAGATTCTTTATGATATTGAAGAACGAAAATTAGAGAATTATTTTGTTTTTCCTGGATTTGTAGATAAACCAGAAATGTATTATAGAGAATTTGATTTATTTGTTTACCTTTTAGAAGATGGGAATTATGGGACAACAGAAAATGTTTTATTAGAAGCAATGGCATATGGCCTACCTATTATCGTATTTAACAATTTATTAGAAAGAAATATTATTGTTAATGGTGATAATGGTTTTCTTATTAACAATGAAGAGGAATTTGTAAGTACAGTTAAAAGGTTGCACACCAATGAAGAGTTAAGAAGAAATATTGGGAAAAAGGCACGTCAATATGTTATTAGTCATTATGATGGAAAGAAAAATGCGCAGCTATTAATGACCATATGTAAGAAGGTAATGAATGAAACCAAACAGGCGTATAATTTTAGAAATGTTTTAGGAAGCACAGGCTTTGAAGCGTTTTGTAAGTTAGCAAGGAAAACAGGAAAGGTTTTTGAAGATTATATTAGGAAACCTAGTTTAGAAAATGGCAATAAGATCGAAGAAGTTGATCAAATATTTAAAGTAAGATCAAAGGGGTCTATTTACCAATATGCAGAGATCTTCTCACAAGAATGGCAATTTAAAAAGATAGTAGAATATTGGGAGGCAAAAAAATAGATATGGAGATAAAGGAGATGCCTTTAAAAGGAGCATTTTTATTAAAATGCTTTAGAGCAGACGATGAAAGAGGAAGTTTCATTAAGCTTTTTAATAAAGATGAGTATACGAGACTTGGAATAGGTACGGTTCTAGAAGAAGTATATTATTCTATATCTCAAAAAAATGTTATACGCGGTATGCACTTTCAGATGCCACCTTATGATCATGAGAAGATTGTACATGTAATAAGTGGGAGTGTAATAGATGTAATAGTTGATCTGAGGAAAGAAAGTGGTACATATGGACAATATGCAGCAGTTGAATTAAGTGAAAATAATAATCTTGCAGTGTTTATTCCTAGAGGCTTTGCACATGGTTTTAAGAGCACAAAGGATAACTCCATTATGTTGTATCAAGTTTCTTCTGGATATAACAGAGACTGTGATATGGGAATAGCATATGATTCATTTGATTATGATTGGAAAGTTGATGAGCCCATCATCTCACAAAGAGATAAACAATTCATAGATCTATCAAGTTTTAGTTCCCCATTTTAGGAGGCATATATGAAGGTTGTAGTAACAGGTGCAAGCGGATTTGTAGGAAGTGAACTTATTAAAGAATTGTTACATCAAAAGCATGATGTAATTGCTGTTGTTAGAAATAAGAACTCAGTAAAGAATATATTTAGTGAAGAAGTAAGGATTATTGAGTGTCCATTTGAAGAGTACGGGTTGTTAAGCAGCAAGATTGATGAGAATATAGATGTTTTCTTTCATTTTGCGTGGGCAGGCACAAGTGGTGATATAAGAGGAAATGTAGAAGCACAAATGAAAAATGTTATTTTTACAAAAGACGCAGTAGAACAAGCAAAAGCATGTAATTGTAAGAGATTCGTTTATGCAGGTTCCATAATGGAGTATGAAGCTCGAGAATATTTATCACAGAACGCTTGTAAACCAGGGCGAGGCTATATTTATAGTACTGCAAAATTAAGTGCAGATTATATAGCTAGAATAATGACTCAGGATTTGAAAATGAGATATGTAAATGTTGTCATTTCAAACATATATGGGAGTGGTGAAAAATCTCAGCGTTTCTTAAATTCCATAGTTAGAAAGATGCTAGCTCATGAAACAATTGAATTAACAGAGGGAAAACAACTGTATGATTTTATCTATATTTCGGATGCAGTGAGAGCAATTGCTTTAGCAGGATGTTATGGTGAACAAGCCGATATTTATTATATTGGGAACCAAGAGCAGAAGCCTTTAAGAGATTTTGTTGAAGTAGCAAAGGAGACACTAAGTAGTAATTCAAAATTGAAGTATGGAGCAATAACCTTTAATGGACCATATTTATCATACAACGAGATTGACACAAGTATCTTAAAAAATGAGTTTGATTTTGAGCCTACCATTACATTTGAGGCAGGTATAGAGTTGTTAAGGAGGGAAGAAAAATGAAACTAGTGATTCTTGCAGGGGGGCGCAGAAGTGCAATTAGTGAAGTTGGGGAGGGAATACCTAAACCAATGATTGAGATTGGTGATCGTCCCTTATTATGGCATATTATGAAACATGCGTCGCAGTATGGAATTGATGAGTTTATTATTTGTGGTGGGTACAAGATTAATATGATAAAAGAGTATTTTCAAGATTTTTACTTATATCAATCAGATATTGAGATTGATACAGGATCAAACGAAGTAAAAATTCTAAAAAAGAAGAGTGAAAATTGGAAAGTTACTGTTGTTGATACAGGTTTAATGGTATCGCCTTCGAAGAGAATTAAGCAGATACAGAAATACATAAAAGAAGATATGTTTTGTGTAACATATGGAGATTGTTTGACTGATATACCTTATAATAAATTATTAAGTCTGCATGAAGAAAAAGGAAGGATGGCAACAATGGGAGTTGCGCATCCAGCAGGAAGAAAAATTACATTTAGTTTTGATAAAAGTGGTGAGTTTAGAGATACAAATAATATTTGTAGACAGGGAAATACGGAAGCATGGACTAGCGCAGGTGTATTTGCATTTAGTACAGAAGTTTTTGAGTATCTGGATACTGATTTAGATATAGAAGAAATACTAATAAGTTATGGAAGGGACAGAGTATTTCCTTATCAACATGTAGGATTTTGCATGTCTATTGAGACATTAAGGGACAAAGCAGCAGCAGAGCAATTATGGGTTAGTGGAAATGCACCGTGGGTGAAAGATATATGAAGGTAGTTATTTTAGCAGGTGGACGAGGAACAAGAATAAGTGAGGAATCATCACTCAGACCTAAGCCAATGGTCCCAATAGGTGGAATGCCTATTATTTGGCATATCATGAAGATTTATTCTAGTTATGGGTTCAATGAATTTATTATTTGTTGTGGTTACAAAGGAGAGTATATTAAAAAGTACTTTGTAAATTATGTAATGAAATGTAAAAGTACGAAATTTGATTTCACTAGTAGAAATGATGACTTCCCTAAAATTACTACTGATAGTAGTAATGAAAATTGGAAAATTGTATTAGCAAATACAGGGCTAAATACACTGACAGCTGGAAGAATAAAGAAAATAGAAGAGTATATTGGTGATGACGAAGAGTTTATGCTGACATATGGAGATGGTGTGGCAGATATAGATATTTCTAAGTTAATAAAATTTCATAGATCAGCAGGCAAGATACTAACGATATCAACCACTCAACCCGAGGGAAGATTTGGTGCGATAAAAATTGAGAATGGTATAGTTAATAGTTTTCAAGAAAAAGCTCGACAAGACCAATCCTATGTAAATATAGGATTTATGGTAATGAATCGTAAGATATTTGAATATTTAGGAGATGGTTTAGATATGCTAGAAAGAGAACCATTTGAAAAGTTAGCTAGTATTGAGCAAATGGCAGCTTATAAACATGATGGTTTTTGGTCACCAATGGATAATATTAATGATAGAGCATATCTAGAGAAACTTTGGAGAATAAATGCACCATGGAAAGTGTGGTAAAGAATGAAAAACGAAAATAGTATAAGTGATAGAATAATGACAATGAGATATTTTGATGCAATTACTGTGGGAGATTACAGATATTTTTCTGAAGCAAGTCTTAATGGCTTTTTTAGACAGAATATAATAGATAATGAAATAGAATTTATTGGTTATTTTTTAGACGAAGATATTGAACAAGAGCTATTACATAGAGAAATTATTTATATTGGGGAGGAGTTATTTTTTATCCCATTTAATGGTAGAAAGGTAGGAGTATATAATTTAGCACAAAAGAGTTTTGATACCATAGAAATTAAAAATGATAAAGTAGTAAGTTTTTCCAAGGCTCATCACAAAGGTAACATGATCTTTATGATACCTGCAAATGAAAGAGTACCATTTATTAAGTTAGATTTATTAGAAAGAAAATGTATTGTTATTGAGAATGTATGGGATAAAGTTAAAAAAGTTGTAAAAAGAGATAATATAAGTTTGGATGTCTATTCATCTATTGTAGTACAAAATAAGTTATATTTATCAGTTTATGGACACAATGCTCTACTTAAATTTGATTTAGAAACATGGGAGGTAGAAGTAGATGAATTACCAGAACAGTATCAATTAAAGAATATGAATATTATTAGTAATAAATTCTGGTTTACACTGGTAGATAGCTATAATATTATTCAGTATGATCCTATTGAAAAAAATGTAAAAGAATATAAAAATGAATATATAGGTGAAAAAATCGGAGCTTATATGAGATGCATTGAGTTTCAAAATAGGATTCTTATATTACCTGGTGCAGAAAACCATCTTGCAGAAATAGACTATCAAGAACAAAAGGTTCTAATTCGACAAGAATTATTAAATGATGAATTTGAAAGAAGAAATACGGTATCAGCCTTAGCTTTAGGCTATGAAATGAATGATTCGGAAGTAATTATCTATCCTAATGCAGGAACTAAGATGATTTGTTGGAATAAAGAGAATAAAACTAAGTATGTGAATGCTGTTTTCATAAAAGGACTTGATAAATTACGCAAGGCAATTATAGATAAAAGATTTAAAGAAAAGTTGGAAAATGCTGAAGTTATAACAGAGTATTCAGATGAGATATTTAGTTTGGATAATTTTATAACTTATATATGTGATAGCCAAGAAAAGAAACAGAATATAGAAACAACAGGTATTGGTGAAAAGATATGGAAATATTTACGTTAATGTAAAAAACAATGACGTCACAAAATTGATAGTATGGAGGGGAGAAAATGAGCTTCAATAATTTTGATATATCATTTTATAGAAATAAGAAAGTTTTAGTAACCGGACACACTGGTTTTAAAGGCTCATGGTTATGTACGATCTTAAAGAAGGCAGGAGCTCATGTGATAGGTTATGCATTAGAACCACCAACTCAACCTTCGCTATTTGAGATTTCAAATGTAGGTGAAGGTATGACTTCAATAATAGGAGATGTAAGAGATTTTGCTCTATTAAAGAAAACATTTGATGAATTTCAGCCTGAGATAGTTTTCCATTTGGCAGCTCAACCTATTGTAAGAAAAAGTTATGAGATACCTAGAGAAACTTATGAAACTAATGTAATGGGAACAGTTAATATTTTGGAGTGTGTAAGGCAAACAAAAAGTGTTAGGTCAGTTATTAATATTACAACAGATAAAGTATATGAAAATAAAGAATGGTGTTGGGGATATAGAGAAAATGATGCATTAAATGGATTCGATCCATATTCAAATAGTAAATCATGTTCTGAATTAGTTACAGATAGTTACAAAAAATCATTTTTTAGTAATTGTGATGTTGCAATTTCAACTGTTAGAGCAGGAAATGTAATAGGCGGAGGAGATTTTGCTATAGATAGAATTATTCCTGATTGTATTAAAGCAATTATTGATCAAAAAGTAGTAGAGATACGCAATCCTTATTCAACAAGACCATATCAGCATGTTTTAGAGCCATTATTTGTATATTTGATGATTGCTGCTATGCAAATGGAAAATAAAGAACTTATTGGACAATATAATGTTGGACCAGACGATGTTGATTGTTTTCAAACAGGTAGGTTAGTGAAGCTGTTAAGTAAAAAATGGGGAGAGGGATTGCAATATAGAATTTTATGTAAAAATATAGATAGTGTTCATGAAGCAGCTGTTTTACGATTAGATTGCTCAAAGGTAAAAAATGCTTTTGGATGGAAACCATGTTGGAATTTGGATTTTACTATGGAAAAGATTGTAGAATGGACAAAAGCATATATTACAAACCAAAATATAAAAGAATGTATGTATAGACAAATAGAACAATACATAGCTAGCATGCAGGAGGCATAAAATGAAAAATTGGAATAATGAAGAAGAAGCACGTAATAAAATTAAAAAAATGGTGTCAGAGTATTATCATGATTTTAAGGAAAAGAAAGAAAGCTTTATTCCTGGTGATAGAATTACTTATGCAGGTCGTGTATTTGATGAGAGAGAAATGTGCAGCTTAACAGATGCAATGCTAGATTTTTGGTTAACAACAGGAAGATTTTCAGATAAGTTTGAGAGTGAATTTGCTAAGTGGATTGGCATAAAGTATGCACATCTTGTAAATAGTGGTTCATCAGCAAATTTAATTGCTTTTTCTGTGTTAACAGCACCTGAACTAGGAGAAAGAAGAATCAATAGAGGCGATGAAGTGATAACAGTTGCGTGTGGCTTCCCAACAACAGTAGCACCGCTCATGCAATATGGTGCTATTCCAGTATTTGTTGATGTTACAGTGCCACAGTACAATATAGATGTTACACTATTAGAAGCGGCATATAGTCAAAAGACGAAGGCCGTATTTATAGCTCATACTTTAGGCAACCCATTTAATATACGTGAAGTAAAGGAATTTTGCAATAGACATAATTTATGGTTAGTTGAAGACAATTGTGATGCACTTGGAACACAATATACATATGCTGGTGTTAAAAAGTATACAGGAACATGGGGAGATATAGGAACATCAAGTTTTTATCCTCCACATCATATGACTATGGGAGAAGGCGGATGTGTATACACAGATAATGCGCTACTAAATAAATTGATATTATCGTATAGGGATTGGGGTAGAGATTGTATTTGTCCATCAGGAAAAGATAATTTTTGCACTCATAGATTTGATAAGAAATTTGGTAACTTGCCAGAAGGATATGACCATAAATATGTATATAGTCATCTAGGATATAATCTGAAGATGACAGATTTACAGGCTGCCATAGGATGTGAGCAGCTAAAAAAACTTCAGGACTTTATTAATAAAAGAAGAGAAAACTGGGAGTATTTAGCTAATAAATTAAAGAGTGTGTCAGATAAGTTGATACTTCCGATCCCAGAAGAAGGAAGTGAACCATCATGGTTTGGCTTTATAGTTAGTGTAACAAAAGAATGTAGAAAAACTAGAAATGAGATAACAAATTACCTTGAAAGCAAAAATATCCAAACTAGACTATTATTTAGTGGAAATTTAATAAAGCATCCTTGTTTCACGGAATTTATAGAAGGAAAAGATTATCGCGTAGTAGGAAAATTAGAGAATACAGAGTATGTTATGAATAATAGTTTCTGGGTAGGAATATATCCTGGAATGCAAAAAGACGCTTTAGATTATATGGCTGAGATGATAATTGCTGCATTAGAGTAGAAAAACAATTTTGCAAGTAAAAGGAGAAAGGCTATGTATTATGCAAAAGAAACAGTAAATAGACTTATAAACAGTAAAAAAATTGTAATATATGGAGCAAGAATTGTTGCAGATGAAGTAGCTAATTGCTTGATGGATGTACCATATTCTCTTAACATATCTGCATTTATTGTTTCTAATTTAGAAGGAAATCCTAAAGAGTTATTAGGGATTCCAGTGTTAGAAATTAATGAAGCGAAAGTAAAATATAGAAATGCAGCAGTAGTTGTTGCCGTACTTGAAAAATACCTAGATGAGATTCTTACTTTGTTAAGTGCAGAAGGATTTGATAACATTATTCCACTAACATTTGAGAGTGATTTATGGAGTTTGATTAGAGGAAATTATTATATAGAAATGGTAAACAAGCAAGGTAAAAAATATCTTACATTGGAAGAAGAATTAGAACATATAGGAGATGTTGACACTAAAGAAGCAAGTAGTGTAAGTATTTATGAAGCAAAATGTCATTTGGATAAAAAGTTAGAAATGAGTACTTCTACATATAAGGACATAAAACAAATTCAAGTTGGGGCTGCATTAACAGACCAGGTTATTTCTGATATTAGAGATGACATAGGAGAAAACATATCGAGTAAAAATAGACAATATTGTGAGCTGACTGCACTTTATTGGATTTGGAAAAATGACAATAAATCAAAATATGTAGGATTATGTCATTATAGAAGACATTTCTTACTGGATACGAAGCAAGTAGCTCAAATATCTAAATCGGGTGTAGACGTTATTCTTACTATTCCAATTCTTAACTTTCCAAGTGTGCGTAGCGCATATGCGCATGATCACATTATTGCAGATTGGGATATAATGTTACAGGGGATTGAAAAGCTAGCACCAGAATATATAAAGACAGCAGAAAAAATACAAAATGGAAACTATTATTATGCATATAATATGTTTATAGCTAAAAAGGGTATTTTTGATGCGTATTGTCAATGGCTATTTCCTATTTTGTTTTATTGTGAAGAAAGATGTGGGTATAAGGAAAATTCTTATCAAAATAGGTATATTGGTTTTTTGGCAGAAAGATTATTAACGATATTCTTTATACATAATGAAGGAAAGTGGAAGATTGTACATGCAAAGAAAGAATTTTTAATGAGGTAGTAGTATGGAGAAAAAAGTATATATTTTTGGAGCGCATTCTAGAGGGAAGAGTTTGAAAGGATATTTGAACTTTTTGTATCCAGATGTTGAAATTGTTTCTTTTTTAGTTGATAACTTAGATGAAAATGAGTCTATGGTAGAAGGGATAAAAGTACAAAATATTTTAGATGATATATGTAAAGAGTATCCGGTATATATTGCTACTAGAGGAAGTAATCATAGAAAGATAATAGCCCAACTGAGCACTATAGGGGTAAAAAAAATTATTCCTATAACAGTTGAAAGGGATATTGAATTAAGAAATGCATATGTTAGCAAAGTTTATAAGAAAAATGGTAGAGAGTTTACATTAATAGATGATGTAGAAGGTAAAATAGATAGTCAAAGAAATGAAGAAAAAACAGCTAGTATATATGTAGCATATTCGATATATGATAATCCATTGAAAAATCAATATAAATTAACAAGTGATGAAAAACCTATACAAGTTGGTGCGGCACTTACCGACAAGAGGATCAATGATGAGATGATTACAGACGACAAAGGCGACAATATATCATATAGAAATCGACAATATTGTGAATTAACAGCTATGTATTGGATGTGGAAGCATGCGAATGAAGAATATGTAGGACTAGCTCATTATAGAAGACATTTTATGCTGCCCAATGATTGGAAGCGTAGAGTGGTAGCTAATCATATTGATGTTATTTTACCTGTACCATTATATGTTGGACCAAGTATTGAACAAAATTATAAAGACAGGCATATAGTTTCAGATTGGGAATATTTAATGGTATATTTTAAGGAAAATTTATGTGATGAATATGAAGAGGTAAGAAGAGTATTTGCTGGTAATTTATATTCACCATGCAATATGTTTATTATGAAAAAAGAGATACTTGATGAATTGTGTAGTTGGCTATTTCCTATATTAGAGGCAGTAGTACGACATGGAGGAGAAAAAGAGGATGCATATATGAATCGCTATCCTGGTTTTATTTCTGAACGATTGATTACTTATTTCTTTGAAAAAAATAGAGAGAGATTTAATATTGTATATGCTAACAAAAATTTCTTGGACTAATGGATAGATTAAGAAACTATTGATACTTGCAAAATGAAAGGATAATAAAATGAATTTTGAATTAACTGCATCCATGATGTGTGCAAATTATGGAAATCTGGCACAAGAGGTAAGTAATTTAGAAAAGGGAGGTATCGATTCATTCCATATAGATATTATGGATGGGCGATATGTACCTAATTTTGCTATGTCATTAAATGATATGAGGTATATAGCTAGTGTTACGAAAGTACCATTAGATGTACATTTGATGATAGAACATCCTAATAATCATATAGGTTTATTTTTAAAAAATTTGCGCCCTGGTGATACGGTGTATATTCATCCAGAGGCAGAATATCATCCATCAACAACATTACAAGAAATTATTAATGCTGGCATGATACCTGGAATTGCAATTAACCCTGGCACTTCTGTTGAGAATGTATTTGAGATGTTAAGAATTGTAAAGAAGGTTTTGGTTATGTCTGTTAATCCGGGGAATGCTGGACAAATGTACTTACCTTATGTTGGTAAAAAAATCACAAAGCTTCTTTCTATCAAGGAAGATATGGAATTTGAATTATACTGGGATGGAGCTTGTAGTGCTGAAAGAATAAAAGAGTATGCACCTAAAGGGGTAAAAGGATTTGTGTTAGGAACAACACTACTTTTTGGAAAAGAAAGATCATATGAAGAAATATTACAAAATATTAGAGAGTTGAAATTCTAAAAAGTTATTATTTAGAAGATAGGAGAAAGATATGAATAGAGCAATTTTACTATCTGGAGGAGTTGGAACTAGGATTCAATCTGAGGCTCCAAAGCAATATATAAGAATAAAAGGGAAAATGATGGTTACCTATTCTCTTTTAACTCTTTCAAAATCTCCTTTAATTGATAGTATACATATTGTAGCAGAAGAGCAATGGTGGAAACAAATTATTGAGGATGCTGGAAAAAGCGGAGTTTTTATTAATAAGATATATGATTTTTCTTTACCGGGGATAAATAGACAGACATCAATATTAAATGGAATGAATAGTATTTTGAAATATTATACAGATAGAACAAATACTATTGAAATAAATGAATGTGACAATTTACTTATACATGATGCAGCTAGACCATTATTATCTAAAATACAAATAGAAGAGTGTTTTAATGCATTACAGGATCATGATGGGGTTATGCCAGTTTTACCAATGAAAGATACAGTGTATTTTAGTGGAGATGGGAATAAAGTTACAAAATTACTTGATAGGCGAAAGATTTTTGCAGGACAAGCTCCAGAAGTATTTAATATGAAAAAATACTATCAGTCTAGTGTAAAATTAACACAACAGGAGTTGCTTGCTATTAATGGTTCTACAGAACCTGCGATAATGGCCGGAATGGATATTATTTTGATAAAAGGTGATGAAAACAATTTTAAGGTAACAACAAATGAAGACCTAGAAAGAATGCGTACCATGATCTAAAGTGAATAGATTGTGGTTATAGTATAAATGAGGATGGAGGAGAAGGTATGAAAGCATGGGTGCTAAATAATATTGGAGAGATTTATTATAAGGATGTAGCAGAACCAAGAATTTTACAAAATGAAGTATTAATTGAAGTCAAAGCAGCAGGAATATGTGGTTCAGATATTCCTAGGATATATGAAACCGGAGCGCATAGGAAGCCTCTTATTCCAGGACATGAATTTTCAGGAAAGGTGGTAAAGTGTGGAGAAACAGTAAATAAACGATGGATAGGTAAGAGAGTAGGTGTTTTTCCTTTAATTCCTTGTAAGGAATGTGAACAGTGTTTGAAGGGAAAATATGAAATGTGTAAACAGTATAGTTATATTGGTTCAAGAACGAATGGTGCGTTTGCAGAATATGTGGCTGTACCAGAATGGAATTTAATTGAAATACCTGATAGCGTAGCTTATGAAGAAGCTGCGATGTTAGAGCCCATGGCTGTTGCTGTTCATGCTATGAGGAGAGTAGAAGTGTCGTTGGAAAAGACAGTAGTAATATTGGGTTTAGGAACTATAGGGCAAATGCTTACTATGTTTTTGAGGGATAAAGGAATCAAGGATATTGTTGTAGTAGGAAATAAAGATTTTCAAGAAAAAATAGTAGGTAAATTTGGAATATCAAAGGAGCAATATTGTGACAGTAGGGCACAGAATATTAGTGATTTTGTTAGAGAGTATACTAAGGGAAGAGGGGCAGATGTGGTGTTTGAGTGCGTTGGAAAAAATGAGACAATATCACATGCAATTAATATAACATCAGCAGGTGGACAAATATGTCTAGTTGGAAATCCGCACACTGATATGGCATTTGATAAGAATACATATTGGAATATTCTAAGGGGTCAACTTAAGATAATGGGAACATGGAATTCTTCATATACTGGAAATTTTACTGACAAAACAGGTATAGATGATTGGGAATATGCAATTGACTTATTAAGAAAAAAACGAATCCATCCAGTAGATCTTATTACTCATAGATTCGCTATAAGAGATTTGGAGCAAGGATATAGAATTATGAAGAATAAGTCACAGGATTATGTAAAAGTTATGATGATTAATAGTTAAAGATACATATACAAACTAGACAGTCAAAAGTTTTGTAACTTTAATAAATCTGGCGATCCTCATAAAATTCGAGGTCTCCCTGCTTAGATTTAATTATTCGTGTTATGCTTAAATCCTTGTTTTTACCCAAACCATGAAAAATACTTTTCCTTAAATGACAAGCCATTGTGGCCTCTGATACGATTTTTTTGGATGGTGTACGTAAATACCTTATATTTAACCAGTTAACCTGTGTTGAAAAACGCATTGAAAGTATTTGAAGTAATCCAAGTGCAATACAACTACACATTACGTAACCTTCTATTGCTTGAATGGTTTTGAGTATTCGCTTACGCTCTATCGAATCTGTTATGCTCTCTAATGGATGAGGTTCATCTTTCTTTGCATATCTTTTTAGCTTTGGCATTGATTTACTCCAAAAATGATAACTGAATCCACCAAGTGCCTGTTTCATTTCTCTAAGGGTACATTCTATTTTGAAGCGATAACTGTATAAACGAATAATAGCTTCTGGGTCTTGCTCAAGATCAGTACTTACCAAAATACACTCTTTACCTTGATAGCGTACAAGAACAAATCGTAATTCTTGATATAACTTTTGACCCCATAAAAGATTCACAGCATAATAACTTACAGATTCTTTCTTACCATATAGCTCAAGCTAGGTTGTCTTAAATGCATCGTGGTATGCTTCAAAAAGTTCATTAAGTTTCACGGTATTTCCTTTTTTAGGTGGACGGACTCTACCATGTTTTTTTACTGGGTACTCATAAGCTATGCAATTTTTCTTGGCGTTGGTTACGATAGGCATCTTTGTATCATTACTCTCATTAAGTTCTTTTAGCTTACTAAGTGCTGGAATAGATAAAAAGTAGTGGTCTAAGAGAAGAATTGATTTTCAAAGTATTTTACTTGTTTTAAATGCATTAATAAACATCTGGGTGACATGTGTTTATTGCCTAGAAGGTAAATCATCTTGGTAAGCTTCTTTCCAACTAAAAATAGACTTAACGCCATCTTGCAAGGTAATAAGAAGAGGAATGCAAAAGAATTTTTTTGGCTTACCTGAAAGAACACCAATGCCACCAAACATATGACCAAAGATATATTCAACTTTGGAACAGTTTTCTGATTCTCTATGAAATTTCTTTACGCCTGGCATTTTACGAGTTTCTTTTACTTGCTTGACGCCATTACCGATGAGAATGACAGAATCCCCTTCATAATAAAGAGGAGCGAACTGTTTAACAACTTGAAACCACTTGTTTGGAATAGAATCAAGTGACCATGCTGGAGAGTGGAAAAAGTGAATCAGTGATTCATACCCTTTGGAATTGAGAGCTAAGTCTCGAATAATAGAAGTAAGACCTAGTGTATCGATACTAATCATAGGACCTATTATAATGACAACAAATCAATTGAATGAGGCTTGTCTAGAAAAGCAAGTTTTAAAGTTATTTAAAATTTTATCAAGTAATTTTATCATATCCACTAGTCTCAGTTGAAAGAGTATGTTAAACTTACTTAAGTAACTCTTTCAAAAGATTTATCTCCTTTTTGTGCAAATTTAAATTCCAAGAGCGTGGTCTAACTCCACCTTCTTTAGAAGGTATACGCTTTTAGCCTTTGTATTCATTGGTAATACTATTGCTAGAGGTGATAGTATGGATGAATATAACAAAGGGAGTTATATGATATAAAGTACTATATAATATGGGTTACAAAATATAGATATCATGTGTTGAATGGTAATATTGCACTAAGAGTGAGGAAACTTATAAGGCAAGGTTGTAATGCAAGAGGAGTAAATATTTTGCAAGAAAGTGTAGGTAAAGAACATATACACTTATTGGTATCATGCCCACCGAGCATGGCAACCAGTAAACTTGTGCAATACTTAAAAGGAAGAAGTTCTAGATTATTACAAGAACAATTTCCAGAATTGCAGAAAAGGTATTGGGGACAGTATTTATGGGCAAGAGGATATTTTTGTGCAACAGTAGGAAGTGTAACAGAGAAAATGATAAGAAATTATATTGCTAATCAAGAAAATGATGAGAAGGACGAAATCTTCAAAATAGAAGATGAGTTTCAGTCATGATAATAAGCTTGAGCTTAGGTCTTTTAGAAGACTTAAGTCTTACATAGCGACTTTTAGTCGCACACATTAATGTGCAATTCCACCTACTTTAGTAGGTCGGTTGTTTAAGGATACCATAAATCTTATCGAAAGAGTTATTTTAAAGAACTTTTGACTGTTTAGTATTCTAAATATTCCAGAATAAAATCATCAAATCATCAAATCATAATATCCGATATATTCCAATAATAAAACTGTTGACAACCTGTGGACAAACTGATATACTTATCCATGTTGAAAGCAGAATACTGTACCGCAGACAGTAGGTGCCAGTGGCATAACGTATACAACCTACCGAGGTCTTATATACATTAGAGACGGAAGTAACCACTTTGACTGCGGCGTAAAGTTCAGGGTGGATTTTTTTATGTAATAAATCAAGGAGGTGTAACAATGGCAAAAGTAGAACAAAAACAAGTAGTTGTTAACCAAATTAAAGAAAAACTTAACGGAGCATCTTCAGTTTTATTAGTAGACTATCGTGGTCTTACAGTAGAACAAGATACAAAACTTCGTAAAGATCTTCGTGAAGCTGGTGTTGAGTACAAAGTTTACAAAAACACTATGGTTAACTTTGCTATTGAAGGAACAGAGTTCGCTGAGATTTCTAAAGATCTTGAAGGACCAACAGCTATCGCTATTTCTTATGCTGATGCAACAGCAGGTCCAAGAATTCTTGCTAAAGTAGCTAAAGACAACGAAAAATTAGAATTCAAATCAGGTGTAGTAGAAGGAACTTACTACGATGCTAAAGGTATGATGGCAATCGGTAACATTGCTCCTAGAGAAGAGTTACTTGGTCGTTTACTTGGAAGCTTCAAATCACCTATGGCAAGTTTTGCACGTGTTATCAAACAAGTTGCAGAAAAAGACGCATAATTTATTGCGTACTAACGGATTTAATCCAATAAAATTATCTATTAAAAATTATGGAGGTGCTTATAATGGCAAAATTATCAATCCAAGAAATTATCGATGCAGTTAAAGAATTAACTATCTTAGAATTAAACGAATTAGTAACAGCTTGTGAAGAAGAATTTGGTGTATCAGCAGCAGCTGGTGTTATGGTTGCAGCAGGTCCAGCAGGTGCAGCAGCAGAAGAAAAAACTGAATTCGATGTTGAATTAACAGAAGCTGGTTCAGAAAAAATCAAAGTTATCAAAGTGGTTCGTGAAATCACAGGTCTTGGCTTAAAAGAAGCTAAAGAAGCTGTAGATGGAGCTCCAAAAATGCTTAAAGAAGGCGTATCTAAAGAAGAAGCTGATTCTATCAAAGCTAAATTAGAAGAAGTTGGCGCTAAAGTTACATTAAAATAATTAATGTATGTTAAAGGTAGGTGTATTTATGCACCTACCTTTTTAAATGTATGGCGAGCGTGACAAATAAATATAAAATAAGAACTCCAGTTTGCAAATTTGTGAACTGGAGTTCTTATTTGTGGGGATTAAAACTAATTAGTAGAAACTTCTCCTTTATCTTCTGAAGTTTTATTTTGCAATTTATCAAAACGGTTCATAACTTCTTTGTATGTATCTTGGCAGATTTGAGGTAATTTATTCTCACCTGTTACACGTGAGAAAGTGTTTTTAGCCATGCCGAAGCCTTTTTCGACTGCTGAGCGCATTTTTACAAGCATAGCTTCGTCATCACCAGCAAGTGCAGTGGCAAGATCCATAATACGAGTAGCCACTGCATCTACAGAATAAGCACCGCCTTCGCTGATGGCTGCCTTTGCTTCTTCTGGGTCAGTAGCAAGTGCAGGGAGTTCACAGGTGTATGAACAGAATGCAGATTTAAATACAGAACCATCTAAAATAGAAGTGGCTGTGAAAGCGTTACTACCTTGTCCGATAGTTAATGCAGAAGAAAGTGCTTTGATAAGATTCTTTTTAGATTCAGCTTGGGCATCTTGTAATGATTGGATTTGTTCGTCTGTTAATTTATGCTGTGGTTTGGTGTATAGTCCAGTTACATTTCTGTTTTTGGAACTTTCGTATCCGTCGGTTTTAACTGAAGTTGAAGGTTTATCATTATTTGAAGTTTTGGATGCTTTGTTTGAAGCTTTGCTAGTAGTAGATGTAGCGCTTGTAGAAGTTGAAGTGGTATATGAGTTGGTATTAATATCCATATGGTTTCCTCCTTTATAACATTGTTATAGAATAATTATCGACAAATCAGGTAAAGAAATTAAGAGATACAGATCATAAAGAAAAGTCACTTTACCTAGAGGCAAACGGGGCAAAGTGACTTTTTACAGATAAAAGGCGACAATTAATTTAGAAGATATAGTATGAAAATAGATAGAGGGGGAAGACCTTGAATCTTATGATTTGGAATGGTATGCTGAGTATAATTGTATGTAGTCAGCATTAAAAGGAAATTCAATCATTTTGACTTTATGAGTGGGTTAAGTGATCTTTATTAGAAGTATAGGAATGCAGAATGAATATTAATATGTAGATTTTCATAAAAAAATAAAACAAGGGGTTGACTCACTCCTTGTTTTATGGTAGCATTATAAAATGCGTTAATATGCTAAGGTCTATCTATTTTTTACCATTATAGCATACGCATTTATGAATGACAATATCATTTTTCTTATTTATTCTTATCGGAACGATGCATATTTTATGCATTATTTATAAATTTTGCAAGGGGTGAGGAACACATGCAAAAATCTAAGATGCACCCAGTCCACATGGGTAAACAAATTCGCATGAGCTACGCTAGAACAGATGAGGGAGTTTTAGAGATCCCTAATCTTGTGGAACTTCAAAGATCATCTTATGAATGGTTTTTGAGAGAAGGTTTAAAAGAGGTATTTGAAGATATTTCTCCAATTACAGACTTTAATGGTAATCTCATATTAGAATTTGTTGATTTTTATTTAGACAGCAAACCTAAGTATTCCATTGAAGAATGTAGAGAAAGAGATGCAACTTATAGTGCGCCTCTGAAAGTGAAGGCACGTCTTCACAATAAAGAAACTGGTACATGCGTTGATAGTGAAGTATTTATGGGCGATTTTCCTCTTATGACTGAAAACGCTACTTTCATTATTAATGGTGCAGAACGTGTTATTGTTAGTCAATTAGTACGTTCACCAGGTATTTATTATGATATTACTTTTGATAAAACAGGTAAAAAATTATTTGCATCAACTGTTATCCCTAACCGTGGTGCATGGTTAGAATATGAAACAGATTCTAATGATGTATTCTATGTACGTGTAGACCGTACACGTAAAGTACCTATTACTGTACTTCTTCGTTCTTTAGGTCTTGGTACAGATGCAGAAATTATTGAGAAATTTGGTGAAGAAACTAAAATTCTTGAAACTATTCAAAAGGATACAAGTAAAACCTATGAAGAAGGTCTTTTAGAACTCTACAAACGTATTCGTCCAGGCGAACCACCAACAGTAGATAGTGCTGAGACATTGATCAGAAATATGTTCTTTGATCCAAAACGTTACGACCTTGCAAAAGTAGGACGTTATAAATTTAACAAAAAATTAGCACTTCGTAACCGTGTAACAGGTCTTGTACTTGCAGATAACGTAGTTGATCCAAATACAGGTGAAGTGATTGCAAGTGAAGGGGATAAAATCACTGTAGATCTTGCTAACACAATCCAAAACACAGGTATCGAAGCAATCTATGTTTATCCAGTTGGTAGTCAAGAAAAAGCAATTAAAATCCTTTCAAATAGAGCAGTAGAACTTACAAGTTTTGTAGATTGTGATCCAGCTGAACTAGGTATTAAAGATAATGTATATTATCCAGTACTTGAAGAAATTCTTGAAGAATACCATGAACTTGATGACATTAAGAAAGAAATTAAAGCTAGAAAATCTGAGCTTATTCCAAAATCTATTACTTTAGATGATATCTTTGCTTCTGTTAACTACAACATGCACTTAGAGTATGAAATTGGTTTCACAGATGATATTGACCACTTAGGTAACAGACGTATTCGTGGAGTAGGTGAGCTTTTACAAAATCAATTCCGTATTGGTCTTTCTCGTATGGAAAGAGTTGTTCGTGAAAGAATGACAATTCAAGATCAAGAGGCTGTTAGTCCACAAGCGTTTATTAATATTCGCCCAGTGTCATCTGCTATTAAAGAATTCTTTGGTAGTTCACAGTTGTCACAATTCATGGATCATAACAACCCACTTGCTGAGCTTACTCATAAGAGAAGACTATCTGCACTTGGACCTGGCGGTCTTTCAAGAGAACGTGCAGGATTCGAGGTTCGTGACGTTCACTATTCTCACTATGGACGTATGTGCCCTATTGAGACGCCTGAAGGTCCTAACATCGGTCTTATCAACTCACTTGCAACATTTGCTCGTATTAACGAATATGGGTTCATTGAAGCACCATACCGTGTCATTGATAAATCTGGTGACGAACCAAGGGTAACTGATGAGGTTATTTATATCACAGCTGATGAAGAGGAAAAATACACTGTTTGTCAAGCTAATGAAAAATTAGATGAAGAAGGGCACTTTATAAACAAACGTGTTACTGCTCGTCACAGGGAAGACATTCTTGAATATGATTACAAGAAAATCGACTTAATGGATGTTTCTACAAAACAAATCGTTTCTGTAGCAACAGCACTTATTCCTTTCCTTGAAAATGATGATGCGAACCGTGCGTTAATGGGTGCCAACATGCAACGTCAAGCTGTTCCACTTATCACAACAGATAGCCCAGTAGTTGCTACGGGTATGGAATACAAAATTGGTATGGATTCAGGTGCATTAATCGTTGCTAAAGAAGATGGGGTAGTTGATAAATGTACTTCAAAAGAAATCGTCGTTAAAGATGAAGAAGGTAAGAA
Source organism: uncultured Cellulosilyticum sp. (assembly GCA_934725855.1). Classification (GTDB taxonomy): domain Bacteria; phylum Bacillota; class Clostridia; order Lachnospirales; family Cellulosilyticaceae; genus Cellulosilyticum. The sequence goes on along the minus strand of CAKVCL010000031.1, from coordinate 7,877 downwards.
ACACTCTTACAAATTAGAGAAATTTGAACGTAGTAATGCTGGTACTTGTATCAACCAAAGACCAGTTGTTAATAAAGGTGACGTTGTTAAGAAAGGTGATGTCTTAGCAGATGGGCCATCTACTCAAAATGGTGAATTGGCTCTTGGTCAAAACCCACTTATTGGTTTCATGACTTGGGAAGGTTATAACTACGAAGATGCTGTTCTTCTTAGTGAAAGACTTGTTCAAGATGATGTGTATACTTCTATCCATATTGAAGAGTATGAAGTAGAAGCACGTGATACAAAAGTAGGTCCAGAGGAAATCACTCGTGACATCCCTAATGTAGGTGAAGATGCGCTTAAAGATCTTGATGAAAGAGGTATCATTCGTATTGGTGCTGAAGTTCGTTCAGGTGATATCTTAGTTGGTCGTGTAACACCAAAAGGTGAAACAGAACTAACAGCAGAAGAAAGATTACTTCGTGCAATCTTTGGTGAAAAAGTTAGAGAAGTAAGAGATACATCACTTCGTGTACCTCATGGTGAAGCAGGTATTATCGTAGATGTTAAAATCTTTACTCGTGAAAATGGTGATGAGCTTGACCCAGGTGTTAACCGTATGGTACGTTGTTATATCGCTCAAAAGAGAAAAATCTCTGTTGGTGATAAAATGGCTGGTCGACATGGTAATAAGGGGGTTATCTCAAGAGTACTTCCAGTAGAAGACATGCCATTCCTTCCAAATGGTCGTCCTCTTGATATCGTTCTTAACCCATTAGGTGTACCATCTCGTATGAACATTGGACAGGTACTTGAAATTCACTTAAGTCTTGCTGCTAAAGTACTAGGTTTCAAGATTGAAACACCAGTATTTAATGGTGCAACAGAACAAGATATTATGATGACTCTTGAACTAGCTAACGATTATGCTAACTGGGAATGGGATGAATTCTATGAAAAATGGTCACCAAAAATTGATCAAAGTGTATTAGATTATTTATATGAAAATAGAGACCACAGAGATGAGTGGAGAGGTGTTCCACTTGATCGTACAGGTAAAGTTCGTCTTAGAGATGGTCGTTCAGGTGAAGAGTTTGATAACCCTGTAACTATTGGTTTCATGCACTACCTCAAACTTCACCATTTAGTAGACGATAAAATGCACGCTCGTTCAACAGGTCCATATGCAACAATCACACAACAACCTCTTGGTGGTAAAGCACAATTTGGTGGACAACGTTTCGGAGAGATGGAGGTATGGGCACTTGAAGCTTATGGTGCGGCTTATACACTTCAAGAAATCCTTACCATTAAATCTGATGATGTTGTAGGACGTGTTAAAACTTATGAATCTATTGTTAAAGGTGAAAATATTCCTGAACCAGGAATCCCAGAATCATTTAAAGTATTACTCAAAGAACTTCAATCACTTGCTCTTGATATTAGAGTACTTACAAAGGGCAATACAGAAGTAGATATTAAAGAAAGTGATGAAGAAGGTGAAGGTATTGCACCAGCACCAGAAGAAGTACTTGAAGATGTACCTTTAGAAGATGGCTATATTGAAGAAAATCCAGAAGATGGAGATTCTGATTTATATGATGACGAAAATATTGAATTAGATTTCGAACCTGATGACGATATGTTTATTGAAGATGATGGATTAGGTGATTTAGATTTATAAAAGTATGAAGGGAGTGCATAGTAGCATGGCAAACATGGATCAAGCTATCTTTTTTGAGCAAATCAAGATAGGACTCGCTTCCCCTGAAAAAATTCGTGAATGGTCTCGAGGAGAAGTAAAAAAACCAGAAACAATTAATTACCGTACACAAAGACCAGAAAGAGACGGTCTCTTCTGCGAAAGAATTTTCGGGCCTAGTAAAGACTGGGAATGTCACTGTGGTAAGTATAAGAGAATTAGATATAAAGGCGTAGTTTGTGATCGTTGTGGTGTTGAAGTTACAAAAGCAAAAGTACGTCGTGAGAGAATGGGGCACATTGAGCTTGCTGCCCCTGTGTCTCACATTTGGTATTTCAAAGGTATTCCAAGTAGAATGGGCCTTATCTTAGATATTACACCAGGTAAACTTGAGAAAATTTTATACTTTGCAGCTTATATTGTATTAGACCCTAAAGATACAGGGCTTGAATACAAAGAAATTTTAGGTGAAAAAGAATTTAGAGAAGCAGAAGAAAAATATGGTGAAGGCTCATTCGTTGCAGAAATGGGTGCCGAAGCTATCAAAAAACTTCTTGCTGATATCGACTTAGAAAAAGAAAGTGCTGAACTTAAGGCACAACTTAGATCAACAACAGGTCAAAAACGTGTTCGTATTATTAAAAGACTTGAAGTTGTAGAAGCATTCCGTTTATCAGAAAACAAACCTGAGTGGATGATTCTTGATGTTATTCCAGTACTTCCACCAGATCTTCGTCCAATGATTCAATTAGACGGTGGACGCTTTGCAACATCTGACCTTAACGATTTATATAGAAGAGTAATTAACCGTAATAACCGTTTAAAACGTCTTCTTGATTTAGGTGCACCTAATATCATCGTAAGAAACGAAAAACGTATGTTACAAGAAGCAGTTGATGCGCTTATTGATAACGGTCGTCGTGGTAAACCAGTAACAGGGCCTGGTAACAGACCTCTTAAATCACTTTCTGATATGCTTAAAGGTAAATCAGGTCGTTTCCGTCAGAACTTACTTGGGAAACGTGTTGACTACTCAGGACGTTCAGTTATCGTAGTAGGACCAAGCCTTAAGATTTACCAATGTGGTCTTCCAAAAGAAATGGCTATTGAGTTATTCAAACCTTTCGTTATGAAAAAATTAGTATCAGATGGTATTGCACACAATATCAAAAATGCTAAACACATGATTGAAAGATTACAACCACAAGTTTGGGACGTTCTTGAAGATGTCATTAGAGAACATCCAGTTATGTTAAACCGTGCCCCCACACTTCACAGACTTGGTATCCAAGCCTTCGAACCAATCTTAGTAGAAGGACGTGCAATTAAGCTTCACCCACTTGTATGTACAGCTTATAACGCTGACTTCGATGGTGACCAAATGGCGGTTCACGTTCCGCTTACTGCTGAAGCACAAGCTGAATGTCGTTTCTTACTTTTAGCACCAAACAACCTTCTTAAGCCATCTGATGGAGCACCAGTAGCTGTACCATCTCAAGATATGGTTCTTGGTACGTACTATTTAACACTTAGAAAAGATGATGAAATGTACGAAACAAGAGAAGCATGCGAACCAATCACAGATAAGGATTATGTAGAAGTGCTTTCTCCAGACCAAGAGTTATATGTATGGACAAAAGAAAATGTAGGGGCTGGTAAAGTATTTGCAACAGAAGCTGAGGCAGAAGAAGCATATAAAGCTGGTAAAACATTATATATTAAGAAACAAATTGGTTCTGGAAAAGTATTCCATGATGAAAAAGAAGCATTACTTGCTTACGATAACAAAGAAATTACTTTACATGCACCAATTAAAGTACGTCGTACAGTTGTAGTAAATGGTGAAGAAATCACTGGTATTACTGATGCAACGGCTGGTCGTGTTATTTACAACGAAATCATTCCACAAGATCTTGGTTTCGTAAAACGTGATAAAGAAGAAAATAAACTTAGATATGAAGTAGACTTCTTAGTAGGTAAGAAAGAACTTGGTAAAATCATTAAGAAATGTATCAACACTCATGGTGCGACAGATACAGCCATTCTTCTTGATAATATCAAAGCTTTAGGTTATAAATTCTCTACACGTGGTTCTCTTACAGTATCTGTATCAGATATGCGTGTACCACCAGAAAAACCAATGTATCTTGAAGAAGCACAAAAAGAAGTAGATCATGTAACAAAACTCTTCAGACGTGGTCTTATGACAGATGAAGAACGTTACAATAAAGTCATCCAAGCATGGAATACTGCAAATGATAAGATTACTAAAGCACTTCTTGATAACCTTGGTAAATACAACAACATCTATATGATGGCTCACTCTGGTGCCCGTGGTTCTAACAACCAGATTAAACAGCTTGCAGGTATGCGTGGTCTGATGGCATCTACATCAGGTAAAACCATTGAGCTTCCTATTAAGTCAAACTTCCGTGAAGGGCTTACTGTACTTGAATACTTCATCTCAGCTCACGGCGCTCGTAAAGGTCTTGCCGATACAGCGCTTCGTACAGCCGATTCAGGATACCTTACACGTCGTCTTGTAGACGTATCTCAAGACGTTATCATTCGTGAAGAAGACTGTCACGAAAATCATCCAAATGAAGAAATTCCAGGTATGTGGGTCTTTGCTTATAAAGATGGTGCAGAGGTTATTGAACCACTTAATGAGCGTTTATCAGGACGTGTGGCTGCAGATCCAATCATTCACCCAGAAACAGGTGAAGTATTAGTTCAAGCTAATGAAATGATTAAACCAAACATGGCAGAATATATTGATGAACTTGGCATTGAAAGAGTACGTATCCGTAACGTTCTTAGATGTCAATCAAAAATGGGCGTTTGTGCAAAATGTTATGGTGCAAACATGTCATCTGGTAACCAAGTTAAAATGGGTGAGTCAGTAGGTATTATTGCTGCTCAATCAATTGGTGAACCAGGTACACAGCTTACCATGCGTACATTCCATACAGGAGGTATCGCTGGAGATGATATCACACAAGGTCTTCCTCGTGTCGAAGAGTTATTTGAAGCACGTAAACCAAAAGGTCTTGCTATCATTTCTGAAATCGATGGTGTTGCTACTATTACTGACAATAAGAAAAAACGTGAAGTAACCGTTACAAATAATGAAACTGGTAACGTTAAAACTTATGTTATTCCATATGGATCAAGAATCAAAGTTATGGATGGCACAGTAATTGAAGCGGGTGATGAACTTACAGAAGGTAGTGTTAATCCACATGATATCCTTAAAGTTAAAGGCATTTTAGGTGTACAACATTACATGATTCAAGAAGTTCAACGTGTATACCGTCTCCAAGGTGTAGACATCAACGATAAGCACATTGAGGTTATCGTTCGCCAAATGCTTAAGAAAGTTAAAATCGAAGAAAACGGAGATACTGATTTCTTACCAGGAAGTTCTGTAGACATCCTTGAATTTGAGGAAGTAAACAAACGTATGGAACGAGAAGGTTTAGAACCAGCAACAGGAAAACATGTATTACTTGGTATTACAAAAGCTTCTCTTGCTACTGAATCCTTCTTATCAGCTGCATCATTCCAAGAAACAACTAAAGTTCTTACAGAGGCAGCTATTAAAGGTAAGACAGATCCACTTATTGGTCTTAAAGAAAATGTTCTTATCGGTAAATTGATTCCTGCTGGAACAGGTATGGATAGATATCGTAAACTTGATATTGAAATGATAAAAGAATAATAGAAAAAACAGCCAGTAGCCTGAGAAGGGTACTGGCTGTTTTTTCTGTGCATATCTATTGCTATGAGGCAATAGATATGCCTTATAAAAAATACATCTAAAAAAGTTAAGGGGTTAGTTTAATCATAGTATTTCCTTACACAAGTATATTAGTTAGCAAAATAACAAATATACCAATAAACAGTAAAGTACGAAATGAAAAATATATAATATTATGATATAATGTAAAAATATACTAAATTTTATTTAAATATATTAAATAAGAGGAAGATAGTATTAGGCAAAATGCTAAATGGGAGGAATGACTATGAAATTAATGAAAAAGATACAAACAATTTTTGCAGGTGTTTTTGTGGTTATTATTGTGTTTAGTATGGGATGCACCTATATTTATCAAGTATCTGAAGAGAAAGTGAGCATTAATAATTCTATAGATACACAAATTAATTATATATCAAATAAAATTAATGAGTATGATAATGAGGTACAAGAGCTGAAAAAAGAACTTGAAGAAGATTATTTGGTAAAGGCTCATTCAATTGCCTATATGCTTAATGAAAAGCCAGAAATTATTGAAGACATATCAAAACTAAAAGAACTAGCAAAAAGAATGGGAATAGAAGAAATACATATAAGTGATTCAGAAGGAATTTTATATGCAGGGACTGTCCCTGAATTTTATGGAATGAGTTATTATAGTGGTGAACAAATGCTTCCTTTTACAAAAGTAATTGAAGATCCAAGTTATGAATTTGTTCAAGAAGCTAAGCATAGAGATTCAGATGGGGTTTTATTTCAATATATTGGTGTATCAAGGCTGGACATGCCAGGAATTATTCAAATAGGGGTATCCCCTGAAAGATTAGAGGCAAAATTGGCTAGTGTGGATACCAAGAATATTGTGGATGGTGTTATATTTGATAATCAAGGTGAGATGTTAATTATTGATAAAGAAAATAAAAAAATACTTAGTGCTATAAATAAAGAACTAATTAATATGAATGCTAATGAAGAATTTGGGCAAGAATTTAATACAGAAGAAGGAAGTATGAAAGGACAGACAAGTTCAGGAGAGAATCTTTATATCCACTATAAAACTGTAGGAGACTATATTATTGCAGGTAAAATACCATTAATCGTCGTGAACCAAGATGCACTTATAGGAATTAAGATTATAGCTATTATTATTGTACTGTCATTTATTTTATGCGAAGTTATAGTTATTATTTTCATCAAGAAAAATGTAGTTGATGAATTATATAAAGTACTAGGTCACATGAATGAAGTGGGGAAAGGTAATCTAACAAAAGTATTAAATATTGATTCAAGTAATGAATTTAAGAAGTTAAGCGGGGGAATCAATGATATGGGTGCAGCATTAAGAAACATGATTACTGAAAGCAAAAAGTTAACAGAAGGGCTTTTAAGCATGAGTGAAGGGCTATCAGTATCTACTACAGAAACAGCAACAGGTATTAATCAAATAGCAGCTAGTACAGATAACTTAATCCAAATCACCAAAAAGCAGCAAGAAGGTGCTGATAAAGGCATTCATTTAGCACAGAGAATGAATAGGGAGTTAGAAAGAATAAGAAATAAAGCAGAAGAAAGTAAGGAAATGGCTGTTAATACCAAAGAGAGCATTGAACAAAGTAAAAGCTATGTAAGTCGACAAGTAAACGGAATGGATGAGATTATAAGTAAATTCCAAAAGACGAATATGGCTATTGAGCAAATGAATAAAAGAACAGAAGAAATTAATCATATCCTAGTTACAATTGAAGGGCTAACGGGTCAGATCAATATGCTTTCATTAAATGCTTCAATTGAAGCAGCTAGAGCTGGGGAAGCAGGAAGAGGATTTACAGTTGTAGCTGAAGAAATTAAAAAACTGGCTGATAGCTGTAATAAAGCAACAGCAGAGATTGCAGAAATTATTGAAAATGTTAATGGAGATGTACAACTGATTACAGATAATGCACAAGCTTCTCATACGGTTATTGATGAACAAAAAGAAATCGTAATGCAAAGCAGTAGTAAATATCAAGAGATAGAAGAGCATATGGCGGAAACATTAGAAAAGAGTAATTCAATTGTAAAAGAAGCGTATAAAGTAAATAGTAACTTAAAAGAAATAGAGAACTTTATAAATGAAATCAAACAAACAGCTGATGAAAATGCAACTTGTGGCACAGAAATCAATGTAGCTGTACATGAGCAAGCAGCTACTACAGAAAGTATTAATGAATTATCAGGTAAATTTAATGAACGTGTAAAGGCACTAGAAGAATCAACAAAGAAGTTTAGCATATAGAGAAAATTAAATGACAATATTTACCTAAAGAAATAAAGGTGAGGCTTTGTTATAATGAGTAAGAAGTTAGTCAAAAAAATAAGTTACTATTCAGCATTGAGAGCAATTTTAATAAAAAATGACTTTGAATTGAAACTAGCATATTTTCTTAATTTTTG
>CAKVCL010000030.1 GCA_934725855.1 uncultured Cellulosilyticum sp. | reverse complement strand
CTATAACCCTTGAAGAACTTGTAAAAGACAATGAATTTAAAGATTTAGTTCAATAGTTTTCTTGTAAAGTGGTGTATTACAGCTATTATTTACTTAATTTATCTATTGTTAAATAAGTGTTACTCAGCATATAATAAAATAAGACGAGTTACTCGGAGGTATTATGATGAAAACAAAACTATTCGAAGGTTCGGGTGTAGCCATTATCACACCATTTAATGAAAAAGGCGTAGATTACCACAAGTTTGAAGAACTCATCGAGTGGCATATCAGCGAAGGCACTGATGCTATTATTGTCTGTGGCACAACAGGTGAATCTGCTACTCTTCCTATGGAAGAACACGAAAGTCTCATTCGTTTTTGTGTCGAAAAAGTGAATCATCGTATTCCTGTTATCGCTGGCGCAGGTAGCAATGATACACGCCATGCCATTCATACCAGTCAATTTGCTGAATCGGTTGGAGTAGATGGCTTATTATCCGTTGTTCCTTATTACAATAAAACCACTCAAAAAGGTCTTTATGCACACTTTGAAGCGATCGCAAAAAGTGTGAAAACACCTATCATCCTTTATAACGTGCCTAGTCGTACTATGCTAGACATGTCTCCACAAATTGTTAAAGAACTTTCTCAAATTGACTCTATCGTTGCTATTAAAGAATGTAACTTTAATCACATTGGCGAGCTTCGTAACTTATGTGGTCCTGACTTTGCCATTTACTCAGGTGAAGATGATAAAGTGCTTCCTGTTTTAGCAATGGGTGGGCAAGGCGTTATTTCGGTTATGGCTAATATCATTCCAAAAGATACTCATGATATTTATGCCCGTTTTGCAAGTGGTGATTTCAAAGGTGCTAAGGCTTTACAGCTTAAAGTTTTAGATTTGGTTAAAGCGCTCTTTATTGAAGCCAGCCCTTCGCCAATCAAAGAAGCCATGAATGTACTGGGAATGGAAGTGGGCACTTGTCGCTTACCTCTTGTCCCAATGGAAACACAGAATAAAGAAATTTTATTAAAAGCACTTCAAAATTATGGTTTATTAAATTAGTAACTCAAAAGAGTAACCTATCAAGTTCAAGGTTACTCTTTCTTTTTGACTTAGAGTTCAAATTTATTCATTTTTTGCATCAGTTCGTCTGCTTGCTTTGTAAATTCACCACTTGCAGCAGCTGTTTCTTCAGCTGTCGTCGAAATACTTTGAACCACATCTGCGACTTGGTGAATACTTTTGCCTACCCCATCAATATGCTCTGCTTCTTCTATGATTTTATGCGTTATATTTTGAATGAGTTCATTTTCTTGATCTGTGCTTTTGACCATATAGTGGAATAATTGTGCCGTTTGATTAACGAGTGTGGTTCCTTCTTCTACTTTTTTATAGCATCCTTCAATCATTTGAGCGGTTTCTTTAGCGGCCCTTGAACTTTTTACAGCTAATTTACGTACTTCTTCAGCTACCACAGCAAATCCATCTCCATTTTTTCCTGCCCTAGCGGCTTCAATGGCAGCATTAAGTGACAATAGATTCGTCTGAAAGGCAATTTCTTCTATCACCTTATTGATTTTGGAAATTTCTTCTGAAGCCGTTTGAATGTGTCCTATAGCCGCAATCGTTTCTTGCATCTTTAAATTACCCTTTTGTGCATTTTCTTTGATGGTCATAGAAAGTTGCTGAATCTTGGTGGCTGTTTTTCGGTTAGCCATCGTGTTTTGTGTTAATTCCTCCATATGCGCATTGATTTCCTCGATAGCTGCTGCTTGCTCTGTTGCCCCTGTTGCTAACATCATACTTGCCTCAGAAATCTCACTTGTGCCTCTGCTCACTTGAAGGGACATATCTTGTAGTTCTTTTGTAATGTCTACCAAGCAGTGCTGCATATCCTTTAAGGTATCATTAAGAACTAGCATTTCAACCGTTTGAACCTTCAAGTCAATCTTTTCATTTAACTTGCCCTCTGCTATGTTTCGAATATAGCCTATAGATTGCGTCAAGATACGATTCATTTTCTTTACCACATAACCTGGAATCATAAATGAAAAACTTACCCAAACCAGCATGAGCACCACACAAATCCATTGAAGCCATCTTTCTTTTACCTCATAAGCCTTTGTATAGTCTTCTTTTTCTGCTTTCATCTGCCTAACGCTTTGCTCTACATAATCGGTTAATAGCTGCCTACTTTGTTTATACGACTGAGCGTTTAATTTCAAAATAGCCGTTTCTTTTTCTCCCTTTTCAATATGATTCATAATGATTTCAAGCTGATGATGATAGTTTTCATAATAGCTTTTAAAGGGATCAGCTACTTTTCCAGCCTTAAATAATGCTTCATAAGCGTCTAGCGTCTTTTTCGTTTCTTCGCTTCGTTTCTCAAAGTTGTCTACTTGAACGGATTGATATGCCCCTAATACCATTTGATAAATGCTTTCGGTTTCTTCATCAATCTTCTCATCACATTCTATAAGTAGCATTAAAGGTTGAATGGCATCTTGTTCTAGCTTATCAATTCGCTCTTTTCTTTGTCCCTTATCATATAATAGTAGCCCAAAAATAATCAGTCCGACCATGCTTAAAAGGGCATAACCCATTATTAAATAAGTTTTCATTTTAAGTCCTTTTTTCTGCTTCAATGCCTTCCACCCTATTCCATTTCAAATGCTTCTAATTCAACAATGCCTATGTTTTCCTGCTCTTTGGTATACACCTTCTTAATCCACACTTTATCCCTTAGCGCTTTACTCCATGTAATTGTAGTCAGCGCTTCGTCCTTCCAAAATCCTATTTTAATCACTTCATCTACCCAATACCCCACTAATTGTCCTCTTAAGTTCATGACTATAATATGTCCTTTCGTTTCATAGGAACCATTAGTTGCTATTTTCCATTTGGTTCTTGTATCCACAATGGGAACCACGGAGTTTCTAATCAGCATTAGACCTTTTATAGGCTCAGATAAAAAAGGGGTTTGTACGAGATTTTCTTCTTTTGTGACTTGAATCACTTGTGTTATTTCCATAGCATAGTGTTGATTCGCTAGACGAAAAATAAGATATTGTTTCATCTGTGCTTCCTCCTACTTCATTCTTGTACATCTTATGCCCACCCACAATACATGGTTCCAACAAGCAACAAAAAAAGAGGATTTCTCCTCTTTTTTTGCATGCTCTTTATGCGTTTAGTAACCAATCTTTTAATTCTTTTCTAAGCTCTTTTGCCTCTAGTTTCTTTAAATAACCATATATAATTCTTCTTTTGTCATCTATGAATCTCAATTTTCAGGTTTTAATAAAGGAATGACTTGTTTTAAAGAAGCTACTACATAAGTCGCATTTTCTAACATTTCTTCATCAGGCCTTACTAAATCTGGTACACATACACTGGTCATCTTGGCACGAGTGGCTGCTTGTAAGCCTAATCTAGAATCCTCCAATACCATACAGTCTTTTGGGTCTATTTCTAAATGAGCAGCTGCTTTCAAAAAGATTTCAGGATTCGGTTTAGATTCTTCAATCTCACTGCCACAAATAATCCAGTCAAAACGATCTTTTACCCCTGCTAAAGTTAGATAACTTAATGTTTTTTCTCTCATGCTAGAAGTGGCTACCACTTTCTTGATGCCTTTTTCATCCAAATAATCTAAAAGTTCCATAAGCCCTTCTTTTTTTTGTATGCCTTCACTTGCAATCGTTTCATCGGCTAAACGGCGTTTCATTGCACAAATGTCATCATAAGGCAGCGCTTCACCTAAAAGCTGTTTTAAAACCTTCTCGATATAACGACTATTTCTAGCAACAATCTGAGTATAAATCTCCCAAGTAATTTCATATCCATAAGCCTTTGCTGCTTCTTGCCAAGCTTTATAATAAATACGTTCTGTATCAAACATTAAACCATCCATATCAAAAATTACAAGTTTCTTCATTGTTTTCCCCTTTTGTGCATTGTTTATTATTCTGCTTTATTATATCACATAGTGCTGCCCCATCATGATACTTTTATGTTACCCATTTGATTTTAATACGCTTTATAATTTCAGTAGTTTTTTAGCATTTTCTCCTAAAAATTTTGCCTTTTCGATTTCAGTTAACCTACTTTCAGAAATACTTTTTTCATAACGGCTGGGTGAAAGAAGTGGAAAGTCACTTCCAAATAAAAGCTTTTCCATCACCCCTGCTTCTCTCATCACTTTGTAAATCACCGAGTCATATAAAAAGATAGCAGCCGCATTATCATAATAGACATTTTTAAAGCTTTCTTTGACCTCCTTCATCATTTCATACATAAAGATTCCCCCACCAAAATGGGCTAAAATCACTTTTAAGTCTGGATAATGTCCTATAAAGCTTTCAACTTCTTTAAAGCTGGTTTCTGTTTTTCCTGCATAGTAATGCCCCACAGGTTCATTCATATGGATGATCACAGGCAGGTCATAGTGCAGACAACATTTTGCAAAATCCTGAGTATCTTTTTCATTGCTAATATCAAAGGGCTGACCAGCTGGAAAAAGCTCCCCTATTCCCCTTAAGCCCTTATCATAACAACGCTCAATTTCGTAAGGCGCTTTAGGATGATTAGGGACGACAGAAATAAAGCCAATGAGTTCATTCGGATAAGCTTTTACCTTTTCAATCACATAATCATTGACAAACTGGCAAAGTCCCATATCTTGAAAACTAAAGCCAAAAACCACACTACGGTCTATCCCCACTTTTTTCATTTCCTCTACAATTTCTTCTGCTGTGGCAAAGCGATTTTTAGGGGTTTTGGAAAGTAAATCAAAATAAGGTTCTTTTTCTCCGATTTTAAGTGCCTGACTACTGATTTCTTTAGGGGTGATATGCACATGTGTATCTATTCTCATCTTTCATCCTCTTCTTTTCATTTTTTTGATATAAGCATACTCTCTTTATATTTTCAAATCAACTCTTCCTAAAATAAGGATAAGCTCTGCATATTTTTTCTAAAATGATACATACTAAACGTTAATTATGGAGGTGTTTGTTTTGAAAATCATAACTAAAACCAAAGTGCTTCTCCTTACCTTAGCACTGCTTTTTTCTTCTTCTCTTTACGCTTTTATGAATTTTACACCTAAAAAGATTGAACTAGACTATCAAGAAGCTGAAATTGTCCTTCCTAACGGTCATATTATCAAAGATTTCGTTGCTTCTAATGAAGACAAAGTCTTTATTCCTTTTGACCTAGCAGAGCATATTATGAGTGAACCTATTTCTTGGGATGATGAAAATAAAACTTTGATTGTTGGTCATATTCCTACAGCTTCCGTTATGAGTGATAAGCTTAAAATTTATCATTACGACTATGATTCGATTCATGCTTTTTTATATTGTCCAGATGCCAAAACCAATCAACCAATGACTATGGCTAGTGAAACCCATCATAACGGTTATTCTTTTACAAATGTGATCTCTGCTTCATTCAATCTGGGTCAAACCTATCATCATATTTCAGGTTTTCTAGGCTGTGAGGATTTTAAATCAAGCAATGGACAAATTGATTTCTATTTAGATGACACGCTTATTGCCACACAACCTATCAAAGCTGATCAAGTTCCTGTCCCTATTGATCTTAATGTAACTGATGGAACACAACTCAAACTTGTTTTTTCTGGCTTTAAACATGATACACAAATTAATTTTGTAGATGTTTATATTGAGTAAAGCTATATTTTATAGTGTTTTTTATGCGTTTAAATTTTCAAAATAAATTAAAATATAAAAATTATATTTGACAACTCAATTTCATCTGGCTATAATGTGCATAGATTATTCAAAAAAATATTAAAGGAGGTGGCACTATGTATAACAGAAAAAATTTATGTATCATACCGGTTGGTAACAATCTGTCTATCAATAGAATACATGCTGCCTACCACCTTGTTTTGGTAGGTCATTAACCTGACCTTATTTTTTTATTTACCTTTTACTGTATATCAAGGTCATAGGTTGCTATGACCTTTTTTATTATTCTAGGTCATAGTGCATAACTATGACCTTTTTATTTTGTCTAAGCGCACACATAAGTGACCCCGCATGCAACATCTTATAAAGTGCTTAGGCGTACTATAACACCATCTAAGTGTTTAAAGAATAGGAGGATTGATTATGCTTAGAATGATGCGCTATATTATGAAATACAAAAAGCTTCTAGTAGTAGGCACACTTTGTATGCTTCTAGTGATTGGTGTGGATCAAATTTCACCTCTACTACAGATGACCTTAGTGGATGAAGTCATTGGAGAAGGCAAAGCTGCTCTTTTCCCTAATTTAATCTTGATGATGCTGATTTTAACCCTTAGTAAATCTGTCTTAGGCTTTTGCAAAGAAATTACCTATGACTTAGTAGGGACTAAAATTCATCAAGACTTAAAATATGAAGTTTTTAGTCATATGGAAACCTTTGAATTTACCTACTATGATAATATGAATACAGGCGAACTCATGTCTCGTATTAATGAGGACCTTGAAAATATCTGGCAAACCATTAACTTTGGTTTAAGACTTTTCGTAGAAAACATTTTTTACTTTGCTTTTAGTACCGTCATTATCTTTGTTTTAGATTGGCGTCTTGCTAGCTTCTGTATTGTAATGATGATTCCAATCGCCTTTATTACCTTCCGTGTAGAAAAACACTTTGGTCGTATCTACGGTGATTTAAGCGACCAAAAAGCGGTCATTAATACAACGGCCCAAGAAGATATTGCAGGCATCCGTTTAGTCAAAGCGTTTGCCCGTGAAAAATTTGAAATCTCACGTTTCTTTAAACTCAATGAGAAATATTGTGATACGAACTTAGAGTTAGCCGAGGTTACGGCTAAAAACTTCCCACTCATTGATTTTTTCACCAATATGGCTTCTGTCATTATGATTATTGGGGGTGGGGTACTCATCTTAAAAGATAGTTTATCTTTAGGAACTTTAGTTGCTTTTAGTAGTTACATTTGGAATCTGATTTGGCCGATGCGTCAATTAGGCTGGCTGACCAACATGCTTTCACGTAATGGGGCTTCTGCTAAAAAAATCTTTGAAATCTTAGACCGTGACTCTAAAATTCAAAGTCCAGAAGATGCTTATGCGCCAGAACATATTCAAGGCAGTATTAACTTTGACCATGTTTCCTTTAAATATCAAGATGAAGAGGTATTAAGTGACATTACTTTACATATCCCTGCAGGCAGCAAAGTGGCGATTATGGGAACGACAGGTTCAGGGAAATCTTCCCTAATCTCTCTCATTGGTCGTTACTATGATATCTCTTCAGGCAAATTGACCATTGATGGCGTAGATATCCATCAATATGACCTACATGTATTACGAAGGAATATGTCTCTTGTTTTTCAAGATACGTTCTTATTCTCTGATACGATTGCAAACAACCTACGCTTTAGTAATCCAATGGCTACGTCTTGGGAAATTGAAGAAGCCTGTCAAAGTGCTTGTATTTCCTCATTTATTGAGCAGCTGGATAAGCAGTATGATACGGAAATCGGTGAACGTGGACTTGGTTTATCTGGTGGTCAAAAACAACGACTTTCCATTGCCAGAAGTCTACTAAGAAGAGCCCCTATCTTAATTTTAGACGATGCCACCTCTGCACTTGATATGGAAACGGAACATGAACTCATTACAGCATTAGACCATCTGGACTTTCCTTGCACAAGGTTTATGATTGCCCACCGTATTTCTGCCGTTAAAGATGCTGACCTCATTATTTACCTTGAAAATGGTCGAATCATTGAACAAGGCACCCACGAAAGTTTACTTCAAAAACGTGGCCGTTATTATGAAATTTTCTGTGAACAATACAAAGATTTTTACTCATTACAGAAAGGAGCGCATGACCTTGAAAAAACATCTTAATAAACAACTGATTCCTAGACTAATGGCTTATCTAAAGCCTTATTGGAAACAAACAAGTATTGCCATTGCACTGATGATTATTAGTATGTTCTGCAACATCATTAACCCTTACCTTTTAGAAATTGCCATTGATAAGTATATTGCACGCAAAGATATGAATGGATTGTTAATGATTGGTGGGGTGCTGCTTTTACTAAGCGGCCTTATTTGGCTCCTTGCTCGTATCTATACGGTTATGATTGCTAAGATTACCAATCATATTTTGCTTAACATCCGACATGAGCTTTACAGTCACATTCAAACACTTGGTTTTGACTTCTTTGATAACAGGCCAGTCGGCAAAATCCTTGCAAGGGTTATTGGCGATGTCAATGCCCTTCAGGATTTGTTTACACAAACGATTCAGTCACTTATTCCAGAGCTTTTAACTTTACTTTGTGTGACCGTATTTATGTTTCTATTAAATGTTAAATTGGCACTTTGTTGCCTGATTGTTTTACCCGCTTTACTAGCTGCTATTTTCTGCGTTGAAACGTTTTCTCGTAAGCGTTGGGCGGTTTACCGCGAAACCCGCTCCACTTTAAATGGCTATACCCATGAGAGTTTCTCTGGTATGCAGCTGATTCAAGGATTTGCTAATGAAAAGAAGATTTTTAACACCTTTTCAGGTCATGTGGATGACCTAAGTAGACACTTTATTCATGCGGTTAAGCTCAATGACCTTTTTTGGCCCCTCGTAGATTTATCTTGGGGAGCTGGTAACATTATGATTTTCTACATGGGTTACCGCATGATTTTATCGGGTGAAATTGAGCTCGGTACTTTAGTTGCCTTTTGTATGTATGTTGGAATGTTCTGGCGTCCTATTATGAATCTTTCTTCATTTTATAACACGCTGATTACCAACTTATCTGCTGCTGAACGTATCTTCCAAATTTTAGATATTCATCCTACCCTTTCAAATGTAGACGAAAAAACAGGAGAGCCTTTACCAGCGCTTTCTTCTATTAAAGGTGAAGTTTGTTTTGATCATGTTTCCTTTAGTTATGATGAAAACACTTGTGTTTTAGACGATGTAAGCTTCACCATTGAGCCAGGTCAGCGTGTGGCTTTAGTGGGTGAAACAGGTGCTGGTAAAACCACTATTGTTTCTCTAATCAGTCGTTTTTATGATCCGACTAAAGGACGCATCTTGATTGATGGGCAAGATATTAAGCATTTCTCTTTAGAATCTTTACATGAACAAATGGGCATCATGCTTCAAGATACTTTTCTCTTCTCTACGAGCATCATGGAAAATATCCGATATGGCCGCTTAGATGCCACAGATGAAGAGGTTATTGAAGCTGCTAAAGCAGTTAAAGCCCATGACTTTATTATGCAGATGGAAAAAGGTTATGCTACCGAAGTCAATGAGCGGGGTTCTAGACTTTCTCTCGGACAAAGGCAACTGATTTCCTTTGCCCGTGCCTTACTCGCTAACCCTCGCATTTTAATTTTAGACGAAGCAACTTCTAATATTGATACACAAACTGAAATCCTCGTTCAAAAAGGGATTGAAAAACTTTTAAAAGGTCGCACTTCATTTGTTATTGCTCATAGACTTTCTACTATTCGTGACTGTGACCTCATCATGGTCGTTAACAATCAAGGCATTAGTGAGTACGGTACCCATGAAATGCTTATGAAGAAAAAAGGTATGTACTATGAGCTTTATATGGCTCAATATGCCCTCTTAAAAAATGCATAAGCTTAAACCAAAATAAGCGATCGATTTTTTTCTATCGATCGCTTATTTTTTTATACACACCTATTGACCTTCCAAGCTCATTAGAAATTGCCAATGAGGCTTTCATACGCTTCAAGCGTACGTTCTAACTCTTCTTGATTAAATTTCTTAGCAAGATATTTTTCTTGTTCTACACGTCTTAAAGACTTTTCGTATTGCTCTTCAAATAATTCGATTTCTCGAATGCCTTCTCCTTTTTTAACATCGACTTTGCGTCTTGTGCTTAAAATATCTTTAATAAATTTTTCTTTGCTAAATGCCATTGTTCTTCTCCTTTACTTGATCATTTTTTATTATAGCCTACTCCACTTGTTTTATCATCTCTATCTTACAAAATTCACTAACAAATTATAAATGGATGCCGACATACATTACAGGAGGTGATTTATTTGAATATTGGTAATACTGAAACTCAATTTGTGACCAAAGAGGCACTTAGTTTATTTAGTCCTTCTAAAAAAAGCAAGTCTTCTAATATGATGACCGATGCGATTAAAGCTTTTGAGGATGAGTATTATACTGGTTTAACCGACGAAGAACGTGAGGCCATCCAGAAAGAAATCAAAGCTTATCTTAATAGCTTACCAAAAGGGGCAAAACCTAATGCCGATGCACTGCACAATTATATCAATGAACTTTTAAAGAAATATGGTTTTAAGGGTTGTTTTGATGATATGGCCAATGCACTCATGGCTGAGGCTCAGGCTGACTCTGATAAAGAAAATGCTAAAGAGGGTATTTCACATATGGCTGAAATTCAAACAGCTTATGAGAAGTTAGGTGCTTACCAAATGTACTGCACGCCTACAGAAGATGATGAGTCTTCAGCTAATACAACTATCCAGCAGCCTGCCAGTTTAAATTCAGATTCAAAAGCTGATGAGATGATCACCAAAATGGTTAAAAATCCAGATGGTAGCAAGAGTATTGTGACTATAAAAAATGATGTGATCTTATCTTCTATTAAATTGGACAATCCCTCAGATTTGTTAAATTTCTTAAGTAAAACTTCTTCATCAGAAATTAAAAATCTATCAGCTCAAATGGCAAGTTAATTCCAATCAAAAAGGCACCTAGGCTTATACTTTATGCTATAAGCTTAGGTACCTTTTTTGTTTGTTAGCTTGCTTTATGATAAAGTTCTTTATACTGTAGAATTTCTGCATCTTCGGTAGTTTCCTTCACAAACTGACTGACCTTTTGTTTATCTTGAGAAAGTAAAAATGTATAGGTTTCACCTACAATAAGTGGTTCGTAGCCTTCATGAACAATCATACACTTTTTTCCCCCATAGTATCCTTCGTAATAAGGTTCACAAATTTCAATGATGATGTCATGGTTTAATGTGCTTTCTAATCCTTGCTCAATTTTAACTTTAGTTTTTGTGTACCCAGAAAATTCATCTATCATAACTGTTTTTTTATCAGGTAATACCATTCCTTTTACGGTATGTAAAGATGCTTCTTTATCATTTGAAGGTCTTCCATATTTCTTTGTGAGATGAATCCATATGAAAAACCTGTTTAATAAAACATGCCACAGATTGTTTGTTTTCATATTTATGACCTCCTTTTGTAACACCAAGGTGCAACGTTTCCTTACACTCTTTACTTTATTATATACGCTTCTTTTATGGAAGTCATAAAAAATGGCATAATGTAATATCTCTATTAAGAAATTGTAATATTCTTATTCTATTTGTTACTTAAAGAAGCTTCCGACCGCATACATCATCGCTGGTAGGTCTTCTCTATAATGCGGGGCCTTAGGATTTAGGCTATTAATGACTACCCCATCACTACCATTATGGGCAGTAGCATGAATGTATTCATCCCTACCTATATACATGGCAATGTGACCTGGGTAGTAGAATAAGTCGGCTGGCTTTTTCTGAGCCACGTCAATGGGATGGATTGGAAAACCTTCTTTCATCTTCGCATCTCGATAAATCACTATCCCATTTAATAAATAGGCCATTGAAACAAGTCCTGAACAATCTATTCCTAATGGACTCTTCCCACCCCACCTGTAAGGTGTGCCTAGATAAGATAAAGCTGTCTGTACAATGCGTTTTCTTAGGATTTTTTCCTCTTCTATCTCGGGTCTGGTTTGGTAAGTACCAAGAGCGCGTGTCTTAACATAGCCTTTGGTTTCATCATTTAGCCTAATAGAAGACCATCCATTATCATAGGATTGAATAAGCATCACCAGTGCCCCTCTTGTCAAGGTTTGAAGGCAAATGCCCTGTACTTTAGGGCAAGCTAAAACATCCACAAAGGATGATAGAATGACTCTTCTTGCACTTTGACTTTTTTGCCAGTTTTCCCACTTCTTATCTTCTAAAAGATTAAGTGCCTTAAGTGGCACATAACCATCATAGTGATAATATGTTCTAATCTTCGCCCAAGTAGCATTGATAGATTCTAAAATCTGTACAGGCATTCCATAAAGTCCTTCATCTTGTATGGTAGAAGTTTGGTTTTTTCGTTCATCATAATGTGGCACCCCATAAATGGTAACGATTTGCTGATTGATTAATCCCCATTTCATAAGGGCATGCCCCCTTTCAACCTCTTATCCTTTTAGCTTATTCCTCTTTAATGGCATTCATGACGATTATTAAACGTTTCTACAAATCCGGCCAATTTTTAGCCACGTAAACTTCTAAAACCTCATAAGAAAGGCCAGCTAACTTAGTCAGGAGCTCCTTTTTATTCGGCTTCTCAGATTCTATAATATATTCTCGTACCTTGCCTAATAGATTTAACCGCTTCTCATATTCTATTCCATAATGCGTCTCTAGTTCTTTTTTTATTTGAGCTGCTAAAGCGGGACTCTTGCCACCTGTAGACACTGAAAGCGTTAAATCCCCTCTTCTTACTTGGGCGGGTGTCATAAAGTGTGAATAGTGGTTATCATCTGCCACATTACACAAAATATGTGCCTTTTCGCATTCCATAAAAACCTGATGATTAACTTTAGGCACATTGGTGGCTGCAAAAACTAATAAACTACCTAAGCAGTCCCCTTCCTGATAAGCTCTTTTTAGGTGTCTTACTGGCAATTCATTAAAAGCGTCAATCACCTCAGGTGCAATCACCTCAATCACGCACTTTTCAGCCATTAAAGTGCACGCCTTTCGATAAGCTACTTTTCCACCCCCTACGATGGTCACTTTCTGATTTTCTAAGGACAGTATTAAACTATACATTTTGCCCACCCTTCTTTTTACATCATTTTCCACAATTTATTGAACACATTCATTATTCATGATAAAATTATATTATAAAATAAATTTTGCAAAAAAAGAGGTATCTATGAATTCTTTACGATTAAACAGGCAGTCATTCACTCACAAAACAAGATTTCGCATACTTTGCTTATTGATCAGTATCATGGTTATCATTTACTTATTTCTTATTTTACCTAATTTGTCTCGTTCTAAAGCATTAGAGCCTTTTCAAAACACTTCTTTTGCTCATAGAGGGCTTTTTGATAACGCTTCCCATATACCTGAAAACTCTTTGGTCGCTTTTCAAAAAGCCATTGACTCTGGTTATGGTATAGAATTAGATGTTCAACTCACCAAAGATAAAGTCCCTGTTGTCTTCCATGACTCTGATTTGAAACGGGCTTGTGGTGAAGATTTATTAATTTCCTCACTCACTTTTGATGAGCTTTCAAACTATCCGCTTTTTGATTCTACTGAGACGATTCCTTCTTTAAAAGAAGCCTTAACTCTGATTGATGGTCAAGTCCCGGTTCTCATTGAATTAAAGGTTGAACTCAGTTATCTTGAAACCTGCAAAAAGGTAAACGAATGCTTAGCTTCTTATCAAGGTCCACTCTGTATGATTTCCTTTAATCCATTAGCACTCAATTGGTTTCGTAAGAAAAATCCAGCCGTTATTCGCGGTCAGCTTTCTACCAACTATTTTAAAGATGAAATTAAGCAACCAGTCGCTATTCAATTTTTACTCTCTAACTTGCTGCTTAATTGTTTTTCTAGACCTGATTTGATTTTATATAACAACTGCTATGAGCATAATTTTTCACTCAATGTTTGTAAAAAATTATTTAAGTGTCCCACTCTTTTTTGGACGATCACGAATGAAGAGCGATATCTTGAAATCAAAGCTCAAAATGATATTCCTATCTTTGATAGTTTCGTGCCAAATGCAGAGCCTCATTCATAATACACTCATTTTCGTGCTTAAAGGCCTCCTATAAGTTAAAGATAACTCATAGGAAGCCTCTTTTTACATCGGCTTAATAACCCCAATCAATTTACCCATTGCCCTAAAGTCACCTTCTTCGATGACAATTGGTTTATACTTAGGATTTTCACTAACCAATAGAATGCGTTCCTTTTCCTGCACAATACGCTTTAAGGTAGTGGTACCATTATAATAAACGGCGCCTATCTCATGATCATTGACATTACCTGCCTCAATCACAACGTAATCGCCATCATCAATTCCTACTCCTATCATACTATCTCCTTGCACATGAAGGATATAACGGTTTCTTTTATGATGCAATAACTCACTAGGGAGCATAAACTTACCACTTACCTCATCTACTAATTCAATGGGCATCCCTGCAGCAATATCTGAATAAATAGGCAGCTCCTCTACCTCATCTTGTTTGATTTCATCAATATACGTTTCACCTGCACTACTATCTACTTGAAAAACGGTTTCTACACCCGTGATTTTATTAAGATATTGATACGTTTCGACATACCAAGGTAATGTTTTTCCTTGCTTTTTTACTTCCTCCTGAACCGTAAGTTCTGTTTGGCATGTTTTTTCTTCCATTTCCTTAATCAAACATTCAAGTGGTGTCTCATTAGAAGGTTTTATCTTTTTTGCCTTGCCTCCCACTTTACGCTTATCACTGAGTTTTTTGATTCGCCCTGTCATATCATACCCAATTGTTTTAAAGGAATTTCCCATGCCAAGCCAAGCTAATGGATTATCTTTTTGCGTTTTATCCATTAAAAATAAAACTTCTCCTTCATCGGGTGTCTTTAATAAACGGATGCACTCGAGTTGAACTTTAGTAAGCTTGTGGGCATCATCTACAATAATATGTCTATACTGTGTTCTTAATCCATCTTCTTTTAAATAAGTCCAAGTATCCACTTGCACTTGGTCCTTGGTCATATAGCCTTGCGCTTTAAGCTGCTTATTGGTTTCTTCTTTTAAGCACCACATCGCCTTACGTCCACTTCCCTTTTTAGGAAGCTTAATGGCTGCCCCTTTTCTTTGGGCATTCTGATAAGCTTCAAAATCCATATAGCCACAACCATTCATCCATTTTAGCTCTTGTTGTATAAAATCAATCTCACTTGCTTTTAGCCATTTAACCTTTGGATATTGCTTTCTTACTTTGGGTAACATCTCTAAAATAAGCGCCTTGGGCATTTCTTCACAAATGGCTAAATTTAAGTGAACATCTGCCTTATCTGCCGCCTCTTCTATGAGTTCATCCATCGTCTTAATCACTGCATGGCCTTGATTTTCTTCTTCGAATAAGCTTACATTGCTAAATGGATACGCCTGATGAAAGGCGCTACTCACATGGCGTTTTTCTGCTTCATTTTGACAGACATAGAGTACTTGTTCACCTAAATGGCAGGCATGCTCTAGTAAATAAATCATACGTGCAATGGCTGTAGATGTTTTACCACTATGTAAGTTTCCAGTCCAAACGTAGGTACCTACTAATTTTTGTCGTACAAATTTTTCCCTTGTTTTATTCATCAACATTTTTCCGCCCTTTACGCAATTATTCTGTGTCCTTTTATTATACGAATTCCAACTTTTCTTTTCAAGATACGCTACTGAGATTTTCCAAAATGCGCCACACACATTTACTTTATAGTGTGTATATGGTATAATACGAAAATTCTAAACAATTCATCATTGTAATGTATTAGGAGGTTTTTATGAAAAGAAATCACTTCAGTTATGTACTTACTTGTAGTTTGTCTTTAAGTTTATTAACCGCTTGCCAAGCGTCGGCACCATCCTCTCAAAATACACCTATGCCGCCTGCATCAGAAACTGTTTCTACTTCTTCCCCAGAAGAAATTTTGCCTTCAGTGGAAACGTTACCAACTGAGACGTCTCCTACTTACCCACTCCGTCAAAAAAATGGGATAGCCGAAAAACAAGGCGTTTATTATGAAGTTTTCGTCCGTGCCTTTGCGGATTCTGATGGAGATGGCATTGGCGATTTTAATGGACTAACCAGTAAACTAGATTATCTAAAGGAACTAGGTATTGACGGCCTTTGGCTTATGCCCATTAACGCCAGTCCTTCCTATCATGGTTATGATGTAACCGATTATGAAAGTCTGAATAGTGACTATGGCACAGAAGAAGATTTTAAAAAGCTTCTAGATGAAGCTCACAAAAGAGATATCAAAGTCATCATGGATTTTGTGGTCAATCACACCAGTAAGGAGCATCCTTGGTTTCAAAGTGCTATAAATGAGGGAGATTACCAAGATTTTTATCACTTTAAAGAGGCTTCTGATGACTCTATTAAAACGGCCCATTCTCCATGGAATACTCCTGTATGGCATCCTCTTTCAGATTCCAAATACTACTATGGGGTATTTAGTGACTCTATGCCCGATTTAAATTATGAAAATCCTAATGTACGCCAAGCCATCAAAGAAGCAGCTAGTAAGTGGTTAAAGTTAGGCGTGGACGGTTTTCGTCTAGATGCTGCTGTGCATATTTATGGTGAATATGAATATGAAAACCTAGACCAACACGAAGCTCATAATCTTGAATGGTGGAATGATTTTGCAAGGGCTTGTGAAGCGGTTAATCCTAACGTTTACTTAGTCGGTGAAGCTTGGGATGGTGATGAGCCACTTGCCAGCTATGTACAGCCCTTTGATACAAAATTTAACTTTACCGTTCAATCTGATTTAATGTATGCCATTAAAAACACTTTATCTGTGGGTAGTCATGGAGAAGATTTAGCCTCTAGCCTTCAAGCCTTATATGAAAGCTATGACGCCGTAGATACTAACTATTTAGATGGGGTATTTGCTTCTAACCATGACCAAAATCGCATCATGAGTGACTTAATTGTCCCAGGTAAAGTGCGCTTACTTCCTCATATCTACCTCACTTTACCTGGAAATCCTTATATTTATTATGGAGAAGAATTAGGCATGAAGGGTAATAAACCCGATGAGCTTATCAGACTAGATTTCAAATGGACAGACGACTATACGAATGCGCCAAACTGCAATTGGTCTATAGCTGAAGGCGGACAAGATTATCATACGATCAATGAAGATGTGCCTTCATTAGCTGCTCAGAAAAACGAAAACGATTCCATTTATAATCTTTATAAAACGCTTATTGAGCTGAGAAAAACACACGAAGCACTTTCTATGGGTCAATATGAAGCGATTGCTACACAAAATCCATCTATATTAGGCTATAGACGTTACACAGATAATGAAGACCTAGTGATTTTTCATAATCTTACTTCTAAGGAGCTCTCACTTGATTCGGACCTTATTAAAGATGCGACTTGCCTCTATCATAGTTATCCTAATGAAACGGAAGAAAATTCCTTCACCCTCCCGGGCTATAGTACAGTCATTTATAAACGTTAGCCCCTATTTATTCTTTATCTGTTTTTTCCATTTCAAAAGAATAGGGCGTAAAGCACTTTTTAACTGCTTTACGCCCTATTCTTTGTTTTCTACCTTCTCCATATAGTCAAATATCATTCATACTTTTCAAAGATATCAGCAAACCACCAAATATCTGGTACATGCTTCATATATTTAAGTCGAATAAAAGCTGAATACTCTCTTCTGATATTGTAATCGTATTCTTGACTAATCTCATGTGCCAAAGTTAAAATGCGATTAACGACTTTTTCTGGGTCTTCAAGCCTAGTCTCTCTTACAACCCCTCTATGCTCCTTTTCCCACGTCCAAAATTCAGTAAACTTTCCTTCTTTAAAGCGGATTTTCTGTGGATTAACCCCCCCTAAAATACAAAAAGCAATCACTTCCGTAATAAAATCTTTTGAAACTTCCATATGCTCTTTCTTTAACTCATCATAAATCATCTGAATAAAACTTTTAAATAATGGTCTTTTTTTCAAATGCCACTCTCTTTCACCATTATCTGTCATTTCAGATTTCACATCTCGTCCTAGACAAACCAATAAAATAATAAAGACTGCTATGATAAGATATGGAAAATTATTAATTAAGAAACTTCCCATGCCAATCGCCCCCCTCTAAAGCGTGATGCTTCTTAATAATATAGACTTTATAACTTAGTCTTCTTTAGTGCTATTTTACCATACTTTTTATTTTTTTCATAGCCTTTTAGTATATAATGCACTTATTCTCCTGTTTTAAAAGCATTGACAATATTTTCAAGTCCATCTGCAGAATACTCTACCCCTTTTACTACTTCATTTAATCGCCCAAGATGATTCTTTAATTGACTGGTCATTTCTAAAAGTTTTAGACTATCATTTTGCTCAATAATCTGATGATGCGCTTCATCATTTGCCATCTGATTCATTTTAGCATCTGCTTTTTTAATTATCTTATTTTGTTTTTTCATGCCCTCCATAATTTCTGGTAATATACTTGACACCTCTTCAAATTTTGATAAACTCTCCATGCACTTTTGGGTACTTTTCGCGGAAATTTCTACTTTATCACTAATAACGGTCATATTGTCATTGGTCTGATTGACTAAATCTTGAATATCCGTTATAAGTTTTTCAATTTTTAGAGTTGATTCACCAGTCTCGCTTGCTAGGCTCTTAATCTCTTCTGCCACAACGCCAAAACCTTTTCCAGCATCACCAGCTCTTGCTGCTTCTATAGACGCATTAAGTGCTAGTAAACTCGTTTGCTTGCTAATATTTTGAATAGTGCTTACGATATCTGTAATAACTTTAGATTGATATGCTAATTTTTCCATATAATTTACCGCATTAATCGTTGCCTCTTCTAATTCTTTCATTGAATGCAGTGCGGATTTTCCTGCATCTTGAGCCATATTAGTTGCTTCACTCGTTACTTCTATTTTCTCTGTAATCTTTTCTACTAAAGCGTCATTTTTCTGGAAGTTTTGTGAAATATTCATCAATTCATCTTGTGTATATTTTAATAAATCATTTTGCTTCATAGCATTTTCTGAAACAACCTCTACAATAGCTTCAATACGTTTTGTACTTTTAGCGATTTTATTAACGGATTTTTTAGTAATATGTGTTGCCTTGGCAATACGCTTAACCATATGCATTTGATTACTTACAAATTTATTAAACCATTTTCCTAGTTCTCCTACTTCATTTTTAGCTAAATGATTCACTCGTTTAGTAAGTTCCCCTTGTCCTTCAGCGATGTCATAGAGAATGTCCACTGTACTATTAATGGTATGGGTAATATAATGATGAACGGTCTTATAAGAAACATAAAAAGTAGCCATACCAAAAAATAAACTCGCAATTAATCCGTAGCCTTTAAAAAATAAACATAACAAAGCATTTAATAACATAAACCCCGTTGTCACACTAGCAATCCGCCAAGATACTTTTACATCAATACTCTCATAATCATATATTTCCGATATATCCCCTTCACACATCATTCCCCATGTTTCATCTGAATAAGGTGGCTTAATCGTAATGCCTTTTCCCCCAACTAATATATGACGATAATCCGGATATCCCGGTAAGCAATCACAGTTACTCCCATTTTTAATCGTTTTTGTAATACCTTGATGTAAAGTTTTTGTTTCAGGATCATTAAAAATGATTTCAAATTCAGTATGTTTCTTTATTTGAATGGTTTCACCAAACGCCGTATGAATGCCTTGCTTTAAATTTTCACCTAAAGTAAAGGTCTGATCTTCAAATCGACTTCTAGACAAAGCTGTCCCTGGAGCAATACCTCGATTATTATGAATCATAAATAAATAATTATCACCTGATTCTTTATAAATATGAACATCCTCTTCTTGAATGACATTAGATAAATCATCATTTAATACTCTTGCACATAGTAAATGAGTTTCTCCCTCATTTATCCTATAAGGTTCTGAAAATAAAAGCGTCACCTCATCTTTGAAAACACGGTCGACGGGTATATCTAGTGTCTTTTCATCACAATAAGGCCCATACATATATCTCTTGCCTTCTTTAGCAAATTTTAAGTTTGGCAAATCGCTTAACTGCCTATGCAAATGTCCCTCAAAAGAAGAAGCGATCACTTCTCCCTCCTGACTTAAAATAAAAAGTTCAATCATTTCTTTATCGCTTTTAAGTGATTCGGTTAACAATTCACTCATTTGATTTTCGTCATAATCTCTAGTCACAATATGGTTTTTTATGATTTCAAGCTGAAACCACTTATCTTCAAACCATTCCTCTAACGCCCTTTGTCTGCCTAACGCAATCCCTTCAAAGACTTTTTCAGAATGCTCTTTTAAACTTTTATTTTTTCTCTGATATCTCCTCATCATACACACTCCACTCCTATTTTTATAAACAAAAAGACGCCTTTAATATGCTCTCATCGAGCCTATTAAAGACGCCTTTGTCTTTAAAACGATTAACTATGTTAGAATTATAACATATTATTTAGAATAATCAAATATGTTGTATATTTTTCCTTTATCCTTCCATTTGCCTCTAAGCCTTACTGGTATCATAGGTCTATTGAAGGGTATAGCCAAAACCTAAAATGGTAAAACTTTTATCTTCGTGACCTTCTGCCATTTTAATTTCTATCTCATGATGCTCTACTTTTTCACCTAAATGAATGATAATTGCATTACAATGTGTCCACCCGATAATATAAGGTTCCACTTCTCTTGAAAGCTTAGCATCTACATAGACTAATGCTTTACCAGCCTCCTGTGACCCTGAATCCTTATAAACGAGTAATAAATCTTTACATTTAATGTTCATTTTAAAGGGCTCGTCACTTGATTTTGCCGTATGCTGCCAGTTATATGGAAATTGTGGGGTCATATAAGGATGATCATCCATTTCCACGCATTGAAGCTCTGTATCGGTTTTAATAAAACCCCCCTCACTAATCGTTACTTCTTTCATACGATGACTTTTATCAAGACGCATCACGTGTGCAAAAGTAGCTGCTTTATAAGGTGCTTTTGGCATTTCATACTCTGCGTCATAGGATGCCTCATCCACCTTATGATATAAGTAAAGTAAGCAGTCACTCATAACATGGTGTCCATCATTCGTTGGATGGAAAATATCATAGAAATATTGTCTTTTAGTGATGACACCCCCTTCACCTCTTGGCAGTTTGAATTGAGGCACAACGGCATCTAATACACTCACCATTGGCAAATCATAGTGCTTCCCTATTGGTGCAAGTCTTTCTTGAAGGTTAGAATCATCTGCAAAAACACTAAAAAGTAACACAACCGCTGGCTTATTTTCTGCTTGTAAACATTTTGCAATTAAGCTTTCATAGCAGATGCCTTTTGTTTCATCCCCCTCATCATTTACCGCAAACTCAATGACCACTAAATCAGGTTGTACTTTGCCATCCTTTAGTACATCCGTCTCATAGCGAATCATTCCAAATTCAGAAGAGGTGCCCCCTGTTCCCGCTTTAACAAAATGAATTTTTTCTGGATCATTCTGACCAAAAGCTTTCATAAATCCTCTATAAGATTGAGCCGCATAACATTCTGTATGAATAGGTTTAGCCCCTGCCCCTTGTGTAATAGACCCTCCTATGTAAGCAACGGTAACGTCTTCACCCTTTTTCGCTTTTTCAATGACTTTCTTTAATCTTGAGTTATTGCCCACACTCATTAGCGAACGTGCAATCATCTCCTTATAGGCTTGTGACTTAAAATCAACCGGTTCATCCACTTGCACTTCTGGAATATCATAAGCTTCATCTACATAACACTTTACACTGGCTTTAGCCATCATTCCTGGCTGATCAAACTCAAAAGCCACCATGCCTACAATATCGTCATGTTCCATAAAAGTACATTCTGTTAAATCCATCACATATTCAGCCCCATCACAAGGACAATTCATACTAAGGGTAGTCCCTTCTCCGCCGAATTCTCTTTTGCCATTAAAGCGAAGCACAAAACCTACTTTATCGGTTTCTTCTGTAGTTACAGTTACCCCAACACGTTTAACCAATTTCCTAAAGCCTTCAGCTGTTTCTAAGAGTTTTAAAATATTTTTATCTTCAATCCCACCTACTCTAGAAGCCGCATCTAAGAGCCTGCCATTTAAATAAATATCTTGAGTTGGCTTACCTACTGGTCTTTCACTTGCTTCAATAATGGCATCAAACATAATATAAAATCCTTTTAATTTTTTAACAGGATCTTTTGGTGCAACAACACCTGGTTTCATGATTTGTCCCCTCACTTATTCAAATTTGAAATATTTAAAATCAAACTTACTTCCTGGTAAGAAAATAAAGTTAACTTTTTGACTACCTTTTACTGCTTCTAATTCAAAATACCATTCTTTATAGTCTTCACTATAAGGAATATCAATGCTTTGTGTGATCGTCTGGTCTTTGTCATCTACAAAATAAATATGTATCGTATTGACTGGAATATGAGAACGTCCACATAAAGTAATACCTTTTAGTCCCTTTTCTCCAAAATCCATATGGTGATATTCAAGGGTAACATTATTGCCTATCTGTGTAATAGCCTCTTCTTGAATTTTAAAGCTGTCCCCTGTAATTCGTGTATTATCTGCTGCCAATAAAGTAGAAAATGCTTTATTTAGTTTCTTAAAGGAAAAGCCCTGCAAAGAAATACGCTGCCCAGAGCAAATCACTATCGTTAAGGTTTGTAAGCCTTTTATTCTTTTGGGTAAAACATAAGTGTTAGACTGATAATGATTATACCAGCTCTTTGCACGATACATATCTTTTAAAAGACAGGTTCCACCTTCATTCGGTACTCCTTGCCAAATTTCAATAGGGACTTCATCTAGGAAAGTGAAAATTGGAAGTGTGATTTCATCTGAACCAAACTCCCCAAAGTCTACCTCCTCAAAGGTCACTTCTGCTGTATCCTCTGTATCTACAAAAACGCCCCCTTGGAAACTTAATTTGGTTGGATGATTGGCTTTTGTAAATTGGCAACCTGAAACAAATCCATATGGATCTAAACAGGCTTTTCCCATACCAATCACTTCAAATTCCAATTCAGACATCACCTGAGCGAGTGAAGAACCATTTTTAGCAATTGCACATAATCTAAAAGCGCCATCACCTTTTGCAACGAGTTTAACCGTTTTACCCGCCTGCACACATTTCACACTATTACTTTCAATGCCCTCTAAAGTGAGTGCCTTAAACTCAATATCTGGATACGTGGTGTTTTCAGGATATAAATGCGCCTCTACTGTAACTTCTTTATGTTCTGGATTTAAATTTCTTGCGCCATTACAAGTTAATTCAATTTTGCGAACAGGAACTTCCACATTTTTGGGCGAAGTTTGATTTTCAGTCCATGCACTGATTCCTTTTTCCACTTGACAAGCTACTGCTTTAAAAGACATCTCTGCTGCCTGAAGTCCAATCGATGTACATTTCATTTGAATATCGCCTGGCTCTGTCTTCGCTGCAATAATGGCTAAGAGCTTTCCACTAAATAATTTACGACTTGTGCCCTTATATTCATCGTAATCTGTGCTATCTCCATTATCTAAGCCCACTAAACGACCTGCGCCACTCACACTGACTTCAATGCGACTTCGTCCATTAGCGACCTCTATGCCGTTTTTATCTACCGTTGTAATCTCCACAAAAATAAGGTCTTCACCATTTGCTAAAAGCTGCACTTTGTTAGGTTTAAGAACAATCTTAACGGGGTCTGTAAAAGAAGCTTTTTCCTCCATCGCAATCACTTTGCCCGCTTCATCATAAGCCACTGCTTTTAAAGTGCCTTTGCGATAAGGTAATTGCCAAGTGCCTCTTAACTTCTTTCCATGCGCATGGTCAATTTCTTGTTTGCCTAAAGAAACACCATCTATAAAAAGTTCCACCATAGGTGCATTAGATGCCACGCAAACATCTATGAGCTGACCTTCATTAAAATCCCAATAAGGCAATAGATGAATCATGGGTGAAGTTTTATAATCTGTCCATGCTGCCTGATAGTTATAGAAGGTATCCTTCTTAAAACCAGCTGTATCAATTTGACCAAAGAAAGAATTCTTAGAGAAGTATGGGGTAGGTTCCCCAATATAATCCCAACCTGACCAAAGAAATTGTCCAAAGCAAAACGTATGATCTCGATGATTTACGATGACTTCATCTGAATCTTTTGCGCCCCAGTTGGTTGTACAATTTCCAAGTGAGGAACATTGTCCATCCTCATAGGTGAGCACCCGATTGCTTAGTGGGAAATGATAGATGCCCCTGCTTTGAACGGTTGATGAGGTTTCACTTCCAAAAATACACCAATGTGGATATTTCTCATGATGCACATCATATAAACTTTCTTTATAATTATAACCTGCTGCATCTACATGCTCAGAGCATCTTTGCGCCTCTTCAAAGTCAATAAAGTTAGAACCAATGGCTGTAAAAGCATTTTTTCTTGGGTCCCATTTTCGAACCGCTTCACATAACTTCTTCGCAATGCCCTCTCCTTTTTCAAAACGTGTATCAAAGATTTCATTGCCTATGCCCCATAGCATAAGGGACACATGATTGCGGTCTCTTTTGACCCAGCTTTTTACATCTTTCTCCCACCACTTTTTAAAATACAGTCCATAATCATAATCCGTCTTACTATCTTCCCACATATCAAAAGACTCACTATAAATAAGAAGTCCCATTTCATCTGCGAGTTCCATAACTGCTGGATCTGGCATATTATGTGCTGTACGAATCGCATTCACACCCATTTCTTGTAAAATTTCAAACTGACGTCTTAAGGCTTCTTTATTAACTGCTGCCCCTAAAGCCCCTAAATCATGATGTTGACACACACCATTAATCACTAAGTGTCTGCCATTTAAGAAAAAGCCCTCATTAGGATCTAATGCCATCGTTTTAAATCCAATGTTTTGGACTACCTCATCCATTACCTTTCCATCTACTATAAGCTCTGATGTCATCTGATATAAGTTTCCCTTGCCTATATCCCAAAGCCTTGGAGTGGTGATTTTCATTTGTTGGGTATCTGTTACCATTTGTTCTTGTGACGCGCAAGCATTCATACTGCTCGCTACTTCATTCCCGTTTGCATCCCTTAATGTATGTCTGACTGTTGCCTCTTGCTGTTTTTTCATGCCTTCTAGTTCACTATCCACAGTCACTTCCCATGTGTCCTCATCTACCTTAGAAGTGGTCACATAAATACCATCTGAAGCAAAATGGGTTTTAGGCCGATTGATTAGCCATACGTTACGATAAATTCCTGCTCCAGAATACCAACGGCTATTAGGACTTCTATAAACACACCTGACATACAGTTCATTTAAGCCTTCTTTAATATGCTCGGTTAAATCCACTTCAAAGGTAGAATAACCATACTTCCATTCACAAATAGCTTTGCCATTTAAATAGATTGTCGTATCCATATAAACGCCATCAAAACGCAAGAGCACTTGCCTATTAGGTGATGGATGAAAATCAAAAAACTTTTTATAATAACCTATACTATTTTCATATAAATCTTCTACCTGATCAATCATCCAATCATGTGGGATATCTACCCTTTGCCAATTCCTTATCTCCCATGGCAACTGATTGATCCTATCTAATCCATCTTTATGAAAAAACCACTGATCATTAAATCTCTCCCTCATACAGTCCTCCAAAATAAAAGTTATATTTTTACTTATTTTATCTAACTTTTATTAAACAAACCATGGATATTGTGATATATCTTTATACTTTTTATAGTCTGTTTTTCTTTGTACTGGTTTGTTTTTGCACTAAATATTTTCGCTATTATGTTACTCAGATTTTTTACTTTCCTTTAGACTGATGGGCTTGTTTTTTGTAGTCAGTTTTTCAATATACTCATTTAAATAAGACGAGTCTCCCTTAAAAGCTGTAATATCTTTACCTTCCGCATTTAATCGAATCAAAGCATTGCGCTTAATAACGTTTTTTCCTCTCCAACCACAAGAAGTCCCACTTAATTTTTGCTTAAAAAAGGCATTATCCATCTGGGCATATACTTCTGCTGGCTCTTCCATAAAATCTAATCGTTTAAATGCTTCAATATTTGAAGCCATCGCTTCTATGTTATAAGGACATTCTAACTGACAAGCATCACACCCAAAAATATTTCCTTTTAATAAGTTTATTTCCCTATCACTAAGTGCTTTTTTTTGGGTGAGATACGATAAACAAATATTCGGATGACACTGAAATTTATTAATAGCCTTCGTTGGACATGCTTTTAAACATCTTTCGCAGCTTCCACATTCTTTGTAAGCTAGCATTTCAGCTCGCGTTCGCTCACGTTTATGCATTACCTCAAGATCTGTTATGATTTCACCTATAAAAACATAAGACCCATATTTCTTTGTAATGAGCATATTATTTTTTCCAATAAACCCCACTCCTGCTAAATAAGCGATATATCTTTCTGGAAGTGTGTTGCTATCTACAAAGGTCATTGCCTGCCCGCCTAAGCTTTCAATAAATACCTTAATTTGCTCTAAATAACCCTTAACCACGCGATGATAATCCGCCCGCTTGGTATAAGTTGAAAAACCATTTGCCTTTTCCTGTTCTTTATGGTGATAAGGAAAAGCAATGGATAGGATGGTTTTCCCTTCTGGCATATAATGAAAGGGATTGACCCTAAGCTCTAGCTCATTTGCTTCAAATTCATTTTGTAAATGCTTTGCCTTCCGCTCTTTATAAAAAGGGATTAATTCATCGAATCGTCTGCAAGGCATAAACCCCATTGTATCTAGACCTAAAGACTCACAAAAAGTCCGTATTTGCTTTTCCATCTTATTTACCTCAATAATTTCTCGGCAATGTCAAGTTTGACATTACGCTTTATTTTGTCCTATTATAGCATGTATCCCTCTATTTTGTTCTTCAACTAAGTGTTCACTACAGAACATTCTTCTTAATGTATTTTTCTCAATTTTACCCTTCGGATTTCTTGGAATGTCTTTAAAGAAAACTTTTCTCGGTCTTTTATATCTTGGAAGCTTCATACAAAACGCATTCACTTCTTCTGTTAAAGTATACTCTGGTTTGACTTCAATAATGGCAGCCGTAATTCTTTTGTAAATTGTTTTTCAAGGTTTGTCGTTGTCATCTCATCACTTCTCCAGCATTTTTTGACTCATTATACTACACCTGCTCCTATCTTTTCAATGCTGTCCTTCTCTCCTACTTATCTAAGCCTTTCTATGTGGATTATGAGCCATAACTTACTCCAAAAACCTTGCTGAAATTCCACTCTATATGTTAGACTAAAGTTCAAACATTATACATCAATGGAGGTACTTTATGAAAATGTTACACACCTGTATTCGTGTTATGGATTTAGAAAAATCCTTAGACTTCTATCAAAGAGCTCTTGGTCTTGTGGAAACCAGACGCAAGGATTTTCCAGAACACGAATTTACCTTAGTTTATCTATCAGATGCCATAGGTGGGTATGAACTTGAACTCACTTACAACTATAATCCTTCAAAACCTTATGAGCTTGGAAATGGCTTTAGTCACCTAGCAGTAGGCGTTAATGACTTAGAAGCCTCTCATATGAATCATACCGCACTAGGTTATGAAGTGACGCCACTTAAAGGGCTTCCTGGCCAGACGCCACATTACTATTTTATCACTGACCCAGACGGTTATAAGGTTGAGATCATTCGTACAGAATGCTAATTCTACTCATAGGTCATACTATATAAATCCTTTTTTAACTTAACGTGTTAAGCGTTATTCAAAAAGGGCGATAAAGATGCACTTATCTTTATCGCCCTTTACTACTTTTTTTTATTTTCCATGTCCTCTATAAGGTCTGTATGCCTTTTGATTGGATACACTTCTATTATTTTCACGAATGAATCCTTTTGCTTTTAAATATTCTCCTAATTTCTTCGTTTCTTTATGCACAAAAGTTTCATTATAATCTCTAGTCGAATATTTAATTAATCCACATTCACGTGCCCCACGTAATGCTTCTCTTACTTCATCTTTCGATAATTTGGTACGATTTGCAATCGCCGTCACACTTTCACTTCCAAAATAAAATGCCTTCAGCACTGCTACAGTTTGATTTGTATTCATCTGTCATAATCCTTTCAATTTAACCTATTAGGCTTATTGTACCCCAAATATTTCATTTAGGAAAGTGTCTATTTTACCCTCTTAAGCTTCTTTATTCACCATGTAAATCCCTAAGCAAACTAATCCTAAAGACAAAATACTGATATAACTTAAGGTGCCATATTCGTTTAAAAGCACAGAAGATAATAATACTCCAAATACAGGATTCATAAAGCCAAACACAGCCACTTTTGATACAGGATTGTACTTTAGCAAAATGCCCCATAAAGCATAAGCTACTGCTGATAGGAGTGCTAAGTAAATGAGCATGGCTAATCCACTTAACGTCATATACTCTATACGTCCTCCAAGTAGAAGACCAATGCCAACCATAATTAAACCACCTAGCACAAATTGATAACCACTCAATGTCACGGGATTTTCTTTTTTTGAGTAGCGCTTCATCAGCACGGAAGAAAATGCATAAGCAACAGTTGATAATAGAATACTTCCTTCCCCTAAAATAGAAAATCCGCCACTTAGTTCATTCCCTACTAGATTAACCAGTACCACACCACTAAAGCCAATCACACTCCCTAACATTTTGCGCACACTTAGCTTTTCTTGATGGAAAATAAGACTTGCTATTAAAATGGCAACAAAGACATTCACACCTTCAATAATGGATGCCTTAACCCCTGATGTATGTGCAAGTCCTATATAGAAGCATACATATTGTAATACCGTTTGAAAAATACAAAGGTTTAGGATTTTGCCATAAGCTTCCTTTTGAGGGACTAAAAAACTTCTTCCCAATAAGCTGCCTATTAAAATAGATAAAATACCTGCTAAAGTAAAACGACATCCTGCAAAAAGAATTTGTGTTGCGGTTTGACTAGATTCAATTTTAAAAAGCTCGTAGCCTATTTTGATACAAGGAAAAGCACTGCCCCATAATGCACAACACAAAAATGCACCCAGCCATACCACCCATGTTTTTTGCATCCATTGTTCTTTTGTTTCTGTTTTTTTCATCGTTATCCTCTTTTCTAATGGACACAGTTATGCCCCTTCATACGATTTTTCTTCTTAGCTATCATACCACTGTCCTTATAAAGATGCACGAAAAAAACACCTATTTCTAGGTGTCTTTTTCTATCCATTACATATCTAATACGATTTCATTTTCATCTTGTAATAAATCTGCTGGAATATAGTTGCTTTCAAGTTTTTGACCATTTAAGCTGCAAGCTACATAACCACCTTCGGCTCCATTTGGATTATTAACGGTGATATGAAGTTTTTTACCTCTAAATACTTTGTCCATTGTAAAGCCTTTCCACTCACTTGGAATAGCTGGTTCTAATTTAAGACCATTCACATCTGGACGAAGACCTAAAATACCTTCCACGCAACCTACCATAACTGTAGAAGCTGTACCTGTTAACCAGTGTACATGTGAACGCCCTTCAAATGGACTTTCCACACTTTCTGTAAATTGTCCATGAACGTATGGTTCAAGCACACGCACATCCGCATTATCATTTTGTGCAGCTGGTGCACTTTCCATAAAGTATTCAAATGCACGGTTACCATGTCCCATTAAAGACTCAGCTAAAATAATCCAGCCTTGTGGTTGAGAGAAGATTCCACCATTTTCTTTGGTTGAACCATTGAATAATAACGCAAGTGCGCCTTCAAAGGCATGATCTTTAAAGGATGGTGCCATCACACGTACACCATATTTAGTATTGAGTTCTCTATGAACAGATTCAAGTGCTTTTTCAGCTTGTTCTTTGGTTGCAAGTCCACTAATAACTGCCCAAGATTGTGGATTAAGCCACATATTAGCTTCTGGATCTTTCTTAGAACCAATCACTTGTCCATCTTCTTTGAAACCACGAATGAAACGATCATCTTCCCAACAATTGGTTTGAATGGTTTCACCTAATTCTTTTTGTACTTTATCAAGATAAGCAATATATTCTGTATCATTAAGTTCTTCAGCAAATTCACGAAGAACCGTCATTGCGTAATAAAGTTGTAAAGCAACGAAGCTTGATTCACCTTTTTTACCAAGTCTTAAGCAGTCATTCCAGTCTGCATGAAGACCAGCTGGCATTTTGTGTGCCCCAAGACGTTCCATAGAGAAATTAATGGCTCTCTTTAAGTGATCATAAACGGTGCCTTCATCTTTATTCGCATATGGAATCACTTCATTGATAAATGCTTTATCACCTGACTCCCCAATGTATTTTAAGATGGTTGGGAATAACCATAAAGCATCATCTGCACGGTAAGCTGGATGTCCTGTAGCTTGTACATAGCTTGCATCATCTGGCGTATCTTCGTGACCTGCATTGTGATTGAATTTAACAAGTGGTAAACCACCACCATTATCTACTTGAGCTGAAAGCATGAAGACAATCTTTTCTTTTGCCATTGCTGGGTCAAGGTGAATAATACCTTGAATATCTTGTACGGTATCACGGTAACCATAACCATTACGAAGACCACAGTAAATGAAAGAAGCTGCTCTTGACCAAATAAAGGTAATGAAACATTGATATGCATTCCATGTATTAATCATATTGTTAAATTCACTACTTGGTGTTTGAACCATTAAATTGCTTAGTTTGCCATGCCAGTATGATTTAAGTTCTTCTAATTCCTTTTCTACAACAGATAAGTCTTTGTAGCTATCTAAAATAGCATTTGCCTCACTATCACTCTTCATGCCTAATACAAAAGCAAATTCTTTTGTTTCACCAGGAGCTAATTCAATTTTTGTATGTAATGCGCCACAACCATTGCTATTATAGTTTAAGACATTATCGCAAACGCCTTGTTCTACAGCTATTGGGTTATTATAACTGTGATAACGACCAATAAAGTGAGATTTATCCCCATTATAAGAAGCAACCTCTGAACCTGCTAAACCTAAGAAACGGTCTAATGCATTGCTGCCATTGCATCCTTTATGACAGTTTTCATTAATGGTTTGAAGGATTTTATTACCTTTAAAATAAGTACGTGTGATAAATAAAGTATATTGTAAATTAACTTGATCATTTTCATAATTATTTTCATTTGTAAACTCAGCATAACCAAATGCAGAAAGCTTTCTAGTTTTGTCTGATGTATTGGTTAATTTAACACGCCATACTTCATAAGATTTATTAAGTGGCACATAATATAAAGCTTCTGAATGAATGTCTGAATAATCAGCCATGATGTTGGTATAAGCTGTTCCATGATGAATTTCACTTTTGTAAGTATCAAGGCTTTTACCTACTGGCTGCCAAGAAGCTGACCAATAATCACCAGTTTCATCATCTCTTAAATAAATGTAACGGCCTGGTTTATCTTCTTGATTGAAGATATAACGTAAAATACGACCGTTTGCGCCACTTTTAACAAAACTATATCCACCTGCATTATGTGAAATAATTGCACCATATTCAGGTGATCCTAAATAGTTTGCCCAAGGAGCTGGTGTACAAGGATTAGTAATTACATATTCTCTATTTTTTTCATCAAAGTAACCGTATTGCATCGAATAATCCTCCATTTTTATTAGTGTTATTTTCATTTTACTTCATCATTATAACGAATTTAATGTCAATTTAAAATCAAAAGATGTATTTTTTTATACTCTTTAGTTCAATACATAAAAGTACTTGTTTTTGACTTTATTTCGTATCCTGTGTAAAATTAAGTTAATCATTTGCATAAATGATTCAATCACTTCATAAGGGGGAAGTTTTATGGAAATGGATATTGCCAGCTTAAGCACGGCTCTTGCTACTCAAGATTTACAAACAACAGTAGGAGTTGCTGTTGCTAAATTAGGGATGAATACAATGGAGCAAAACAGCGGAAATTTAATTGAAAACATGAAAGCTATGGAGCTTTCTGTTATGCCGCATCTTGGCAGCCACTTTGATGCGCGTATTTAACGATATGAACAGTCAATCCTACCATTGCACTTTATATTTTATCTATAAGAGAAGCTTCATAAGCCCAGATAGCTTGTGAAGCTTCTCTTTTTATTTTCTTAATTTGATTATTTTTCACACAACTATCACTTTTCTATCATACCGTCATCATTTTGCCTCAATAAAATAGCTTTATACTTCAAATAATAAATAATGCTTTTACAGCTTGATGTACTATTACATATAGGAGGTTTTTTATGAGGAAATTCTTTTATGGTGCTTTATCCATCACACTCGCACTTTCATCTATTGGCCCTACTTGGGCAGCAACTTCTACTGAGTCCATTACAGCTACTGCCAAAGAAAACACAATCACTCAAGAAGCCATCTCCATCGAGCTTTCAGATGAAAAAATACTCGTAGATGGCAGTGCAGTTTCTACCAAATCAGGTGATGCTGTTTATATAAGCCATGATATCATTTACTATGAGGATAAAGATACTTATTCAAGCGGTAATCCTTATGGAGAAGGAACAGATAAAGACAAGCATTCAGCAGAAGAAGCAGCAAAACATACCGTTGTTAATATTACCAAACCTGGTACATACCGCATTTCTGGAAAACTTTCTTACGGACAGATATTTGTTAACGTTGGAAAAGAAGATTCCGATAAGGTCACACTTATACTAGATAATGTAGATATTACTTGTAGCGTAGCTCCTGCAGTCTTTTTCTATAAAGTTTATGAATGTGACGCAGATGCAACTATTGATACCGCTTCAAGCACTGTCGATACCACTAACGCTGGTGCACGTGTCATTCTTGCAGATGACTCAACGAATACCATTAATGGTTCTTATGTCGCACGTATTTTAAAAGATCAAACTGAGGAAAAGAAACTTCATAAATATGATGGTGCCTTTTATTCCCGCATGAGTATGGAAATTGATGGTGAAACCAAAGGCAATGGTGTATTAAATATCAACGCTGAAAACGAAGGCCTAGACTCAGAGCTTCACCTTACCATTAATGGTGGTAAAATCAATATCCAATCTAAAGATGATGGGATTAATGTCAATGAAGATGGCATCAGCGTTTTTACGATGAATGATGGTTATTTAAATATCTATGCTGGCAATGGCACCGAAGGAGATGGCATTGACTCTAATGGTTGGAATGTCATTAATGGCGGCACTGTTATTTCCCTCGCCAATCCAAAGAGCATGGATGGTGGTATTGACTCTGATAAAGGCTCCATCATCAACGGAGGTACGGTCATTGGTGCTGGTAATATGTATGATTCTCTCGAAGATGATTCTAAGCAGCTTTTTATGTTTCTGCAACTTGCTCAAAAAACAGATAAACTGCTTACCGTTACAGATGAAAAAGACAGTCCAGTCTTTGCTTTTGATTTTCCAAATGACTATAGCTACATTGTCTTTAGCACACCAACTTTAAAAGAAGGAACTTATCATGTCTATCAAGGTGGTGACATTAAAGGCACCGAGGAAAATGGATTTTATAGCACCATTACTTCTTACACCAAAGGCTCTCAGCTTCAACATGGTGGTAATGCAAATAGCCGTATGACCCTTTCAAAAAGCAGCATGCCTAATGACTTAGAGGTTCCTCCAGAGGGCTTTAATGGCGAGCCGCCAGAACTTCCTGAAGGTGAACAAAATACAAATCATCCAACACCACCACAAGGTATGGCGGACTTTAGCCAGCCAACACCACCTAATGGTGAAATGCCAACACCACCTAAAGATCAAGTAGCTGATGGCAATGGAAATGCTCCAAAAGGTATGTCCGACTCTAGTGAACTAGAAAGCACAGATTTTGTACTTTCTCAAACAAGTAAAAACTTTACCAATCTCGTTAGTCAGACTGTTCAAACTCAACAAGCTACTGCAACTCAAGCTAAAACGACAACTACGCAGCCCGCTCAAGTTAGCAAATAAATCACACTAAACTCCCCCTCAAAATAAATAAGCCATAAATTCCATTTTATAGAATTTATGGCTTATTTTTATGATATGAATGATTGTCTATTCAGAATACGTTTAATTATGCAGCTTTTTTCTCAGTTGTTTTAGCAGCTTCTTTAGTTGCTTCTTTTGTATCAGCTTTTACTTCTTCTTTTGCAGCTGCTCTTTCAATTGTAATACGGCCTTGTGGTTTAGCATATTCTTCGCCTATAACACCTTTTAATTGATCTTTAATATATGTAATAAGCACTTGATTATCAAGCATTACTGAATCTTGTAAGTACTTGTTATCTGCAAACATGGTATAACCATCACCCATGCTCTTAAGCATATAGTTATGAGAAGCAAGTGTATAAGTTTTATCTGCTTTAATTGCTTCATATTTACTTGTTTCTTTATTTAAAACTTTAACATCTTTCACACGACGCTCACCTGTTACTTCTACAAACATTTTCTTGTCATCAAGTTTTACTGTAGAAGGAATAGACGTATCAATTGTATATTGTAAACCAGCTACTTGAAGGAATCCACCATTTTCACCAGCAGCATTTAATTTACCATCTTCTGATGTTTCAGTTGTTTCTGTTTTAACAGAACGGCTACCTAATTCTAAGGCATCTAAAATTTCTTGACCTGTAGCTTCTACTACACACAATTCATTGCCATATGGATGAACCGCAATAATATTTTGATAAGTTACATCTCCTTTAGCGATTGTTGCACGGATACCACCACCATTTACAAAAGCAATATCTGCTCCTGATACATTACGGTAAGCATCTGCACATAAATCACCAAGAGCGGTTTCTTGATTACGAACAGCACGTACGCCATCTATATCTGTACTTAATTCTACATCTGCTTTAGCAACGACTTCATTAAGGACACCTTCAAGGTCTTTATTGATTTTAGCAACTACCTTACTTGTTGCCTCATCTTTCTCTTTATAATCTGTCACAAGTTTAGTTGTGAATTTACCATCTTTAGAAATCACTAACTGACCAAGTGCAGCAAGTTTTGTACCTGTTTGAGAAAGTACTACCGTTTCACCTTTAGCATTTTTAACTTCTTCTGATTCAACGGTGCTATGAGAGTGTCCATCAAGCATCGCATCAATACCTGTTGTATTAGCGATAACATCTGTTGAACGGTAAGGTGCTGATGTTTCTTCCACACCAAGGTGAGCTAAAGCCACTACATACTGAGCGCCTTCTTTACGAGCTGCATCAACAGCTGTTTGAACGGCTTTGTATAAATCCTTACCTTCATTGCCTTCGCTAAATGTGTAAACGAATTTACCGTCTTTGTCCATAAAGTAAGTTGGGGTTGATTTTACTAGTGTTTCTGGTGTACTAATTCCTACATAAGCTACTTTAACGCCATTGTAATCTTTAATATCGTATGGTGCTGTTTCTAACTTATCTGCTTTAGCATCTTTGCCTGTGTACTTAAAGTTACAACCTAAATATTTAGCTTCAGCTTTTTCAACAAGTTTTTTAAGTTCTGGAATGGTATAGTCGAATTCATGATTACCAAAAATAGCATAATCATAGCCTACTGCATTCATGATATCAACCATGTAGCTGCCTTTTGATAAAGTACCAATAGCTGAACCTTGAATGGCATCACCACAGTCTACTAATGTGACTTGGTCTTCACCATATGCTTTTTTCATATCAGCCTTGTAAGCTGCTACACCAGTAATTCCCATGCTATCTTTTTCTTCAATGCCGCAGTGAATATCGTTTGTATATAATACAACAATATCTCCTTCTTGTGGTTTTACTTCTTCTTTTACTTCTGCTTTTTCAGCATCATCTGCTGTTTTTTCAACCTTTGCATCTGCCTTATCATCCTTTT
The DNA here is from genome assembly GCA_934725855.1 of uncultured Cellulosilyticum sp. Classification (GTDB taxonomy): domain Bacteria; phylum Bacillota; class Clostridia; order Lachnospirales; family Cellulosilyticaceae; genus Cellulosilyticum. Next base: position 4,220 of record CAKVCL010000030.1, on the reverse strand, counting down.
TAGTATCTGCTTTTGCATCTGCTGCTAAGGTTGGCATGGCTGTCATTGAAAATACAGCTGCTGACATCACTGAGGTGAATAAAAACTTTTTACTTTTTGCTAACATTTCAAAACCCCCTATAATATTTTGTATTCATTTTTATTATAGCAGAAATTCTTTAAACAAAATATGTCTATTTGTGTACAAAATAATATAAATTTATATATTATTTTATGCAAATATTTATCTTTCTCTTTAATTTTTATCTCTTGCTTTCCATCTTAATTCATGCTATAAACAGACTGATAACTAATGAATTTAACAAAGGAGAAAAAAGCATGACAAACCCAAAAATTATCGGTATTATCGGCGCCATGGATGAAGAAGTTGAAATCTTAAAAGAACTTATGACCATCTGTGAAACCAAAACAGAAGCAGGCATGACCTTTTACAAAGGAACTTTATATGATAAAACCATCGTTTTAGCTCGATCTGGCATTGGTAAAGTCAACGCCGCTGTATGTGCTCAACTTATGGTCACCCTCTTTAAAATCGACTATCTTATTAACTCAGGGGTAGCTGGAACCCTTTGTCCGGATATTAATCAAGGGGATATTGTCATTTCTACAGATGCTGTTCAACATGATATCGATACGACTGTATTTGGTGATCCTCTTGGCTGTGTGCCAAGACTTGGTGTCACTTTCTTTGAAGCCAGTAAGGACTTAATCTCTCTAGCAGAAACAGCTGCTAAAAATTTAAATTTTGAAGGGGTTTCTCTTTTCAAAGGCCGCATTGCAAGTGGGGATCAATTTGTCGCTGGTGGCGAATTAAAAGCTCATATTCAAAAAAATTTCGCACCATACGCCGTTGAAATGGAAGGTGCTGCAATTGCTCATGTGGCTTATTTAAATAACGTCCCTTATGTGATTCTTCGTGCCATTTCTGATAAAGCAGATGGAAGTGCCGAACTTTCTTATGAAGAATTTTTACCACTTGCTGCAAAAAATGTGAGTGCATTAGTTCAAGAAATGCTTAAAGAATTTATTTAGGCTCCAATAGCTCCATACAAAACACACCCACTTCTTATGTGAAATGGGTGTGTTTTTGCATCGTTTCTTTGAAATCTCTATTGAATTTCTTTATGGAACTCTTGTAAGGATTTAATCGTTTTACCTTTACCGTTCTTAACCGCTTTGATACCTTCTATGGTTGCCCTAGCACCTGCCATCGTGGTGACATAGAAAACACGTTTACGAATAGCGGCCTTACGAATGTAGCTATCATCATCTGCACCTTCTTTATCATTTGGTGTATTAATCACGATATCCACTTCGTTATTCGTAATGGCATCTAAAATATTAGGACGTCCTTGTTTGAGCTTAAAGGTCTTCTTCGCTTCTATGCCAGCTTCATTTAACAAATCAGCGGTTCCACCTGTGGCAATAATGTTAAAGCCACATTCTTTAAAGCCTTTTGCAACCTCAACCACTTCCTTTTTATCACGGTCATTGACACTAATAAGTACCGTTCCAGATAAAGCAATCTTTGTTTGTGTGGCTTCCTGTGCTTTATAATAAGCTTCCCCAAAGTTATCAGAAATACCTAAAACTTCGCCTGTCGAACGCATTTCTGGTCCGAGTAGTGGGTCAACCTCTGGGAACATATTAAATGGGAAGACAGCTTCCTTAACCCCATGATGTTTAAATTTGCGATATATTTATCAGAAAAACCATCTTTTTTAGCTTGCGCGAAAAGTTTTTCATCCAGTTCTTTTCCTTTAGCTTCTAGAATTTGATTTTCTTCTTCCACAAGCTCTTTCATTTGCTCGATAAAGTATGGTTTAATCTTGGTTAAGTTGTAAAGTTCTTCTACGGTTGCCCCTTTTCTTAACGCTTCATACATCATAAATTTTCTTTCGCTTGTAGGAATATGAAGCATTTGTAAAAGTTCTTCTTTACTCCTCTTATTGAAATCTTTGGCAAAGCCTAAGCCATAGCGTCCCTTTCCCAAACTTCTAATGGCTTTTTGGAAAGCTTCTTTATAAGTTTTACCAATACTCATGACTTCACCAACGGCACGCATTTGTGTGCCCAATTTGTCTTCAGCATTTTTAAATTTCTCAAAGGCCCATCTTGCAAATTTGATAACCACATAATCTCCATCTGGTTTGTACTTGTCTAATGTCCCATATTTACCACATGGAATATCTTCTAATGTAAGGCCTGTTGCCAACATGGCTGAAACAAGTGCAATTTGGAAGCCTGTTGCTTTAGAAGCTAAAGCAGATGAACGAGAGGTTCTAGGATTGATTTCAATCACAATAATACGTCCTGTTTCTGTCTGACGAGCAAACTGAACATTGGTTCCACCAATCACTTCAATGGCCTCTACAATTTTATAAGCTTGACGCTGTAATTCTTTTTGAACGTCTTCTGAAATCGTTAGCATAGGTGCTGAGCAGAAAGAATCCCCATTATGTACCCCAAGTGGGTCGATATTTTCAATAAAACATACGGTAATCATATTGCCTTTGGCATCACGAACGACTTCAAGCTCTAATTCTTCCCAACCCAAAACAGATTCTTCTACTAAAACTTGCCCTACTAAACTGGCTTGAAGCCCTCTTGCACACACCGTGCTTAATTCTTCCTTATTATAAACAAGGCCACCGCCAGCGCCTCCCATAGTGTAAGCTGGACGAAGGACAACGGGATAACCTAATTTATCCGCAATGGCTAAAGCTTCCTCTACACTATAAGCTACTTCGCTTCTTGCCATTTCAATTCCAAGACTATTCATGGTCTTTTTAAATTCAATACGGTCTTCTCCACGTTCAATAGCATCAACTTGAACCCCTATGACTTCTACATTGTATTTTTCTAATATTCCTAATTGATTAAGCTCAGAACATAAATTTAAACCAGATTGTCCCCCTAAATTAGGTAATAAGCAATGGGGACGTTCTTTTGCAATAATTTCTTCTAAACGCTTGGCATTAAGTGGTTCAATGTAAGTCATATCTGCAATACCAGGGTCTGTCATAATCGTTGCTGGATTAGAATTAACTAAAATGATTTTATACCCTAATTTTCTAAGCGCTTTACAAGCTTGTGTACCTGAGTAATCAAACTCACAAGCCTGACCAATAATAATCGGTCCCGAACCAATAATTAGGACTTTTTTAGATACTCCATTTGTTTCCATTTTTTCATCCTCTACTATATTTTTCTACTCTCTATTTTGTTTTTACTCATTTCTCTTAATCACTATACACTTAATGTTCATCCAAAGTAAAATATATTCTAAAAAATAACTAAAAAAATCACAAATCAAGAAGCATATTCTTGATTTGTGATTTCTAATCAAACTTGATTAGCCTTCTACGCTGTTTAAAGTTTCCCCTTGAGTATTTACCTTTTTATTGTGCATTCAGTAATCTTCCAAGTCTCATGATGCCTTCTTCAATGCGTTCATTAGATGAATTGGTGTAATTAAGCCTCATTGTATTTGCCTGTCTGCCATCTGTATAAAAAGGATTACCAGGTACAAATACGACTTTTTGCTCTTTCGCTTTTTCAAAAAGTGCCAAAGCAGATTCTCCTTCTCTAAGTGTTGCCCAAATAAACATCCCACCGGTTGGTTTAGTATAGCTCACTTCTTTAGGAAAATACTTTTCCATTGCGCCTAACATGGTTTGACATTGCTCTTTATATATATTTTTGATTTTCTCAATATGTTCCTTGATGTCATTATGCTGCAAGTAATCCCAAATAATATATTGTGAAAAAATATTAGAATGTAAATCAGCTGCTTTAAAATGACCTGTAATGGTATAATCCACAAAAGGATTTCCTTGCTCTTTTCCTTTACATTCTACTTCAAAAACACCCCACTGACCTACACTTGATGGATAAATAAATTGTTCCATTTTTAAAGCTCCTTCCCCATTTATTTAATAACTGCTCTTTCTATATTCTTCTGATTTTGATTATAATGATTTAATACCGTAAGAAAATGGGGATTCTTTTATAATTTTAGCTCTTTTTAGGATTTATAATAATCTGCCTGTGTTTTATACAACTTAGCATAAATGCCTTCCTTGGCCATAAGCGCCTCATGTGTTCCTTCTTCTGCAATCTTTCCTTTATCTAATACGATAATCGTAAGCGTCATATCAAGCACGCCTATTCACTCCCTTGATTTTCAAGTATACTGTCTTTAAATATTTTTAGGAGGT
>CAKVCL010000029.1 GCA_934725855.1 uncultured Cellulosilyticum sp. | reverse complement strand
CCTATAACCCTTGAAGAACTTGTAAAAGACAATGAATTTAAAGATTTAGTTCAATAGTTTTCTTGTAAAGTGGTGTACCTGATCATTAGAACCATAAATAGAAATAACCTTTAAAGGGGTTTGGCTCAAATCAGCTGTGGAATAGGCAGCTAGTAAAATGAGGCCGTCAAAGTTAGCGTTATGTTTAGAAATATAAGTAGCAGCCATAGCACCGCCTAGCGAATGACCTGCCATATACCAATGCTTAATCTCAGGAAAGTAATCTTGTAAACCATCTGCTGCATTGGCATCTAGGACAGCTAAATCAAAAGGCATTGAAACGAGAATACAGAGCATATCATTTTGGGCAAGCTAATGAAGCAGTGGTGCATAAGCGATAGGCTCTACCTTGCCGCCAGGATAAAAGATGATACCCGCTTTAGGGTGAGCAGGTTTAAAAACAGTGAGAGAAGTGCTCGGCGTTTTAATACTGACCTCATCTGTACTTTGTAAAAAGGTATGGGCCTTATCGGTGGCTTTGTAGCCGCTCGTTAAGTAGAAGCTGCATCCTATGATGAGTACACATAAGGTGAATAAGACAAGTTTTATTTTTTTTGATTTCATATGAATTCCTCCATTAGAATGTATTGGCTTATGTCAATCGCTTCAATGTAATAGTATAGTCTAAGCGGATATAAATGTCATGAGGGAATTCAAAATAATTAAAAACAAATGTTATAAAATGATGAAGCAAAGCCTAAAGATAACATACAATAACATAATATATTGCAAAATACATAAAAAATATACATAAAGAGGCTTGTATTTATTTAAGAGTCATGGTAAAATAATATCACTGAGGGTCATTAGCTTAGTTGGTAGAGCATCAGACTCTTAATCTGAGGGTCCTGGGTTCGAGTCCCAGATGGCTCATCGTAGTCCAAGGTTATGCCTTGGACTTTTGTTATTTATAAGGTAGACTAAAGGGGATAAAAACATCCTATAAAGGATGTAAGACATGGGATGGTGAAATCAGCATTTGTTTTGATTTTATGATCCCATTTTTTATTGAATTAAAGAAGCGATTTAAAACAAGCTAAAGAGATGGGAGGAAAAGCATGGATTGGATTAAGTTGTATTTAAAAGCCAATGTGGAGAGGGATTCTTACAATAGTGGCAAGCATATGTATCAAATAGGAGCTGTTTCAGGGGCCTATGCTAAAGTGCAAGGGCGAGAAGTGATTTTTTATGGTAATGTAACGGATGAATATCGCAGGCAGACTTATAGCACTTTGGTTCGTGTGGATCGAATGAGGCAATGTGTTTTAGAAAGTAGTTGTGATTGCCAAAGTGTCTTAGGAGCTGTTAATCATTTCGGACTATGTGCACATGGGGTTGCTGTCATATTTAAAGGAATAGAATGTCTAAAACAAAATACATCACCAAGTAAAGACAGCGTGGTTTTAACACCAGAGGTAGAAGTGTGCTTAAGTGCCCTTAAAAGGGGTGGCTTTCAAATGGCATTTAATATTAAAGGGATTGATAAAAGTGAGTACCGTAAAATTTTTACAGCCTATAAGGAAAAGAAAAAGCGTCTTTATTTAGGGGGTGAGCGTTACCTAAACTTAGAAGAAGAAAAATTGCAAGATGCACTGCAGCTGATTGATTTATTAGGTGTATATAATGAAATTGAAAATATTGTGATTCCAGATGAAAAAGGTTTGTTTTTAGAAGCAGCACTTGATGAGTTAGACTTTATTGAAAATCGAGAATGCGTGCGCCAAAGGCTCTTTAAGCTTCAAAAACTAAAAGTAGAAGAAAAACTACCAGCATCTTTAGAAGAGATTTTACGAAGTTATCAAAAAGATGGGGTGGCTTTTTTGACGTCGGTTGCCAGTTATGGATTAGGTGGCATTTTAGCAGATGAAATGGGACTTGGTAAGACCTTGCAAGTGATTGCCTTTTTAAGTATGCAAAAAGGGACTCATGCATTAATTGTTGTTCCAACAGCCTTAGTGTACAACTGGAAAAAGGAATTTGAACGTTTTGCACCAGAAGTAAAGGTGGCAGTGATACATGGGGAAAAAGAAAAAAGAATGGGTTGGATTAAAAATCGTAAGGCCTATGATGTGGTTTTGACGACTTATCAGACTTATAAAAATGATGAAGTTTATTATGAGGATGAATTGTGGGATTATTGTATTTTAGATGAAGCCCAGCATATTAAAAATGTCAATGCCCAGCTTACCAAAACGATGAAGAAAATTAAAAGTAAAGTACGTTTTGCGTTAACAGGGACGCCAATGGAAAATAATTTAATGGAACTTTGGTCCATTATGGATTTTGCATTACCAGGGTATCTTTATCAGCCCTTACGTTTTCAAAATATCTTTATGACAGACCCACCTCAAATAGAGGCACTTAGAAAATTAATTAGTCCATTTATGCTGAGGCGAACAAAGAAAGAAGTGTTAAAGGAATTACCTGATAAGATTGAGCAAAAGCTTTATATTACATTAGAAGGACATCATCAGCGGGCTTATCACGCGATGCAAAAATTAATCCAGCAAAAACTGTCAGCTGAGCCAGCAGCAAAAGCGGCTATTTTAGCTTATTTAACAAAGCTTAGGCAAGTTTGTTTGGTGCCAGAACGTTTGGTTAAAAATTACAAAGGGATGAATTCTAAATTAGAGTATTTAATAAGCCTATTAAAAGACCTTCCAAATGAGAAGGTGCTGATTTTTTCTCAGTTTACAACGGTGTTAGGGGAGATTAGTAAGCGTTTAGAAGAAGAAGGAATGGCGTATCATTATTTAGATGGTCAAGTGGATGCCAAAACACGTTTAGAGCGTGTAGAGGACTTTAATCAAAATGAAGACAAGCGTATCTTTTTAATTTCCCTTAAAGCAGGGGGGACAGGACTAAATTTAACCAGTGCCAGTACGGTGATTCACTTTGACCCTTGGTGGAATCCAGCTGTGGAAAATCAAGCCAGTGACCGTGCGCACCGTATGGGTCAAAAGCAAGTGGTAAATGTATTAAAGCTTGTGGCAAAAGGGACAATAGAAGAAAGCATTATTGCCTTGCAGGAAGAAAAACAGTTACTGATTGAACAGGTCATGACAGGACAAGGTGAGCAGAAATTAAGTGCCCTAACTCTAGAGGAAATCAAGGCATTATTATTAGAAAATAGTTAAAAAACAAATATAAATTAGGAAAATAGATTGGGGAATTAAACGATGGAGCAGTCATTAAGACAGAAAATGGATAAGTTATGGGAAAAATCTGTGCAAGAGGTGGCAACCGCCAAGCAAAGAGGACAAATTGAGCCACCAGATGAGATCAGCAGTGTAGGGCTTGCTAAATGGTTTACCAGGCAGATTGAAGAGGTAACAACTTGTATAGATCAGGCAGAAGCAGCCGTTGGCACTCGGTGCGTGTGTGGTAAAGGATGTGATGCGTGTTGCAAGCAAGCGATACAGGTTTTACCAACAGAAGCTAAGGCAATCGCGGCATATATGAGCCGTTTTACAGTAGAAGAAAAACAGTATGTACAAAAACGTATAGAGGAATGGATGGAAAAAGCCAAAGCAAGTGGATTAGATATGGATCAAAATAAGTATTATCGTGCGGGAAATGTGGAGGAAGCGATTTATGAGTTTATGGAACGCTATTTTGCATTAGGTTTACCTTGTCCCATGCTATCAGAAGAAGGGGCATGTATGATCTATCCCGTTAGGCCAGGTGGATGTTGGAGTTATCGTGTTTATTCCGATAAAGAAGAATGCAAGAAGCAATATGAAGTGCTAGGAGGCATGAAACACGATGAATGGGAAAGATATGTATTAGACGTACTTTTTAGCAAGGTGAAAGGGGATACTAAAATGAAACTTTTACCATTTTATATTGAAGACATCTTAAAACATCGCTTATAAAAAGTTAGTGAGAAATAGAAGACCATGCTTAGGAAAATGCCAATAGGATAAAATAAGGCTTAAAGAAAAGTTCAGATAGGATAAAGAAGTAAGATATGCTACAATGAAAGAAATACAAGGAGAGAAGGTGCTTAAAATGGATGTAAAGCAATTAGATAAACTTGCAAAAGAGAAAGCACCCATGCCTAATGGACTTCCGATGTACGAGCAATGTTATTACATTGCTTCTAGGGGGCTTTATGAACAATATGATAGAAGAGTCATTACATTAGAAGAAGCCAAGCGGGAAAAGAAAGAAGTACTAAAAAGCTATGAAAGTGGAAAAGCTCAGTGGCAGCTTTTTATGGGAATGCATCAGATTGCAGAAAAGCTCAAACAGCTTAAAATAGAAGCATTTAATACTGCATTAGAACTAGAAATCTTAGAATTAATTGATGAGTTTTTAAAATAATCCATAATAAATGGCACCCGTAGGTGCCTTTTATTATATTTTGGAAATTAGCGATTTAAACGTTTGTTAATATCTGCTTGGCGGTCATTTGAAAGTTTTAAGAAATCTTTCATTAAGTCTTCAAAATTACCTGCACTAGCTTCTTTTTTAGGTGCTTTAGGATTAGTTGGTCTAGAAGAAGCTGGTCTTGGTTTTTCTTGAGTTTCTTTGATAGAAAGAGAAATTTTGCCTTTTTCAGAATCGATAGATAATATTTTGACTTTAACCGTATCTCCAACTTTAATTGCATCGTTGATGTTTTCTAAATAGCCATGAGTAATGTGTGAGATATGAACAAGACCCTGAGTTGTTTCATCTAAAGATACAAATGCCCCAAAAGGTTTAATTCCTGTTACTGTTCCTTCAATAATTTGGCCTACTTGAAATTTTTCCGACATGTTTACACTCCTATTAATATAAATAACTTCTATATTATATCATAGTTATAAGAAAGGTGTATATATATTTAAAAAATATTTCATCAAATAGAATCTAAATTCTGGCGTATGATAAGGAAAAACGAGAGGATGAACAAAAAGTAAATTTTATAAAAAACTTTGATGAACCTATTATCATAGCTAAAAAACTATGCTATAATGGAATGTACCTTAAAAAGAAGAAAAACGTAGAATAAACACAAAATGTGAAAGTAAGTCCTATAGTGAATAATATCTTAAGGAGGAACATGTATGGATTTATATAAACTGATTCGTGATGTAAAAGATTTTCCAAAAGAAGGGATTCTTTTCAAAGACATTACAACTTTACTTCAAGATGGAGAAGGGTTAGTCGCTTCTATTGATCAAATTGCTGAAAAGCTTGAAAAGGTTGATTTTGACCTAGTTGTTGGACCAGAAGCAAGAGGATTTATTTTTGGTGTGCCAACAGCATATAAATTAAAAAAAGGATTTGTACCTGTTAGAAAACCAGGTAAATTACCTTATGAATGTGTTGCTCAAAGCTATGATTTAGAATATGGCTCATCTACTATTGAGATGCATATTGATGCCATTCAAAAAGGACAAAAAGTAGTTATTGTAGATGATTTATTGGCTACAGGTGGCACAACTAAAGCAATCATTGACCTAGTTGAAAAAATGGGTGGTGTAGTTGCTAAAGTGGTATTCCTAATTGAACTTGAAGGACTTAATGGACGTGAATTATTAAAAGGATATGATATTGAATCAATTTTACAATATTAGGGAATAATAAAGAAGCAAAGCATAAATAATGCTTTGCTTCTTTATTATCATATAATGAATAGGTAACAATTTAAAGTGAGTTTGCTAATGATAGTATATGTGAAAAAAATCAAAAAATGCAAAGTTAAATAAGTTTATGTATATTGGCATTGAATTTTTAGTTTGAGATGACTATAATATTAATATTAAATAAGACTACATAAAGGGGGGTTGAAGATGTCAGCAGAGCCAGATGAAATTTATGAAAGACTAATAAAAAAGATACGTTCATATCACCCTTCTGATAATCTAGAGATGGTAGAACGGGCTTATGCCCTTGCAAAGAAAGCGCATGCTACGCAATTTAGAAAATCGGGAGAACCCTATATCATTCACCCTTTAGAAGTAGCCTGTAATTTAGCAGATTTAGAGCTTGATATGGAATCCATTGTAGCAGGCTTATTGCATGATGTGGTTGAAGATACAGATTATACACTAGATGACATTGAGCATTTATTTAATAAAGAAGTCGCCTTATTAGTAGATGGTGTTACTAAATTAGATAAGATTCAATATATGGCCAAAAATAAAGATAAGCAAATTCAAAAAGAAGAAATTCAAGCAGAGAATTATCGAAAGATGTTTTTAGCCATGGCACAAGATATTCGTGTCGTACTGATTAAGTTAGCAGATAGGTTGCATAATATGCAGACTTTAAAATATATGACCCCACAAAAGCAAAAGGAAATCGCAGAAGAGACGTTAAGTATTTATGCGCCGATTGCTCATCGTTTGGGAATTTGTAAGATTAAAGCGGACTTAGAGGATTTATCCCTTCGTTATATTGAACCTGAAGTATACTATGATTTAGCCCATCAAATTGCAAGTAAACGAAAAGAACGTGTTCAATATATTGAGCATATTGTAGAGCAAATTAAAGCAAAAGTAGAAGAAGCTGGGATCGAAGCTGTTATTGAAGGTCGTCCAAAACATTTTTTTAGTATTTATAAAAAGATTGTAAATAAACACAAGACTTTAGATCAAATCTATGATTTATTTGCTGTACGTGCGATTGTTAAGTCAGTAAAAGATTGTTATGGTGTGCTTGGAATCATTCATGAGATGTATACGCCAATTCCGGGGCGTTTTAAAGATTATATTGCAATGCCAAAACCCAATATGTATCGCTCTTTACACACCACACTGATTGGTGAAGAAGGTACACCGTTTGAAATGCAGATTCGTACGGAAGAAATGCACCGTACAGCTGAATATGGGATTGCGGCTCACTGGAAGTATAAAGAAGGTAAAACTGACAAAGGCATACAAGATAAGTCAGAAGAGAAATTAGCTTGGCTTAGACAAATCCTTGAATGGCAAAGGGATATGAGTGATAACCGTGAATTTATGAGTGCCTTAAAAGGGGACTTAGATGTTTATGGTGATCAAGTTTATGTTTTTACGCCTAAAGGAGAACTTTTAACTTTACCACAAGGATCTACTCCGATTGATTTTGCTTATCAGATTCATAGTGGCGTAGGCAACAAAATGGTTGGAGCAAAGGTTAATGGGAAGATTGTAACGATTGATTATGTGCTCAAAAATGGCGATCGTATTGAGATTCTTACTTCAGGCAACTCTAAAGGACCAAGTAGAGATTGGCTGAATATTGTTAAAAGTACACAAGCACGTAATAAAATTAATCAATGGTTTCGTAAGCAGTTTAAAGAAGAAGACATTACAAGAGGAAAAGAACTTTTAGAAATTGCAGCCAAACAACGGGGGTATAATTTATCTTATTTGACGGATAATGCAGTAGTAGAGGTTATTTATAAGCGTTATGGGATGAAATCATGGGCTGATATTTGTGCGGCTATTGGTTATGGAAGCATGAAGGAGCGTCAAATCATTCAAAAGCTGATCGATGAAACGCTTAAAGTGAAGAAGGAGCTGGTTCCACCTGAGCCCACTCTGGAAATACAAGATGATAAGGAAACCGTTGTTCCAAAACCTCATCGTCATTCAAGTGGTATTATTGTAAAAGGCGTAGGGGATATTGCCGTACGTTTTTCAAAATGTTGTGGGCCACTTCCAGGCGATGATATTATTGGGTATATTACAAGAGGACGTGGTGTTTCGATTCATCGAAAAGACTGCATTAATGTGATTAACATGCCACCTGAAGAGCGTGAAAGGCTCATTGATGCTTCTTGGCAAGATCGTAAAGAGGCACCAATCAAACGAACTTATGTAACAGAAATTCAAATTACCTGTTTGGATCGTATCGGGATCATTGTGGATATTTCTAAAATCTTATCAGACATGAAATTGCCGGTAAAATCACTAAATGCCAAAACCACTAAAAGTAATGCGATTTTTAATGTCAAGATTGAAATATCGGATTTATATCAGCTAGAAGAGTTGACAAGAAAAATTGAGGCTGTAAGAGATGTACTAGAGATTATTCGTGTCAATGCATAAATAAAAGTGCTGTATAACATGGCGCGTGCGTCAGGCATGGGCAGACGTTATAGCAGCACTTTTTTAATGAATAGAAAAGGAGAATATCAATGAGAGCAGTTGTACAACGTGTGACAGAGGCTTCAGTGACAGTAGATGGAAAGACCGTGGGAGCGATTGAAAAAGGCTTAATGGTATTAGTTGCGGTAAGAGGCGAAGATACGATGCAAGATATGGACTATATGGCTAAAAAGATAGCAGGACTACGTATTTTTAGTGATGAAGCAGATAAAATGAATTTATCTGTTAAAGATATAAAGGGGAAATTGCTTATTGTTCCCCAATTTACACTTTATGGGAGCGCGATTAAAGGCATGCGCCCAAGTTTTACGGCTTCTGGACCTGTAGAAGAAGCTAGACTTAAGTTTGATGCCTTTATTGAACGCTTAAAAAAAGAAGATGTCCCTGTTGAAACAGGCATTTTTCAGGCAGATATGAAAGTGTCCCTCATTAATGATGGGCCAGTAACGATTTTATTAGATAGTAGTAAATTATTTTAAGCAAGAAGATTAAAAGCTTAAGGATAGAATGATAGAAAGTAATTTGGAGGATAAAGTATGATTGAAACGATAAGAGGGATTTTTTGTGAGGAATTAACTTATTTATATATAGATGAAACCACAGGACATGGTTTTGTCATTGACCCAGGTGCAGAGGGTGAGCAGCTTGCTGACTATATTCATAAAAAAGGATATGCAATTGAAGCTATTTTGTTAACACACGGGCATGCAGATCACATTTATGGGGCAGAAAAATTAAGGGTCTTAACGGGTGCGAAGATTATCATGCATAAAGAAGGAAAGGCTTATGTGACGGAGCCAGATTGGAATTTATCTTACATGCTCTGCGAGGAAGGCATTTCGTTTGAAGCAGATGAGTACTTAGAACATGGGGAAGAGATTCAATTAAAAACCAATCCAGCATTTAAAGTGCAACTGATTCATGTACCAGGTCATACAACGGATGGGGCTTGCTATTATGCGAAAGAAGAAGGGATTGCCTTTGTAGGAGATGCCATTTTTGCGGGTTCCGTAGGCCGTTCTGATTTCCCAGGAGGAAATGCTATCAGGCTGCTGAGTGCCATTCGAGCACAAATCTTTACGTTGCCTGAGCAAACGATTCTTTATCCAGGACACGGTCCTTCCACAACGGTTCGCAAAGAAATTGATACAAATCCAGTATTTAATATGTTTGATGAATAAGAAAAGAGGATAGAGCATGATTGAGTTAGTTTGTAAGGGGCATGATGCAGCCTATGAAATAGGAAATGTAAGAAATTTATTTTTGCCTTATGTAAAAGAAGACTTAGAATTAGAAGCAATCTATATAGGTAATCAAGCAATTGCCTATCTCAAAAAAGGAGAGGAACTTTTACAGGAAGCTAAGTATGATGTCCTTTTGGTAGGTGATGAGATAAGAGATAAAAAAAGCTTGAAGGAAGCTTTAAAGAAAGCAGTTTATGATACGTTATGTGCTTATACAGGCAGACAAATGCCATGGGGAATTTTAACGGGCATTCGCCCTACCAAATTGGTACATGAAGCCTTAAAAGCGGGTATGAAGGAGGAGGCAATTGATGCTTATCTTAAAGAGGCCTATAAGGTAAGCAAAAGTAAACGTCTTTTGATGACAGAAGTAGCCAAACAAGAACTCGCGATATTAAGTCATAATCAGCCAGGTGAAATCAGTGTTTATATTGGCATCCCATTTTGTCCCACGCGTTGTGTATACTGTTCTTTTACAGCGTATGCTTTAGAGCAGAAACAAAAAGAGGTGGAGCCTTATTTAGAAGCGTTATTTAAGGAGATTACTTTTGTAGCAAAAGAGAAAAAAGGGGTGCATATTCGTAGTTTATATATTGGTGGGGGCACACCAACCAGTTTAAATGAAGACCAATTGCAGCGTTTGCTTTCTCATATCGAGCAATCCTTTGATTTGAGCCAGATTGAAGAATATACCGTTGAAGCAGGAAGACCCGATACCATTACAGCAGAGAAACTACGCATTATGAAAGCACATGGCGTGGGGCGTATCTCTATTAATCCACAAAGTATGAATCAAAAAACGTTAGATGCTATTGGAAGAAAGCATACCGTAGAAGACATTAAAAAGGTTTTCAAAACGGCTAGGTTATTAGGACATAATAATATTAATATGGATATGATTCTAGGTTTGCCAGGAGAAGAAATTGAGGATGTCGCTTATACATTAGAAGCCCTTAAAGCGTTAAATCCTGAAAATATTACAGTGCATACGATGGCGATTAAAAGAGCGTCTAGGTTAAAAGAAGCACTTCGCGAAGATGAAGAAGCAGTGCATCTAACAGAAGGCGATAAGATTGAGAAAATGCTTGTCTTATGTGAACAAAAGATAAGGGAGATGGGGCTTAGGCCTTATTATATGTATCGTCAGAAAAATATGTTAGGAAATTTTGAAAACGTGGGCTATGCCAAACCAGGAACTGAGGGCATTTACAATGTCGAAATCATGGAGGAAGCAGAAAGTATTATTGCTTTAGGCGCAGGGGCAATTACTAAGATCGTTTATCAAAATGGAGCCCGTATTGACCGAATTCCTAATGTAAAAAGCTTAAAAGATTATATTGAACGTATTGATGAAATGATTGAAAGAAAGCGTGAAGGATTTATTAAATATCAATAATTAATCATTACGAGGGTAAGAAGCCGCTTAGATGAATGAAAAAGCATCTAAGCGGCTTTTTGAATGGATTAAAAAATAATCGGATAAAAAAGTATAAAAGAATAATAAATCTATAAAAGGAAAGACTAAAAATATCTAAAAAAAGGGAGGTATTTTACGTGAAAAAGAAAATGATTTTAGTGGTCTTATGCGTTACCTTACTTATATCAGGTGGCATGGCTATTTATCTGCACATCAATCCAACACAAGAAGAAAATTATAAGAACGGTATGTTTGTAGATAGGGGCGATGAAGATGGATATGAGAAAATGCACGATTTATATACGCTTATATAAGCGAAAAACCATACAAGTCAAACAGTGGGTAACCTTAGAAGAAATTTGTGATATATCTGCACCGAGTGAGGTGAAGGCACATGTGGCAACACTTAAGATATTTTGTGTGCCAGACATAGAAAATGATGGACGTTATCTTATTAAAATTATGGATGTCGTTGACTGTATTTTAAAAGAGTATCCTAATGCAGATTTACAAAGTATAGGCGACCCGGATACAGTCATCGAATATCATCATAAACCGATTAAGCCTAAGGATTGGATAGAATGGGTAAAAGTAATTGGTGTTTGTATTATTGTTTTTGCAGGTGCATTTGTGGCTATCATGGCGTATAATACCGATATTTCGCTAGCTGAAACATTTATTACGATTAACCGTATGATTACCGGAAAAGAAGTACAGCAGCCCCATTTATTGAGCATTCCTTATGCGATTGGCATTACAACGGGCGTTTTAATATTCTTTAATCATTTTGGCTTTAGAAAGATCACAGAAGACCCCACCCCCATGCAAGTTGAAATGAAGAAATATGAACAAGATGCTGAGGATTGTGAAATTGAAACACTAAGCGATCGCCAGAGAGGAGAGCCTTAATGAAAACCGTCATTGAAAGTTTGGCGCTCATTATCATTGGACTTGGGGCAGGTGGCATTGTTGCTGGAGGCGTTGTGGCCTTTATTTCGATTATTGGTGTGCTTCCTATTATGGCTTATCGGAGCAAAACGGGTCATTATATGATGTGGTATGAAAATATGATTATTATAGGAAGCATATTAGGAAGTATTTTATCTTGTTATGAAATCCCCTTACCTATTGGACCGGTTATAGCCACCGTATTGATGTTTGCTTATGGGATGTTTATTGGAGGACTGATCATTGCCCTAGCAGAGGTGCTAGATGTGATGCCGATTGTGAATCGACGCATTAAGCTCAAAAAAGGCATTACATGGGTAGTACTCGCTTTGGCATTTGGTAAATTAGCTGGTTCATTGTGTTATTGGATTTACCCTTATTTTACAAATGTTTATTTATCATAAAGGAGCAGAAGATGGCAAATATTAATCAGGTTAAAAAAGATTATCAGCAAATAGTCGATAAACATTCTCCAAAAAACAAGGTATGGCTCAATAGTATCAAGGCTTTTTTTGTAGGCGGAATCATCTGTATATTAGGACAAGCATTAATTGATGGGTATATGTTTTTTGGACTTTCTTTTTATGAGGCAACCACACTGGCTACCGATAGTTTAATTTTTATCAGTTTTGTGCTGACTGCCTTTAATGTTTATGATAACATTGGGAAAATTGGAGGAGCTGGAGCCTTAGTCCCTATTACAGGGTTTGCCAATTCTATGGTAAGTGCAGGGATGGAGTATAAAAAAGAAGGATTTATTTATGGACTTGGGGCGAAGCTTTTTACAATTGCCGGTCCAGTGATTGTATTTGGTACAATTGCCAGTGTTGTCATTGGCATCATCTATTATTTTGTATAGGAGGGCATTATGGGACATATAGGCAAACAAACTATTACGTATAAAACGCCACCTGCTATTACTTGTGCGTATTCTTGTGTAGGACCTAAAGAAGGGCAAGGACCGATGGGAAAGTATTTTGACCATGTTTGTAAGGATGAGCTACTAGGTGAAGATAGCTGGGAGAAAGCAGAAGCAAGGCTCATACAAACGACCATTCAAGGGCTATTAAATCGTGCGGCTAAAACTCCTCAGGATATTCAGTATATATTTGCAGGAGATTTGGAAAACCAAGTCATTGCCAGTACATTTGGAGTAAAGGACTTTAATATTCCTTTCTTTGGCCTTTATGGGGCTTGCTCAACCATGGGAGAATCCATGTGCCTTGCAAGTATGGCAGTTGCAGGTGGCATGGCAGATTTGGTTGTGGCAGGAACAAGTAGCCATAATGAAGCCGCTGAAAAGCAATTTAGATTTCCTCTAGAATACGCAGGACAACGGATGGAAACACAAACCTGGACAGCAACAGGGAGCGGTTTTGTTACGATTTCAAGATGTGGAGAAGGTCCTAAGATTACCGCCATTACACCTGGTAAAATTGTCGATTTAGGGGTTACAGATACCTTTAATATGGGTGCAGCCATGGCACCGGCTGCAGTGGATACCATTCTCACGCATTTAGAGGACACCAAACAGCAGCCTAAAGATTTTGATGCCATTATTACAGGCGATTTAGGAAGCTGTGGGGTAGATATTGCGATTGATGTGGCAAAACGTTTAGGTACGGATTTAAGTGACGTTTTGCTAGACTGTGGCAAAATGATGTATGATGATGAAATTCAAGGCACGAATAGTGGGGCGAGTGGATGCGGCTGTAGTGCTTCGATTTTTACAGGCTATTTTTATAAGCAATTAAAGGAAAGAAAGCTCAAAAAGATTTTACTCATTCCAACGGGCGCACTCATGAGTCCAGGAAGTACACAGCAAGGTAACACCATACCAGGAATCGCACATGCAGTGTGCATTGAAATGAGATAAGAGGTGAAAAAATGGACATCTTTATGACTTATTTGAAATGTTTTATTGTAGGAGGACTAATCTGTGTGGTCGGTCAAATTTTATTGGATCGAACGAAATTGACCAATGGCAAAATTATGGTGCTTTTCTTAGTCGTTGGGGCAGTCCTACAAGCTATTGGTGTTTACCAACCTTTGGTTGATTTTGCAGGAGCGGGTGCCACCGTTCCTATCTCAGGATTTGGATATTCCCTTGCAAAAGGCGCCATGGAAGAAGTAAAAAGTGAAGGCCTTTTGGGTGCCTTTACAGGTGGTATTCGCAATACGGCTTCAGGAATAACTGTTGCCATTGTTTTTGGCTATTTAGCAGCACTGATTGCTAATCCCAAGAGCAAAAGTTAATCAAAAGCTATCTCGCTTAAAAGTAGAAAGCATGTTGTAAGCCATAACGAGCTTATAGGCACTACTTGATTGGAGATAGCTTTTTTCATTTAGACCACTTAAAATCAACAATGACTTACATGTGGTACTATTCATCTAAATGCAAGGGGGTTAAAATAACATTATCTTCTATACAACTTGGCTTAATCAAAAGAAGTAGAAATTGTATGAAAAATACTATATAATAGGAACATAATGAGCAGAGGAGATGAAGCTATGAAAAATGAAATCTTAAGATTGTTAGAAAATAATAGTCGTTTATCAGCACAAGAAATTGCTGTTATGATAGGAGAAGATGCCGCCAAAGTGGCGGAAACGATTAAAGAATTAGAAAAACAACAAGTCATTTGTGGCTATAATACATTAATTAACTGGGATCATACAGATTGCAATCAAGTCGTTACAGCACTGATTGAGGTAAAAGTAACCCCTCAACGAGGAGAAGGATTTGATCGTGTGGCAGAACGTATTTACCAATTTAATGAAGTGAAGTCTGTGTATTTAATGTCAGGTGGGTTTGATTTTACCGTTATTATTGAAGGAAAAACAATGAAAGAAGTGGCTTTATTTGTAGGCCAAAAATTAGCACCACTTGAATCTGTCTTAAGTACAGCAACACATTTTGTACTTAAAAAATACAAGGACTATGGAGTGATTTTTGAAGAAGCTAAAAAAGATGAGAGGATGATTGTTTCGCCATGATGAACTATGACAATATTATGATTAAACGTGTGACCGATGTGCCCCCTTCAGGAATTCGTAAATTTTTTGATATCGTCAATGAAATGGGAGATGCTATTTCTTTAGGGGTAGGGGAACCTGATTTTGATACGCCTTGGCATATTAGAGAAGAAGGCATTTATACTTTAGAGCAAGGAAAGACTTTTTATTCTGCTAATGCAGGGGTATTAGAACTTCGTGAAGAAATTTGCCGTTATATGAAGAGAAGATTTAATTTGGAATATGACGCTAAAAAGCAATCTCTTGTAACCGTAGGTGGTAGTGAAGCCATTGATATTGCGTTGAGGTTATTAGCAGGGCCCGGGGATGAAGTCCTTGTTGTGGAACCAAGTTATGTTTCTTATAAACCTTGTGCCATTTATGCAGGAGCAACCCCTATTCCAATTGTAACCAAAGCTGAAAATAATTTTAGATTAACAGCAGATGAACTTCGCGCAGCCATTACACCAAAAACAAAAGTATTAATTTTACCTTTCCCTAACAACCCAACAGGGGCTATTATGGAAAAAGAAGATTTAGAAGCTATTGCTAAGGTGCTTAGAGAAACTAATATTATGGTGATTTCGGATGAAATTTACGCTGAACTTACATATGGTAAAAAACATGTTTCCATTGCTTCTATTGAAGGCATGTATGAACGTACAATCGTCATTAATGGATTTTCAAAGGCTTACGCAATGACAGGTTGGCGTTTAGGTTATGCACTTGGACCAGAGCCAATCATTAAACAAATGATTAAAATTCATCAATTTGCGATTATGTGTGCACCAAGTACCAGTCAATACGCCGCTATTGAAGCCATGAGAAACGGTGATGATGATGTGGCAATGATGTGTGAAAGCTATAATCAAAGACGTCGCTATTTAGTGGATCGTTTTAGAAATATGGGACTAGATTGCTTTGAACCAGAAGGTGCTTTTTATGTATTCCCATGTATTGCATCAACAGGTATGACGAGTGATGAATTTTGTGAAACCCTATTAAAAGAAGAAAAAGTGGCTGTTGTACCAGGGACAGCTTTTGGAGCATGCGGAGAAGGCTTTATTAGATGTTCTTATGCTTATTCAGTGGATGCGCTTAAAGAAGCCACAGCTCGTATTGAAAGATTTGTTCAAAGACATCATCAATAATTCAAAAATGCTTATAGAATCATTGGATTCTATAAGCATTTTTTAGGATTCCTTACAGTTTGGACAAACACCATAAAAATAGAGTTGCTCATGAGAAAGACTAAACGCCGTAACGTCTTGAACTTCTTCTCTAAGCTGTGTAACATGCTTAAGTGTTGGAAGATCTACGACACATTTACATTTGGTACATTGAATATGCGAATGGCTAGAAGTATCTGCATCATAACGATAGCTGTCTTCACCTAAGTTTAGTTGTTGGATGAGTCCATGGCTGACAAAAGTATCTAATGTTTTGTAAACGGTGGCGAGACTCATAGTTGGATGTTCTTCTTGAAGTGACTGATAAATCGTTTCCGCACTAGGATGCATTTTAGTTTGGCGGAGCATTCTAAAGATAGAAAGTCTTTGAGGGGTCACTTTGAGGCCATGTTCCTTTAAAATGGCGGCTAATTCTAACATATGTTTTCCTCCTAAAAGATAATAATTATTATTTAAACTATATTCTAATATATAAGGCAATCAATTTCAAGTCGATTAATAAAATAGAAGGATTTCTTAGTTGTAGAAGGATTAAGCATGGACATTTTTTACAGTAAGTGTTAATATTTTCATGAATGATTTGATAGAACAAGGAGAAAGGAAAAGGTTATGTTACAATTATTGATGAATATAAAACCTGAAGTATTAGCCTTTATGGGCATTATCGTTGCCTTTTTTGCAACCTGTATCGCACTTGCTAGTGGAAGTAAGTATTTACCAAAAGATTTAGGAAGAGATTTTGCACATGATGGAAAGCTTTCAGCAGGAAAGCCTAGAGGTGCAGGATTTGTTTTTGTCATTGTATTTGTAGTATGTAGTATTTTATTTGGCTTTTACCATAATGAATTTTTAATTTACACGATTTTAGTAGCCGCAGCTATGATGACTGGATTTTTAGATGATTGCTCAAGAATGCCATGGGGAGAGTACAAAAAAGGCTTATTGGATTTAATCATTGCCATTATGGTAGCCGTAACGTTTTTAAACTTTAATTCCAATACCGTTGAAGTGGTTTCTTTAGGCTTACGTTTAGACATTCCACCAGTCGTATTTGGTTTACTAACAATTATTTTAGTATGGACCTCTATTAATGTCACCAACTGTACAGATGGGGTAGATGGTCTGTCAGCTACTTTAACCATTATTGTTTTAGGAACGATTTATGGCATCAATCAGATCAAGGGGATCAATCCAGAGTTTAACTATATCATTTTACTTTTTGTGGTTTGTTTACTCGGCTATTTATGGTTCAATGCTACACCAAGCCAACTCATGATGGGAGACGCTGGTTCTCGTGCGATGGGGCTATTTATTAGTATTGCGATTTTAAAAACGCATTGTCCATTTTTATATATTCCAGTGGCGATTGTACTCATTTTAGATGGTGGTTTAGGGCTTGTAAAAGTTGCCTTATTAAGATTTTTTAAGATTAAAATTTTAACGAATGTACGTACACCGCTACATGACCAAGTGAGAAAAGTTATGGGATGGTCTAATACACAAGCCGTTTTTAGATTTGCGATTATTCAAGGCATGATAGGGCTGGCTGTATTGTATCTTGTCAGTATGAGCTAAACCTACAAAAGTGCATGGAGTGAGAAAATAGATGAAAAGTATAGCTGCATTGTTGATGCTGATAGACCATATTGGAGTTGTTTTTTTCCCTTATGATTTAAGGTGGAGAATGATTGGGCGTTTGGCAATGCCTATATTTGCTTATGGGGTTGCAAGAGGAGCATATTATACAGGGTCATTAGAGCGGTATATGAAAAAAATGCTCCTCTTTGCTTTAGTTTCGCAAATGCCTTATTGGCTTATGAGCAGTGGGATAAAAGGAGAACCCTTTTTTAAGTTAAAGCTTAATGTAGGGTTCACTTTTTTATTTGCCCTACTAGGTATTTATGGAATCAAAAAACTTCAGATGGCACCTAAAAAAGTCAACGCGCTTTTGGGCAGTATAGGCTGTGTTTGGCTTGCACAGATTTTAAACTGCGATTACGGCAGTTATGGGGTATTGTTAGTTTGGATGAGTTATTTCGCATTTGTGAAGCAAAAGCCGATAGGTTATGTTGCCGCAGGATACATTGTACTTACTTTTTTAAGCTATGGCATGTATATAAAAATTTTTTGGCTACAAAGTGTAGGGGTTTTAGGTTATGGGGTGATTGGAACAATAGGTCATTTATCTGAGAAAAAATGGGGTAAAATTTTTTATATTTTTTATCCGCTGCATATGGCGGTACTTTGTGGAATTAAATGGTGGTTGAACCATTAGGAGGGAAAAATGAGGTGGCAAACAAAACGTCTTTTAATTAGGCCGTATGAAAAGAGGGATGCACAAGCTGTTTTTGAGGTCATTAATGATGAAAGTATTTATGAGATGACGCTTCATATTCCTTATCCTTATCCGAAGGAGCAAGTGGCTATATGGATTCATTTTACTCAGAAAAATAGTTTTTACAAAAAGGGATATGAGTGTGGGATTTTTAACTTGAAGGGGCAATATATAGGCAATATTGGTCTTGTGAATATTGATTATACCCATAAAAAAGCAGAAGTGACTTATTTTATTGGAAAAGACTATAGGAATAAAGGGTATGCTACAGAAGCCTTGGAGGGGCTATTAGATTATGCGTTTAGGATAGTCGAGCTTGAACGGGTTTCAGGCAGTGCCATGTGTCATAATCAGGTTTCCATTAAAGTGATGGAGAAAAGCTATCTAAGATGTGAAGGCATTGCCAGACATGAAATTTTAAAAGATGGTAAATTTATCGATATATGGCATGGGGCTATTTTAAAAGATGAATTTGAAGCCATAAAAAAGTAAACAGGCCATAAAAAAGTGAGTAAAGCAAAAAAGGATGCATGAAATACTAAAAAGTACTCATACTATAGAGGAAGGTTGTTAGCAATCTAACATAGAAATATAAGGTGAGTACATGAAAAGATTAATGAAGTGTGTCCTAGTGTTAATAGGTGTGTTACTAAGTGGATGGTCTCTGATTGCAGCAGTAACAGACGGTCAAAAGGAGAAAGAGACGTCGAAAGTGATGTATTTAACCTTTGACGATGGACCTTCAGAATACACGAATGATTTATTGGATTTACTGGCTGAGCATCATATGAAGGCAACTTTTTTTATGTTAGGACCAGAAATGCAGAGGTATCCTGAAGTAGTCAAACGTATGATAGAAGAGGGGCATAGTGTAGGGGTACATGGCGTTTCTCATGAGCGAAAGATCTTTTATAATGGGGTATTTGGTCCTGTAAAGGAAATGAATGAGGCCAATGATACGTTGCAAGCTATTGTAGGAAAAAGAACGACTTTAGCAAGAACGCCTTATGGTAGTACACCTTATCTTACAAAAAAACAAAAGCAAGTTTTAGAAAATGAAAATTATCTTTTATGGGATTGGAACATTGATTCAAGAGATTGGAGTTATCGAAATCCAGGACGTACTTTTTCGTATACCCTTAAAAGTATTAAAAATACGCCCAAAGAACCCAAAGTTATTTTGTTTCATGATATTAAATGCGTCGTGGAAACGATGACTTTATTTTTGGACTGGATGGAAGACAATCACTATGTATCAAAGGCTATTACCCCTGACTTACAGCCAGTTAAGTTATGGCGTAAAGAAAAGTGAATAGGCATTTATGTAAAATAAAGTTTCTAAGCACGCTGTGCTTAGAAACTTTATTTTATTTGACATAACACTTGTGAAGTTTGCCGTAATAGGATAAAATAAGAAAGCTAATGGACTAGAAAAGGAGCTAGATAATTTACTTATATGAAATCACAAAAACTCAAAGAGGAAAAACATAAATTTTTTTCGAATAGGCTGATGATGCTTAGTACAGTGATAGGGATTATGTTTACTCTGATTACTTATCAGTTTTATAAGATACAGATTATTCAGCATAATAAATATGATAAAGAACTGAGAGCAACTGTTCAAAAAGAAGTGGAAATTCCAGCTATAAGGGGGCTGATCTATGATCGATATGGGAAACCCCTTGCAACGAATAAGGCCATTTATGTGCTTAAATACGATCCACAGGTAACTTTGAAAAAGGGAGAATTGGATCAAGTTTTATTAAAACTGGCCAATTTGTTAGAAGCCAATGGAGATACTTATCTGGATCATGTTCCCATTTCTAATACGGTTCCCTTCGTATTTACAGAAGATACACAAAGTGTGAGGCGTTTTATTACCAATCATGTACCTTATAATGATAATGCGCATAAAGAGGTACTTTATGGTTATTCAGCACGTGAACTCATAGCGTATTTGCGTGGCGAGGATGTATTTAATATAGCAGAAACGCTTAGTGATGAAGAAGCGAGAAAAGTGATTGCGATGCGTCTTCAAATTAGGCAGACAACTTATCAAAAATATAAGACTGTGACACTCGCTCAAAATATTTCAATGAAATCTTTGGCTAAGATTGAAGAAAGCCGGGCAGATTATGCTGGGATTATAGCAGAAGTCGAATCACAGCGTTATTATCCTTTTGAAAAAGCTTTTGGAAATGTATTAGGTTATACGCGTATGATTACAGAAAGTCAATATGAATCTATGGCAGATAAAGGCTATGAGAAAGATGATATTATCGGTCAAGTGGGTGTAGAAAGTGAGATGGAGCTTCAACTTAGAGGGGAAAAAGGAAATAAACTCATTGAGGTAGATAACGTAGGGCGAACCGTTTTTACTTTAGAAACAAAGGAAGCCACTGCGGGAAATGATGTTTACTTAACTTTAGATGCAGACTTGCAAGTAGCGGCTTATAAGGCACTCGAAAAGCGTCTAAGTGAAGGGATTATTGCGCGTTTACAAGGTGCGGCAAAAACAACACCCCTTACAGGGCGTGAGATTCTTATTTCTATGGCTAAAAATAATCAACTTGATTTAAAGGAAATGAGTGCAGCATCAGAAGAAACTGCTCAGCGGGGGCTTTATCAAAAAGTAGTGAGTTCTTATGAAGCCGAACTTGTACGTTTAGACGAAACGGAAAAACACCTTAGTGAAGAAGAAAAAACCGAGCTTACGCTGAAGCAACATTTTGCGAATATGCTAGACAGTGAGCCTGCAACGATTTCAGATACAGAATTATTACTTTCTTTTATTGAGCAAGGAACGCTTAAGTTTTCCGAAGAACAAGTTCAAGCGATACAAACAGGTGTGTATAACTTAAAATCACTTTTAATTAATCAGTTAGAAACAGGTGGACTCACCCCTGATCAAACGGATATTATGCCATGTAGTGGAACAGCAGTTGTAGTGGATCCTAATACAGGGCAAACGTTAGCTTTAGTGAGTTATCCATCTTATGATAATAACGAGTTTACTCAAAATTTCAATCGTATTTATACCCAATTACACGATGGGGTGGATACAAGAAATATTGAGATTAATCGTGCGCTAAAAACAGCTAAGGCCCCTGGGTCAACCTTTAAAATGATCACAGGAATAGCTGGTTTAGAAGAAGAAGTGGTGGAAGTGAATACATCTATCTATGATACAGGTGAATTTACCAAAGCAGGGCATCCTTATCCAAAGTGTTGGGTATTTACTAATACGGGCAATGGACATGGTAATGAAAATATTATGGGTGCACTTGAAGAATCTTGTAATTATTATTTCTATGAAGTAGCTTATCGTTTAGGTCTTAAGTTTGGGGCACCTTACGGCGGCATTGATACGCTGACTCAATATGTTGAACAATTTGGGTTAAGTGAGAAAACAGGCATTGAGTTAGAAGAAACGATGCCAAACGTTTCTAATCCAACAACGGTGGTTTATAGTCAGGCAGTTGGAGCATTAAAAAAAATCAGTGAATTAAAAGAGCCTAACAAGAGTGCTTTATTTGAAAAGGTAGCTGCTGACTTTAGTTTAGGTAGGGCGCAGAATTTAGATGAGATAGATGAAAAGATAGAGGATTTAACAAAAAATACGATTCAGCGTTTAATAGGCTCTGAATTAGCCATAACGATTAATGAGGATTTACAAACAATTTATAATAAGCTTCTAGAGGATTACAGCGAAGAATTAGATGGAAAGCTTTCTGAGTATGCTCAGGCGATTACAGGTGCTGTAATTAGTGACGATCATCATTTGTCACTAAAATACCGACTCAAACAAGAACTCTTAAAAGGGCTAAATGAATTGGTTCAACCAGGAACACGTAAAACCATTCGAAAGACCATTCAAAAGCTTCCAGAAGGTTTGGTACAACAAGCTTATCAAGAGGCTTATGAAGAAGTCAGACAGAAGCTTAGCTCAGAAAATGAAACACAGCCTGTAGTCAGTAGATTAGATAGTCATATCGAAGCATTAAGAAATGGCACTTTTGATTGGACAACGCGCCTAGAAGATCAAATCATTAATGGCATCCTAAGCACTTATATCAATGAAAGATTTAAGAAGATTGAGATGGAATGGACAGTAGCAGATAATGTACGTACAGCCATTGGGCAAGGGGATAATGCATTTACACCTGTGCAAATGGCACGTTATGTGGCTGGACTTGCAAATGGAAAAACAGTTTATAACTTGACCATTATTAATGGGATTAAAGATCACAAAAAAACAGGACGTTATATTGAAAATCCAGTTAGTATTTTCAAACAGTTAGAATTAAAAGAGACAACGATTGAAGCCATTCATGCAGGAATGAACTTGGTAGCGAAAGGATCTCGAGGAACAGCACGTACTTATTTTAGTGAGTTTCCTATAGAAGTAGCGGCTAAAACAGGGACAGCGCAAGAAAATAGTTGTGAAAATGCCTGGTTTGTAGGATTTGCACCGTATCATAACCCTGAACTTGCTGTGGTAACCTCTATGTATGGCGCAGATGGGTTAGGTGGATATAATATACAAGTAGCAAGAGATATTCTTGAGCATTACTTTAAAGTGAATCAACCCACTCAAGGGATATCATTAAATAATCAATTTGCACAATAAGTCGATGAAATGAGAAAGAGGGCCAAAAGGTCCTTTTTTCTTTGACAAAAATAAAGCAAAACAGTCAATATCTTAAGAATGATAGATTGAGAAAGTAAAATTTAAATGTTATAATTTTTGGTGAATAAAGAAAAAGAGGTTATAGTATGAAATCTTACTTGGTACATAGAGAGAAATGGAAAATTTTGTTTAATCGATTGAGCTTTTTAATGGTGATTACGATTGGTATGTTTCTAGTGATTATTTATCAATTTTATCACATTCAGATTATTGATCATGATTATTATGCTGAGCAAGTAATCTATAATGTGCAAAGAACCGTTGAATTAGAGGCTACGAGAGGAATCATTTATGATCGATACGGAAAACCCCTTGTAACCAATAAGGTCATTCATGTGCTTCAATTTAATCCTGAGGTGAAGTTTGCAAAAGATGAAGACCCTAATAAAACTTTACTTAAAGTTATTGAGTTACTAGAAGCAGAAGGATGTGATTATATTGACTTTGTGCCTATTTCTAAAGCACAACCTTTTGTTTATACATCCGATGCATCAGAGGTCAAGGAATTTATTCGAGATTATGTGCCTTATACAGAAGAGAATTATGAAGCTATTTCTCAGTATTCTGCAGAAGAATTGATGGATTATCTGACTGGTGAAGCGGTTTATGACTTGTCAGATGAATTTAGTGACAGTGAAAAAAGAAAAATCTTAGGTGTACGTATTCAAATTAGTAAATCAAAATATTGGAAGTATAAAAAAGTAACGATTGCAGAAGATGTCAATATGAATGTGGTGGCTGCTATTGAAGAAAACAAAGAGGATTACCCAGCTATTTCGGCTGAGATTGATTCCGTGCGTTACTATCCGGAGGAGTATAGTAAGCCACTAGGTAATATTATTGGTTATATGCGTAAAATTACAGAAAGCCAATATGAAAGTTTAGAACAGCAAGGGTATAGTGCAGATGACCTAATTGGCCAGGTAGGAATAGAAGGGCAATTTGAATCCACTTTAAGAGGCATTAATGGTAGTCAAACTATACTGGTAGATATTTCGGAAAGAACTAAAAAGGTAACGGATACAGTGGAAGCCATTAAAGGAAATGATGTGTATTTAACCATTGATGCAGACTTGCAAGTCAAGGTATATGAAGCGTTAGAGAAAAGATTAAGTGAGGGGATTATCTCACGATTACAAGGTGTAGATAAATCTTTGCCACTATCTGGAAGAGAAATCTTAGTTTCTATGGCAGAAAGCAATCAGCTCGATTTAAATTTAATGGAATCAGAAAATGCTTCACAATCAGAAAAGGATATCTGTCAAAAAGTAAACAAGGCGTATGATAAAGAAGTCGCACGTCTTAATGAGGTTGAGAAAAATAAGCCAGAAGAAGAGAAAACACAGCTTACTAAAAAGCAACAATTTGCTCATATGCTTGAAGAAGAAAATAGTCCGATTTCAGATAGAGAATTGATTTTAGCCTTTAATAGACAGGGAACTTTCCCACTAACAGATGAAGAAAAAAATCTGGTAGCAGCAGGAGACTATAGCTTAACTAGTCTATTAATTCGTGCATTAGAGGAAGGACGAATTAAACCCGATCAAATGAGTATTATGCCATGCAGTGGGACAGCTGTTGTAGTAGATACCAATACGGGTCAGACTTTAGCATTAGTGAGTTATCCCTCTTATGATAGTAATGAATTTACTCAGGATTTTAATAAGATTTACCGAAAGATTAATGACGGGGTAGATAAAAGGAGTATTGAGTACAATCGTGCTTTAAAAACAGTTAAAGCGCCCGGTTCTACGTTTAAAATGATTACAGGGCTAGCTGGACTTGAAGAAGGCATTGTAGACGTCAATCGAAAAATTTATGATTCGGGTCAGTTTACCAAAGCTGGAGGCCGACCATTAAGATGTTGGATTTTTACCAACACTGGTCATGGGCATGGGGATGAAGATATTGAAGGCGCTCTAGAAGTATCTTGTAATTATTACTTTAACGAAGTGGTTTATGAGTTAGGTGAAAAGTTTGGAGCACCTTATGGTGGCATTAAAGTATTAAGTGAGTATGCAGAAAAATTTGGACTAGGTGAAAAATCGGGTGTGGAATTGGATGAAGCGGCTCCGAATATTTCTAACCCAACCAATGCAGTGAATACACAAGCTTCGAGAGCGCTCAATCGCATCAGTGGACTAAGTGAACAAGGGAAAGAAAGACTTTATGAGGAGCTTAAGGAATATTGCGATCAAAGCCTTGGATTTTATACGTTAGGAAATAGTGAGGACACATCTTTAGAAGGACAAGTGGATTATTTAAGCAGGCCATTTATTAAGAAACCTATGGATGTGGAGCTAGAGGCTGTATTATTAGAAAATAATAATCTTAAAAACATCTTAAGTCACTTTTTAGAAGACTGTGAAACGCAATTTGAGGAAGGAGTGGCAACAGCTGCTAGTGAGGTAACTAATAGCGTTATGAACGGTGACAATGACTTAAGTTTAAAACGCCGATTGAAGAGTGCCCTTAATCTATTATTAAAAGAAAAAGCACAAGAAGGCACGCAAAAAGCCATTCGAAAGGCGTTAGCCACTATGCCAGAAGGTGTAATGGATCAAATTTTATTAGAAGGTTATCAAGAAGCTTTAGAAAAATACCAAGGTCAAAGTGATAAAAAAGAAGTTTGTGAGGTATTTAAGGAGCGAATTGCTCAGTTAGAAAAAGGCACATTAAATAGTAAACAAATTATGACGAATAAGATTCTAGATCGGATCATTAATGTTTATCTAGATGACTTCTTTGAAAATGTGGAGATGGAATGGTCAACAAGAGACAATATTAGTTCAGCGATAGGACAAGGTGAACATGCTTTTACAGCTGTTCAGATGGCACGTTATGCGGCGGGACTGGCTAATGGAAAAACTGTTTATAACCTAACCATTTTAAATGGTATTTATGATCATAAGCAAAAGCAGGGTTATATCCCTCATGAAGCTTCGGTTTACAATGTTTTAAATTTCAAAGAAGAAAATATTGATGCCATTCATGAAGGCATGCATAAAGTGGTGGCAGGTAATCATGGAACCGCTAGAAAATATTTTCAGGACTTTCCAATAGAGATAGCAGCTAAAACGGGAACAGCTCAAGAAAATGTATTGGTTCAAGGCAAAGTGGTGGCTTCTGAAAATACATGGATTACGACCTTTGCACCTTATGAGCAACCAGAAGTAGCTGTCGTCAGCTCAATGTATGGTACGGATGGTTTAGGAAGTTGTACCTATAATTTTGTGAAAGATGTGTATAGCCTTTATTTCCAACTCAATGAACAACAAGAAAAGACTACTTTAAAGAATAAGTTTTTAGAATAAGATAAATCATAATTCCTTTTATAATAGAATGCCTTATAAAGATATATAAAAGTATTTTTATAAGGCATTCTATTATTATGAGTGATTCATTGAGGTAGAAAAGGATAAGCGTATGCCCCTTTTCTTATAGGTTAAAAAAAACTATAATAGGAAAGAGAAAAAAGAAGGAGCAAAGGGCGTGGAAACTAAAAAAATAACGGAAGGTGGCATTTTATCTGCTATTCAGATTATACTTGGATTAATGCTTATTCCAACTGGAATAGGCTATAGTTTTTATGTAGAGATTTTGTTACCGATTACCATGACGCTTATTGTTTTACGCTGTGGCTTAAAAATGGGTGTTCTTGCAGGACTCAATACAGTAGGCATCATAATGATTTGTTTTGGCAATGCTTTGATAGGTGTTTATGGACTGCAAGCATTGTTTTTTGGATGGCTTACAGGTGCTATTTTAAATCAAAAGTGGTCTTTAGTAACGGACCTTTTAATCGAGTGCTTGGTCGGATGTTTATTTCTTTTGGTTTTAGATTGGCTCACTGCAAGGCTAGTCGGGGTGAGCTTACTAGATGATGAGGTCACTGCATTAGTTTTTGAGCTGGCACCTAATATAGATGCCAGTATGATTCAAGTGATCTATTACTTAAGTATTGCAGCTGTTCCAGTGGCTTCGGTTTTGATAAGCTACATAGGGAGTATACTAGTTGGCTACCCTATAGGCATTTTACAAAAAACACCTAAGGAAAAATATTGGATAATCAGGTATTATAAAAGAACACTCCCCTATGTGTATCAAAATAAAAAAGTCGTACGGTATTTATTAGTGGGGGTATGGGTGCAGTGGCACTTATGGCCTTATGTATCCCATCCCTATTTAAAAGCATGGGTAGCATGTAGCTGCGCCATTGCCATTTATTTTATCTTAATTGATGAGGCCAAACTGATTGGACAAGGCATTTTATTAAAATGGCAACAGCCTTTATTAGCACTTATTTATCATTGGGGTGCTTTATTAGGACTTATTTATGCTTTTAAATGGACAGGGATACTGATGATTGTAATAGGTGCTTGGGTTGAAAAAAGCATGCACTTAAGAGAAAAACAAACAAGCTATTTAGCCTGCTCTATGGCACAATGGACAGGTGTGAAAAAGGCATTTTAAAATAGTAGATTTAATGAAATAAAAAGGTGGGTGAGGCGTAAAAATGGAATCAAGACCCTTTTTTGAGGTAATGACAGAATTAAAAATAGATGATAAGCTAAGACGTTTATTTGAGACGGTTAGGGTTTCTAAAGTGGCGCTTCATGAGCAAAGTCAAAGGTTATGGGTGTATTTAGAAAGTAGAGAGCTTCTGCCAAGATTGGAGCTTTTAAAGATGACACGCCAGATGAAAGAGCAGCTTTTTAAAAATAGTCCATTACAAATTGCACTAAAAGAGCACTACGAGTTAACCGAAGCGTATACTTTAGCGTATATTACTGAGCAATATCAGGCGAATTTATTAATGGAGATCGAAGAAGAAAGTGAAATGGTTTATGCTTTGCTAAAGGGAAAGCCTTGGCGTGTTTTAAATCAACAAATTATAATAGGCATTGAAAACAGTTTCGTAGCAAGAAAGAAAACAGAGCCTATTAGAGGCTTTATTGAAAAAGCCTACAAAGAACGGTTTGATCTTGAAGTATTGGTGCACTTTGAGTTTTATAATAGCCAAAACCCTCAAGCTTATGCCATTCAAAACGAGCAAAAATTACAAAAGGAAGTCTCCGCAGTGGTGAGTATGGTGGCACCTGCCATTGAGCATGCCACTTTTGAAAATCAAGAAGAGAAGCAAGAAAAGGTGGAAAAAGAAGTTCAGGTCAAAGAAATCAAAGAGGTAAAAGAAGCGCCTAAGATGAGACGTAAAGCAGCACCACTTGATCCAGAGGTATTCTTTGGACGTGAGTGTGAAGGTGAATTGGTTCCTATTGAAGAGCTTGTGGATGAAGTGGGTGAAGTCGTAATCCATGGGAAGATTTTAGGCATAGATACCCGTGAAATCCGTATGGAAAAGACGATTGTGATGTTCGATATCACGGATTTTACAGATACTATTACGGTTAAAATCTTTGTTGCTAATGAAGAATTAGGAGATGTCATGGCAAAACTTAAAAAAGGTCAGTTTTACAAAGTCAAAGGTATGGCGATGTATGATAAGTTTGATCATGAAATTGGGATTTCCTCAGTAAGAGGCATTAAATTAACCTCAGATTTTACCGAAAAGCGTATGGACTTAAGTGATGAAAAGCGTGTGGAGCTTCATTTGCATACGATGATGAGTGATATGGATAGTGTAGTGGATATTCATAAAATGATTGATCGTGCGAAAGAATGGGGCATGCCGGCTATTGCTATCACCGATCATGGCTGTTTACAAGCCTTTCCAATCGCCAACCATTGTATTACGAAAGATGAACCCTTTAAAGTCATTTATGGGGTAGAGGGTTAT
Source organism: uncultured Cellulosilyticum sp. (assembly GCA_934725855.1). Classification (GTDB taxonomy): domain Bacteria; phylum Bacillota; class Clostridia; order Lachnospirales; family Cellulosilyticaceae; genus Cellulosilyticum. The sequence goes on along the minus strand of CAKVCL010000029.1, from coordinate 11,788 downwards.
TTTGTAGATGATTTAAAGGAGATGGTGATTGATTCTAAAAATCAAAGCTTACGCGATACTTATGTGGTGTTTGATATTGAAACCACAGGATTTAGTCCAAAGCATCATCGCATCATTGAAATTGGAGCCGTTAAAGTCGTGGATGGTCAGATGACCGAAACCTTTAGTGAATTTATCAATCCCCAGGTGCCGATTCCTTATCAAATTGAGAAGCTTACAGGGATTACCGATAAAATGGTGATGGAGGCACCTACAGTGGATGTCATCTTGCCTCAATTTCTAGCTTTTTGTGACGGGGCAGTGATGGTCGCGCACAATGCGGATTTTGATATGAGTTTTATTTTTGCCAATGCGAGTCAGCTAGGCTATGAGATAGCGCCAACCATATTAGATACGGTTGCACTTGCCAGAGTATTAATGCCACAGTTAGGAAATTATAAGTTAAATAACGTGGCAAAGCATTTGGAAGTTAGCCTAGAAAATCACCATCGTGCGGTAGACGATGCCACTTGTACGGCGGAAATTTTTGTGAAGTTTATTCAGATGTTAGAAGAAAAAAACATTCATGATTTAGATGAGCTGCATCAATTAACAGATACTTCTACCGAGTATATTAAGAAACTTCCAAGCTATCATGGGATTATACTCGTAAAAAATGAAACAGGGCGTGTTAATTTAAATCGCTTGGTTTCAGCTTCCCATTTGGACTATTTTAATAGAAGACCGCGTATGCCTAAGAGCTTAATTCAAAAGTATCGCGAAGGCCTTATTATTGGCTCTGCTTGTGAGGCGGGAGAAGTTTTTCAAGCAGTCATTCGGGAGAAGGAAGAAGAGGAAATGGCAAGACTGGTACAGTTTTATGATTACCTTGAAATTCAACCAATTGGAAACAACCGATTTATGATTGAAAGTGATAAGTACGCAGCTGAAAGTGAAGAAGACTTACAAGATTACAATAGGCGCATTGTGGCCTTAGGGGAAAGTTATAATAAGCCCGTTGTGGCAACTTGTGATGTCCATTTCTTAGATCCACAAGATGCCATTTACAGAAGCATTATTATGGCAGGAAAAGGCTTTAAAGATGCAGATGAGCAGGCCCCTCTATTCCTTAGAACGACTGAAGAGATGTTAGAGGAGTTTAAATATTTAGGAGAGGAAAAAGCCAAAGAAGTGGTGATTACCAATACCAACCTTATTAATGACCAGATTGAGAAAATATCACCTGTGCATCCTTCAAAATGTCCACCAGAAATTCCAGATTCCGATGCCACATTAACCAAGATTTGTTATGATAAAGCGCATGAAATTTATGGACCAGAATTACCACCTGTTGTAGTGGAACGTTTGGAAAGAGAATTAAACTCTATTATTAGTAATGGATTTGCCGTAATGTATATCATCGCACAAAAACTGGTATGGGATTCTAATGACCATGGCTATTTAGTAGGTTCGAGAGGGTCCGTAGGGTCATCTTTTGCTGCTACGATGTCAGGGATTACAGAGGTGAATCCGTTGCCGCCTCATTATATTTGTCCAAAATGTTATTATACCGACTTTGATTCACCAGAAGTTAAGGCTTATGCAGGAAAATCAGGATGTGATATGCCCGATGCGATTTGTCCAAAATGTGGGCATCCCCTTAATAAAGAAGGGCACGATATTCCATTTGAAACCTTTCTAGGATTCAAAGGCGATAAAGAGCCCGATATCGACTTAAACTTCTCAGGAGATTATCAAGCTAAAGCGCATAAATATGTAGAGGTAATCTTTGGAGAAGGAAAAGCCTTCCGTGCAGGAACCATTGGCACACTGGCAGAAAAGACAGCGTTTGCCTATGTTTATAAATATTATGAAGAACGTGGCATTCATAAAAGACGTGCAGAAATGAAGCGTATTGCAGAAGGGTGTACAGGCGTCAAACGTACCACAGGTCAACATCCAGGTGGGATTATTGTTGTGCCACATGACCGTGAAATTTATGAATTTACAGCTATTCAACATCCTGCAAACGATATGACGACCCCAATTGTGACGACACACTTTGAGTATCACTCCATTGACCATAACTTATTAAAACTCGATATTCTAGGACACGATGATCCGACCATTATCCGAAGGCTTGAAGATATCACAGGTATTGATGCCAAAACGATTAAACTAGATGATAAAGATGTGATGAGTTTATTCCATAGTACAAAAGCTTTAAACATCGAGCCAGAAGATATTGGTGGCATTAAGTTAGGGTGCCTTGGGGTACCAGAGTTTGGAACAGATTTCGTTATTCAAATGGTACTAGATGCCAAGCCACAAAGCTTTTCAGATTTAGTGCGTATTTCTGGTCTTTCTCATGGAACTGATGTATGGCTGGGCAATGCGCAAACCTTAATTGAAGAAGGGCGTGGAACGATTTCATCTGTTATTTGTACACGTGATGATATTATGACCTATTTAATTAATCAAGGAATGGATAAAGGGTTATCCTTTACGATTATGGAGAGTGTACGTAAAGGAAAGGGTTTAAAGCCAGAATGGGAAGAAACGATGTTAGAGTATGGCGTTCCTGAATGGTATATTTGGTCTTGTAAGAAAATTAAATATATGTTTCCTAAAGCCCATGCCGCGGCTTATGTGATGATGGCATGGCGTATTGCTTGGTATAAAATTCATTATCCACTCGCGTATTATACGGCTTACTTTAGCATACGTGCATCTGCCTTTTCTTATGAGCTCATGTGTCAGGGAAAAGAGCGATTAGAGTATCATATGAAAGAACTGATGATGAAGGGAAAAGAAAATCAATCCGCCAAAGAGCAAGATGTGTTAAAAGATATGCGTATTGTCCAAGAAATGTACGCAAGGGGTTTGGAATTTAGGCCGATTGAGCTGGATAAAGTCCATGATAAACGCTTCCAAATTATAGACAATAAAATTATGCCCGCTTTAAGTGCCATTGATGGACTGGGTGAAAAGGCAGCTGAAGCGATTGTGGAGGCTGTAAAGGATGGACCATTTATGTCTAAGGAGGACTTTAGAAATCGAGCAAAAGTGAGTAAGACCGTTACCGATAAGATGTCTGAACTTGGCATTTTAGGGGATTTAACAGAATCTAATCAGCTCGATTTATTAAGTGCATTTAATTTTTAATTTAGAAAACGCCTTGACAAATGCCACAATAGGTAATAAAATTTAGAAAACTAATCGGAAAAGGAGAAAGCCCATGAGAATGATTTTAGCTTAAGGAAAAAGAAAGACTACAAAAAAGAAGAGAGGAACGCTTTTTTGTGGTGCTTTGATTAAGCTAAAATCCATGGGCTTTTTTCGTTTAGATAAAAGTGCTTGTACGATAAAGGGCATTTTTATCTAGCATAGTTGCAGGCGAAAAAGAGCACATGAGTGGTGCTCTTTTTTTGGTGGAAAAAAGAGACTTATAAAAAGTTTATGGGATACGTTTAATAAGGCACCTTAGCGTTAAAGGTAAAAAGAATGTCTGTATTATTAAAAGGTGAAAAAATTAGTCAGTGCTTTGGCGAATTGACTTTACTTCGTCAAGTAGAATTTGAAATCAATGAAGGTGAGAAAATCGGCATTGTGGGTCAGAATGGATGTGGTAAAAGTACTTTACTTGAAATGCTTGCAGGTAGGTTAAATCCAAGTGAGGGGCAGTTTTACTGGTATAAGCCTTGCGTGACTTCTTATATGCAACAGGTGACTGATGAAGCAGAAGAACGCTTATTAAGTGGAGGAGAACGCACTAAAAAAAGATTAAGAGAAGCTTTATACCAAAAACATCAGTTATTGCTTTTAGACGAACCGACCAATCACCTTGATCAAGATAGTATTAAGTGGCTCATTAAGGAGCTTCAGAAAGAAATAAGCACCCTCGTTGTGGTTTCACATGACCGTTATTTTTTGGACCAATGCGTGTCTAGGATTATTGAAATAGAGGATGGCAAACTAAAAAGTTACCCCGGCAATTATCATTTTTATCAAGAAGAAAAACAAAAACAGCGAGCAAGTCAGTTACATGCCTATGAAAGTCAAGAAAAGAGAAAACAAAAGATAGAAGCTGAAATTGAAACCTTAAAAGGATGGGCACAAAAAGCACATCACGATGCCCGTGCCAAAGCCATAGAAACAGGAAATAAGTTTGGAGGAAAAGAGCACAATCGTGCCAAAGCTAAGAAAAGAGATAAGCAAGTGGCCTCTAAAATTAAAAGATTGACTGCTATGATAGAAGAAGGGGTGGAAAAGCCTAAAGATGAGCAGAAAATTCAATTTAATCTGCATGAAAGTTCAAAAGCCAATAAACGTGTGATAGAAGCTAAAAATATTGGCAAGACGTATGGGAAAAAATGCTTATTTGAAAAAAGCAGTTTTTATATTAAGTATGGAGAAAAAATTGGTTTGTTTGGACCCAATGGATGTGGTAAATCCACTTTAGTGAAAGCCTTAATGGGAGAGCTCACTTTAGAGGGGCAGCTCTTTTTGAGTGAGGGGATTAAAGTGGGGTATATGAGTCAGGAAGTAACCGATATGAATCCTCTGTACACTGCAAGTCAATATTTAGAGTTAGAAACCAAAGAAGAGATAAGAAACGCAAGAGAAAAGCTCGTTCAAATGGGATTTAGCCGAGAAGCTTTTAATCAAGTGATTGGAACCATGAGCAGAGGGCAGCAAATGAAATTGAAACTACTTAAGATGATCCTTGAGCGCTGCCAATTATTAATATTAGATGAACCGACGAATCATATGGATCTTAGTGTGCGTGAAACCTTAGAAGAGGTTTTAGCCCAATATAATGGCACCTTGCTGCTGATTACACATGACCGCTATATGCTCGAAAAACTATGTGACCGCTTATTGGTGTTTAAAGAACATCAGATTGCTCGATTTGAAGGCAAACTTAGCGAATATGAAGAAAAACAGATGGCTAAGGCAAAGCCTAATAAAAAAGAACGTGAAATAGAGCGTCTAAAAATAGAAAATCAGCTAGCCTATTGGATTAGTGTATTAAGTGCTCATCCAGTTGGAAGTGAAGCTTATCAAACCGCCCAAGATGAGTATGAAAAGTGTTTAGTTCAAAAAAGAAATTTGTAAAAAAATAACAATATAGGGCATGATAAAAGTATCTGCTTTTTTGAGTGCTATCAGTGCTATAATAAAAAGAAAAGCATGTAGGAGATGATATGAGATGAGCAATGCCGAAGAGTCATTAGTGGAGATATTAAAAGAAAGTCATAACATTGTATTCTTTGGAGGAGCAGGAGTTAGTACAGCTAGCGGCATTCCTGACTTTCGTAGTTCTAATGGATTATATAGTCAAAAGCTGAATCGTCATTTTACGCCAGAGCAAGCTGTATCCCACTCTTTTTTTGTAAGATATACAGAGGATTTTTATGATTTTTATAAAAAGCATTTAGTTTATCCTCAGGCAAAGCCTAATGCATGTCATAAGGCTTTAGCCAAGTTAGAAGAGATGGGCAAATTAAAGGCGGTCGTGACACAAAATATTGATGGGCTGCATCAAGCAGCAGGAAGCAAGAAGGTTTATGAACTTCATGGCTCAGTACTTAGGAACTACTGTATGAAATGCCACGCTTTTTATGATGCAGACTATGTAATGGAGACAGAGGGCGTGCCTAAGTGTGAAAAATGTGGAGGAATGGTTAAACCGGATGTAGTCCTTTATGAAGAAGGATTAGATGACAAGGTGATTTCAGGGGCTATTCGTGCTATTAGCGAGGCAGATACACTAATTATTGGAGGAACCTCATTAGTGGTTTATCCTGCAGCAGGACTTATTGATTATTTCAATGGGAAACATTTGGTGCTGATTAATAAGAGTACTACTTCTGCAGATCATAAAGCAGATTTAGTGATTAATGATGATTTGGCTAAAGTGATGAAAGAAGCAGTAGACGCACTTAAAAAAGAGTATAAAAATTAAAAGGATTCGGTTGGATTGTGTTGAAACAAAAATTCTGAAAAGTTATAATGGTTAAGAATCCATGAGATAGACTGATTAAAATAGAAAAACTTGCCGAAATAAACACTAAGGGTTATAGACAAAGTAGATAGGAAAAGGATGAAAAGTGGAGGAGGAACAGAATGAAGAAAGGGAAAAACTTAGTAGTACTGATGCTTTGTTTGGCGATGTGTTACGTCCCCATGCAAGCAGCCGGAGACTATAGAAAAAAGAATGTACAATATGGTGGTGTCAATGTTTATTATAATGGAAGTTATCAAAATAGTGGTTCACAGGCAGTGATGATTGATGGTACCACTTATTTACCCATTAAGTCATTGGAACAAATGTTAGGCTGTTCTATTGGATGGGATACAAATACGAAGACCATTACCATTAATGGTTCCAATTATTCAGCAGCGACAAGTTCCAATGCGGAGATTCAGGCTAAGAATGCAGAAATTGAGGCGCTTCGAAAAGAATTAGAAACCTTGAAAAATCAGGGCGTTGTAGCAAGTACATCTAATGGGTCAAGCAGTTACAATACGACCACAGGTAAGGATATTACAAGTTCTGAAATGTCTGATACAAGAAGAGAGCTAGAGAGTCGTTTTAGTGACTACTTTAATGGGGTAGACTTAGACTTTAGTCTTTCTTTAAGCTCTAATCGATTACGTGTAACCATTGAAATAGATGATGCATCAGATTATCGTGAATTTACCAGATTAAGTAGAAGCAATGTGAAATCCTTCCTTGAGGATGTTTGCTATTTTATCAGACAAAGACATGATGATATTCAAATTACAGGGGCAGTAGAGTATACAAGAAATAGAAATGACCTTTATAGCTTCAACTATTCTAAGAGTGATAACTTTACTTATTCTGAAGGCAATGGTTACTACTATGATGATTATTATGGCTCTGATTTATTAAGACTTGTCAATCAAACCTCTAGTTTTAGAATTGATAATTATAGTAATAGTATTTCTTTTAGAAACACCAATATTGACGTTAATGATAACCGAGAAGAAATCACCTTCTATATTTATATTGACGTAACAGATGATATCAAAACGGCATGGAATAATCGTACAGGCACCAATAACAATTCAGATTTAAGAAGCTATATGAGAGAGATTGCAAACCGTTTGCGTAGAGAAACAGGTTATGAGATTCAAGGTGAGATTAGAAATTATGCTACTTCACAAACTATCGGAACTTATGACGATTACTACGATGAACTTTATACACAAAGCATTTAAATAACCCCAAATACCTGATGTTTAGAAGCATGTGACTTCTACGACATCAGGTATTTTTAAATGACAACATTATAATGAAATTTTCTGAAAATAATAAAAATATATTGAAAGTTACATGAAGTGAGTTATAATAGAAAAAAAGGAAAGATTAGTTAATCTTAAAATGTTTATAAAATGACTGCTTTAAATCAAATGTAGCATCCAATCGTAATATTTCATTATGATATAAAAGAATAGATGAAAGGGGAGAGGCCATGCAGCAACTAGCCAATAGATTAACAGAAATGCTTGTTAAAGAACAAATCATTGATAATGAAGATAGACCCGTTTATGTTTATGGACTACAATTACTATTAACTTCTGGACTCACAAGCATCGTTATCTTAATAATCGGTTGTTGGACACATCAACTGCTTTGGACCGTTTGCTTCTTGATTGCACTAATCAGCTTGAGACATTATACAGGAGGCTATCATGCACCATCTTATGCGCAATGCTTTGCCTTATCGAATGGGATTTATTTAGGCATGCTTTTAAGTAAGAGTTGTGTGGCGTATGAAGGTTTTCATCAGATCATGTTAGTTGGAAGTTTGCTTTCAGGGGTTTATATTTTTTATATCGGTTCCATTAATAGCGAAAAAAATCCAAAAACAGAAGCTGAGATGGTTTACCGAAAGCGTATGGCAAGATGGATTACCCTTTTGTTTACTTTATGTATATGGCTGATTACAGTTGGATGGAAACAAGGGTTATCATTGGCGTGGGTGTTATTTTACACGCAAGTTGTAACCGTTGTAGGATTATGGAGTGTAAAAAATAAAAGGAGGGATGAAGGATGAAAAAAACATTATTAAAGGGAATTGCAAAAGCAGCAGAAAAAGCAGTAAAAGAAGCAAGTGGTTCAAAATCTTTCTACATTTATTATGAAGTAGAAATGCCAAAATGTTTGAAAGACAAAAAATTAAAATAGTAAATGTAATATTTCTTGACGGAAAAGAGCTAATGGAAATTTATCAAAAGATAAAGACCATTAGCTTTTTTGTTGCATAAAAATGATGGCAATATGTACTTTTTAGAGGATATATGAAATAATGAGAACATAGAAAGGAAAGCATCATGAAAGAGGACAACTTAACAAAGAAATCATTTTTCTTGAAATCACGGCACTTGCCATTGGGATGCTATTAGCCCCTAAGTTATGTTGGCAAGTGAGTAGCAAAAGAATGGTTATTTTAATTGGACTAGGTGCCTTTTTAGGATGGGGCATTTCTTGTTGTAATGTGCGTATGGATTGGAGCAGTTTGCAGAATGCTTTTAGCTGTAGGGTTAGGATTAGAAATAAGTTGGGTGGCGCTTACGATTTTACCCATGATTATTCCAGAAAAAGCACTCATGCTGTATCCTTTATATGTGTTAATAGGAACGAGTTTATTAATGATGAGTGCTTTATACCTATTTAATTCAGTGGTTAAAAGACAGTGTGCAAGTATATAGTGTCTTGATTTGTGAGTCAATCAATTCATTAACAATAGAATCATAAGATAAGGAGAACGATGATGACAGAGGTATATGCAGCAAGTGGCTTTAGTAAGGATGGACAAGGTGGCAATAAGGCAGGCGTGGTATTAGACAGACCAGATTTGACGAATATCCAGAAGATGGCCATTGCTAAGGCGTTAGGTTATTCTGAGACAGCTTTTGTGGGAACTTCTAATGTGGCAGACTATCAATTGGAGTATTTTACACCTACTGAGGAGGTGGCATTATGTGGACATGCAACAATTGCTACGTTCGCCATGATGAACGGGCTGGGCATGTTAGAAAAAACACATTATACCATAGAAACCAAGGCGGGTATTTTGAATGTGGAGCTAACAGAAGATGGGCAGGTTTTTATGGAGCAAAATTGTCCGACTTATTATGAGACAGTTAAACCTAGTTTATTTAAGGAGTGCTTAGAAAAACAATTTATCGAAGAGAAGTTACCCATACAGATTATTTCTACAGGACTAAAAGATATCATTTTACCCATTCAATCAGCGTTACAGTTAAGTCTTTTAGAGCCTAAGTTTGACTGCATATCAAGGCTAAGTGAGCAGTTAGGCGTTGTAGGTATTCATACATTTGCTTTATCTAATACGGGGGCATATGATGCCATATGCAGAAATTTTGCACCACTTTATGGAATTGATGAAGAATCTGCAACCGGCACGTCTAACTGTGCTTTAGCAGGCTATCTTTTTAAATATGTTGAAAAAAAACAACAATATATTTTTGAGCAAGGCTATCATTTGAAACAACCCTCTCGTATGACCGTAAAACTTGATTATCATGAAGATATCATAGATGCCATTTATATTGGAGGTTATGGCTATTTGGTCGAGAAGAAACAGCTATTTATTTAGGCCTGGCTTAAGAATAAAAAATGCTTAGATACATAGAGTCAGTTGGAATATAAGAATAAAAAGGCAAAATAAATGATTACAAATAAGAAGACATCATGAAAAAAGAAATATCTACAACAATGGCACACGGTTTGGCAATCTTTACAATTATTGTTTGGGGAACGACATTTATCGCAAGTAAGGTTTTACTGGAAGTCTATTCCCCACTTCAAATTATGCTCATGCGTTTTGTCATTGCTTATATCGTTTTATTTGTTTTAAAACCTAAAGTGATGAAATTAAGCTTAAAAGAAGAAATAAACTGCTTACTTTTAGGGTTGTTTGGGTGCACGATTTATTTTTTGATGGAAAATTATGCACTTACCTATACACTAGCCTCTAATGTAAGCATTATTATTGCAGCAGCCCCTATATTAACGGCGATTTTGGCGCATTTTTGTTTACCAAATGAAAAACTTCAAAAAGAAACTTTTGTAGGTTTTTTAATTGCTTTCATAGGGGTGGCATTAGTTGTTTTTAATGGGACAGTTGTTTTGAAGTTAAATCCACTTGGCGATATGCTTTCTTTAGGAGCTGCTTTTTGTTGGGCAATCTATTCCGTTTTATTAAAAAAACAAATTAGCAAATGTGATGGGCTCCTATTAACGAGACGCATTATGCTTTGGGGATTTATTTCAGCATTACCGATTGAGCTTATAAAAGGAGAAGCTTTTAGCATACAGCCGTTAGCAAACGGAAAACTTCTTTTTTGTATATTATTTCTAGGGATATTAGGAAGTGGCATATGTTATGTCCTATGGAATCATGCAATACATAAATTAGGAACAGTGGTTACCAACAATTATATCTACATTAATCCTTTTTCAACCATGATAGCAGCTACCTTAATTTTAAAGGAGCCTGTGTCTATAATGGGTGTTTTAGGTGCAACGTTAATTATTGTAGGGGTTTTCATTTCAGATCATAAGAAATAAATAGGAGAAAAAATATGGAACAAATGCCAGAATGTCTTGAACGGACAATGATTTATACAGAGTGTTAAAGAATTAAAAAAAATTAGAGGAAATTAAATGTAGCAGTTGTCAATCGAGTTTAGAAGTACTGTTGCATTCTGAACGAAATTATGAAATTATTTGTAACAATTGTAAGATTACTTATGAGAGTTTTGAAGAAGCTCAGTTACTATATAAAAAGTGGAAACAAAGAGTTGCAATGATGATAAAAATAAAGGTAAAATTTCACATGTTATCATTGTGCTAATTTTGGTAGGCCTTTAAAAATTGCTTATTTAACAACTAATAAAAATCAAAATGATCTACTGTCATTAATAGGCATTTGCGATGCTTGTTATAGTGAGGTCACAAGTGATGAGATATTATTAGATGGTACAATTACAGGAGTTCTAGAGCAAAATAATGATCTGAGTGAATCGTATAACTTTTTATGCTATTGGGATGAGGAGTTTAGAGGAAGTGGGATTACTATCACAGAGAATGAAAACTTATGTGAAGAATATGAACAAGAGGATATTATAAAAGCTTATGCATCAACATTGTTTAAAAAACCCACAAAGGGACTAGCTAATGAAAGAGCATTCTTTAAGTATGCACGAGCTATATTAGAAAATTCAGGTGCGGGTGTTACTATTTATGAAGCTATAGAAGAAAAATATCAAGTAAAGAAATGGCTTAACAAAATGTAAGCGTTTCATAATAAGACGTCGTGCTTAAGAGAGATCCAAGTGAAGTCAGCAACAACATCAATACTAACAGTATGAACTTTTTTATAAAAAACTAATAAGAGGATGCTTTAGACAAAAAGATAAAGGTAGCATTGTTTAGATTATCCAAAAACAAAAACCCTTGAAGCCTATGAGCTTCAAGGGTTTTTGCTTAAGCTGCTAACGGGAATCGAACCCGTGACCTCCGCCTTACCAAGGCGACGCTCTACCGACTGAGCCATAGCAGCAACTTTGCTGAACGCTTTATTATAATAGCATGGAGGCTAACGTTTGTCAATATTTGACTCTTATATTTTTTTGACAGATGATAGGAAAAAAGTGAATTTAATTAAAATAACTTGTTACTATTCAGCGGTAAAATTAAGCGCAACACTTTTACACTGGCTATTCCATAGCCAGTGTACCTGTAAATACT
>CAKVCL010000028.1 GCA_934725855.1 uncultured Cellulosilyticum sp. | reverse complement strand
GTATTTACAGAAATGAATGACTTGGTCACTTGTATTTATTGGAATTTATAAACTACTTTCTTGTAAAGTGGTGTCTAATAAGAATATGAAGCAAATATAAACAAAACATAAAATAAGGAGAAAAAATGGCTGTTAAGTTGTTTACACCAATAGGTGCTAATGATTATCAATACAAAGAGTATGATTGTAAGCAAATAGGGTATAATGAACCTATTAATAGTAAGTATACGCAAGTAGTCTTAGCAAAATGTTATGAAGAGCAACTAGATGAAATATACATATTTGGGACAGAAGATTCATTTAAGATAAATGATATAAAGAGTATTGAGCAGATGATGCAAACACAGGTATGTCAGCAAGCACCCTGTTTGAAAAGAGCCATAAACAAGAAGGTTATTGAGCAAAATGATGTTTGGCAGATTATTAATAAAGTCTATGAGTGCATGGAAGACAATGATGAAATTATTTTTGATATTACGAATTCGTTTCGGTCGATTCCTATGATTTTTTTAATTTCATTATATTATGGAAAGGTAACAAAAAATAATCTAAACTTAAAAGCAATCGTTTATGCCGAACAGATTAGAGAAGAAGGCGGCGTTACAAGGTTTCAAATAAAAGATTTAACACAACTAAACCTTTTATTTGAATGGATTTTAGGAACAGATGCCTTTATAAAATATGGAGAAATCAAGGATTTAGAAATATTGAAAGAAAACACACTTAAAATGGCATTATCAAGAAAAATGAGTGAACAAGATAAGTCTATTTTTGATAATTTGATGGAGAGCTTTAATGAGTATACAAAAGGATTAAAAACCTGTAGAGGAAAGAGTGAAGGAGCAAATGAAAAAAGCTCATTTTGGAAAGCTAATAATAAACTTAGAGAAAATATTAAGATTTATAAAGAGTTAGCAAATAACACGATATTACCCATTGAAGAATTATTAACAAGAATAGAAAATGAAATTAAAGAGCCTAAAAATGATATTCAAGTGGGGATGCAGATGGTTGAGTGGAGTATAAAGAGAGGACTCATTCAACAAGCGTATACAGGACTTCAAGAAACTATCATTACGTATATAGGAATGATAGCAGCAGAGAAAGGATTGTTTACTTCAAGAAGTATTGAAAAAAGTGTAATTAATTATAATGATTTTAATGATAGAGAAGAAATAAGAAAGATTATTGTAAGCAATGGTAAATTTGAACAAAAATATTCTATAGAAATTGAACGGAAGCAACACATATTTAATAAATGCATAGATAAAAAACTTTTTAACATTTATAAAAGTTTATCAGAGGGAAGGAATAATATTAATCACTTTGGATTTTCAAAAAAAGCAAAGAATTATGAAGAACTTGAGCAAGAAATAACTAAAAGTTTTAATGACACAAAGAATTATTTAAAAAAGAAAAAAGTTATATAAGATAAGGATGGAAAGTAAGTATGGCAAATGTATTTTTAACTGTGTTAGGAACAGGATTCTACAGTGAGTGTGATTATATTTATTGTAATCAAGTAGTGCGTACGAAGTATGTTCAAGAAGCTTTAGTGAAGTTCTTAGCTCAGGATTGGAAACGTGAAAATGGGGATAAGATTATTATTTTACTTACAGATGATGCCAAAAACAAAAACTATATTACTAAAGATGAAACAGATGTTAAATTAGATAGAATCCTAACAGGTTTTGATTTGGAAGTTGAAGAGGTACATATAGAGGTTGGAGCTAACGAAGATGAACTAAGGCAAATTTTTAACCAGATTGTTGAACATACTAATTATGGTGACCATGTTATTTTGGATATTACATATTCACTAAGGAATATTCCTATTCAAGCCTTAGTAGCTCTAAATTATGCGAAAGTAATCAAAGGAATAGAATTTGATGGAATTTATTATGGAGCATTTGAATTAGGAAAAAAGCAAGAGGAAACAATATGTATTACAGAAGTAGCATGTAGTTGTGGAAATGGTACAGTTCAGAGAGAAGAATATATTAAGCAAGTAGAAATATTTAATCTTAATACATATATTGAATTATTAGATTGGACACATGCAATTAATACATTTCTTCAAACAGGAAGTGCTAAGGAAGTTAAGAATTTGTATGATAATGCCAATAGAACATTAAATAAGAAGGAAGATAGAAGTATTAACTATTTAAACAATATAGTCAATGCACTATATAACTTTACAAGTTGTATAAGTAATAGTAGGGGTATGAATCCTATCAGTAGCATAAAGAAATTAAGTCTTCGTTCTATTGGAGCAGCTGCAAATTCATTAGACAAAGCAATTAAGGAACTAGATTGTAATCAAGAAGAAAAAATTCCACTAAAAGCTTTGTTTCATAAAGTTGGGGAAAGTATTCAATCATTTGTTGAAAAGGATAATTTGGGAGTGGGGCTGGCAACTGTTGAATGGTGTATTAAGTATGACATGATTCAACAAGGATATACTGCATTAGAAGAAACCTTAAAAACCTATATTTGCAACATCTATAATATAGATGATAGTCTAAAGAAAAATAGGGAAGAGAAAGCGGGTAAAATATTAGCTTGCTTAAATATTGAAAAGGAAAAATGGATAGTAACGGCTGAGGAAAGATTATTTATCGAGGAGAAAGTAAGTGAGTTGGATATTAAATATCCTAATTTAAAGGGAATAGTAAGTGAAATAATACAAAAAAGAAATGACATTAATCACTTTGGTTTTCAAAGTAGTCATTCATTCTGTGTTGATGAGTTAAGAGAAGGTTTGGATAGATTGTATAAAGCATTTATAAAAATAGCTACTAAATAAGTTATTGAGAAATTTATCGTATTAATATGTTAGACCAGTGGAGGTAAATAAGAGTGTTTATTAATTGCTCAAATCATAATTCGGCACAATGGGGTGAGAAACAGCTAAACGCAGCAAGAGTATTTGGTGAGATTATTGACTTACCGTTTCCAAATGTTTCACCAAATGCTACTAAACAAGAAATTGTTTTACAAGCTACTCAATTGGTAAATCAAATAATGCAACTTAATCCTAATGCAGTAATGTGCCAAGGGGAGTTTACTCTTACATTTAGTTTAGTTAAGATGCTTCAAGATAGAGGGATTATTGTATTGTCGGCATGTAGTGAGCGACAATCAGTGGACAGATATAATGAAGATGGAACGACAACTAAGTTAGTAACTTTTGAATTTGTGCAATTTAGAGAATATGCTTAAATAGAAAACAGGCATTGAGTTTTAATGATACACCAGTGAGGCAAATTATAAATTTAGGTTTATTGAATAATGAATCATAAATACCTTAAAAGTTTATTATTTAACTGAAAATACATGTTCGTCGATGTCCAATAGTGCTTAAAACCCTAGGAGATCGACGAACAAAGAAATAACGTATTTACAAGCAATATGAGAAAAAGTATAATAAAAGAAGCAAATTACAGAAAATGGTAAGTTTAGTAATATCAATGCTTGAAGTGGGTTTGTAGATTACCTAAGAGGAATTGAAACAATCACCTCGGTTTCTATTATGTATTCAATTTCTTAGTTTGTAGATTACCTAAGAGGAATTGAAACACTTCTTTGATTACTTCGTTAGTTTGCGTAACATTGTTTGTAGATTACCTAAGAGGAATTGAAACTGATATCGAGGGGGTAATAATTGGAACTTTAACTACGTTTGTAGATTACCTAAGAGGAATTGAAACTTTTCCACTATTATATTTTGCTAATGCTGATTTTGTTTGTAGATTACCTAAGAGGAATTGAAACTCAGCTTTCTGTTCATCGGTTAAGGTATCCCCATAGAGTTTGTAGATTACCTAAGAGGAATTGAAACAAGTCTGGTATAGGTGCAATATTAGCATATACACAGAGTCTAGCTAAGTTTAAGAAAAAACAGAAATAAGATATGATTTAACGAAGAAAATCAATTCACCTACCACCTAAAACATGATATAATAGATAGGAAAATATGTATAAAGGAGTTTGGGTCGGTGGATGCACTAAAAGAGGCACTGGATAAGATACCATATATTGGTTTTCCTAATGTTGGGATTAGGGATATTATTGACATTCTTATTGTGGCGTATCTCATTTATCTTGTGATGATTTGGATAAAAGATACGAGAACATGGACGCTTTTTAAGGGCGTTGTTATTGTACTTGTAGTGGCAATTATTGCATATATATGTCAGCTTCATACTTTATGGTTTGTCATTTCTAAGACGATTACTGTGGGTACATTTGCATTACTTGTAGTCTTTCAGCCAGAATTAAGAAGGGCACTTGAGCAGATTGGGCAAGGAAAATTTTTTGAGTCTTTTTTTAGTGCTTCGGAGGAACCTGGGGATGCATTAAGTGATGACTCAATAGATGCCATTGCAAAGGCTTGTATGCATATGGGCAAGCAAAAAACGGGTGCACTGATTGTCATTGAACAGGATTCTAAGCTTGGGGATGTAGAGCGTACGGGAATTAAAATTGATGCAGTGATTACCAGTCAATTACTGATTAATATTTTTGAAAAAAATACGCCGCTTCATGATGGGGCTGTGATTATCAAGCATAATCGTGTGGCAGCAGCAACCTGTTTCTTGCCACTTTCTGATAGTATGGAAATTAGTAAGGATTTAGGAACAAGGCACAGGGCGGCTGTGGGGATATCAGAAGGAACGGATGCTTTGGTGCTGGTTGTATCAGAGGAAACAGGAATTATTTCAAGTGTGAGAAATGGTAAAATCAAACGGGGACTCGATGCGGAGATTATCAAGAAGATTTTGCTGGCAACCAAGAAGCGAAAGCGTTCAGATAAAAAGCGCTTGGAGAGAAAAAAGGTGATATGGAAAGGAAGGGGTAAAAATGAATAAATTATTTACACAAAACCTTCCTTGGAAAATAGCCGCATTAGTTGTAGCTATATTGCTTTGGATTTTTGTCATCAATACACAAAATCCTACGCAACCTCAAGAAATATCAAGTATTCCTGTTAAGATACTGGGCTACGAAAAGTTAGTAGAACAAGGCTATGAACTCACAAACAAAGAAGAAATTCAAAATCAGAATTTTAAAGTAGTGGTGAGTGGGCCAAGACTAGAGATTGACAAATTAGTAAGAGACCCTAGTCTTATTAAAGTAACTTTAGATTTAGAGGGTTACTTAGAGAACTTAACAGATTACTCTACATCTGAAGAAGCGCATTATAGTATTAAGATTAATTTAGATGGAAGTAGTGTCACGATTAAAGATCGAAGACCTCAAGTGACGAAGGTGCGTATCGATAAGGTGGCTAGCAAAGAGCAGAAGGTAAGTTATGTGATTTCGGAAGAACTTTTAAATAAGTATACGCTTTTAGGTGATGGTAAGCCAATTATCAGTCCAGAGAAGATTACGATTACAGGGGCAAAAACAGATATTGATCGTGTGGCTGAAGCGAGGGTATCTATTAAATCAGAAAATTTCTCAGAAGACCAACTGGTCAGTGAGTTACCAGTTACTTTATACGATGTAGATGGTGAAGAAATACAAGGACTAGAATTATCCGACCAAACGATTGAAGTTAAATTGCCTATCGGCAGTCAAAAACGTGTGCCAATTAATATTACTTATACGGGAAAGGTTCCAGATGAGTATGTATTAACTAAGGTTGAGGCTTCTACTGAAGAAGTAACGATTGTAGGAAAAGCAGAAGTGATTGATTCAATCTCTCAAATTGATTTAGAACCGATTAACTTAGATCTGTTAACTGAATCTGATGCCAACTTGTTAAAAGTAAAGATGAAATTACCAAATGGTGTAATGACGGTGGATGGAGATGAAGTCAGTGTGAGTCTTCAAGTTCGAAAAAAGAAGACTTTAAATTATCCGATTTTAATGAGTGAACTGCAACTTGATGTTCAAGGTATTGGAGAGGGCTTAACTTATGAAATATTAACCACATCTATTAATGTAGAAGTAAGTGGATTGTCAGATGACTTGATTATGACAGATAAATCCGATATTAAGGCGACTTTAGATTTGAAGGGATATAAAGAAGGGGAATATACGTTACCTCTTAATATCGTAACACCTGAAAATATTCAAATCGCTAATAATCCAATTAATGTTGAAATAAGTATTAAAGCATTAGATGAGGATGTATCGGATGAAGTAGTTAAAGATGAAGAAAAACCTGAAGAAAATGAGAAAAAAGATGAGACAGTAAATGATTCATCAGATCAAAATCAATAGTCTAAGAGGAATGAATTAGTTAAATTAACTAATTTATTCCTCTGTTTTTTTATTAAGTTAAAAGGAATAATGATTGAAATTTATTAAAGTTAATATATAATTAAATTAGCTTAAAAAATAAATAATAATTACTTAATAATATAGGGGGAAACATGAAACAAAATTTTAAAGATATACAAAAGCTTACTAATGTGTTGAAGGAAGCAGAGAAGAAAGGAAAGTTAAAAATTGGTTTTTTAGGGGGATCTATTACTCAAGGGTGTAATCCTTCTTTGCCAGAGAATGCTTATGTCGAAAGAGTAACTCGTTGGTTTAAAGAGAGATTTCCAAATGTTGAAGTAGAAAAAATTAATGCTGGTGTTGGGGCTACTGGTTCACTAATTGGTGTGCATCGGGTAGAACGTGATATCATTGCTCATAAGCCAGATTTAGTTTTTGTGGAGTTTGCAGCGAACGATGTGCAGGGTGAAGGTGTAGATACAAGTATTTCATATGAATCTTTAATTAGAAAATTAAGACTTAAATTACCTGAGGCAGCATTGGTAGAAATCTTTATGACTTTAGAGACAAGAGAAAGTGCGCAAGAGGAAGAAATGAAAATTGCAGAGCATTATAAGATTCCTTATGTAAGTTATCATGATGAAATCTTTAGTAAAATTGATGCAGGGGAGTATACTTGGGAAGATATTGAAACCGATGAAGTGCATCCAAATGACAGAGGTCATGGCATTGTAGCCGATTTAATTAAGGAGTTAATGGAAGCTGCTTTAAAAGAGGAGATTGATGCTTCCTATAAAGATGAAGTACCAGAAACGACTGCTTTTAGGGTGCCTTATTTAGAAGGTCGCTTAATAGAGATTAAGGATTTAAAAATAATAGAGGAAAAAGGGTTTGAAAAAACAGAGGAAACCTATAGAACCATTAATACGGGATGTAAGGCGATTGAAGAGGCAACTGAGCATGTACTATGTTGTGAGGTAGAAGGTAAAAATGTATTTTTACTTTATACAAAAGGAATTGAAAAAGACCGTGCGACCATTCAAATAAAAGTGAATGGACAAAAACTTGCCCCATTAGATACTTCTTTTGAAGGAGGCTGGGGAAATTATCCTGAAACGTATCCATTATTGTTAGGAGATACCAAAACAAAAGTAACGATTGAAATCACAATGAATGAAGCAGACTCTAATAAAAAATTAAATCTATTAGGTTTTCTAGTTTCTTAGTAAAAAGCGAAAAATGGAGGGTGTTATGGGCATTTGTTATTTTGAAGATGAAAGAGTTTTTAAGTTAGATACCACTAAATCCACTTATATGATAGGCATTGTGGATGAGGAAAATTTTATTGGTCATGTGTATTATGGGCAAAGGATAGAAGATTATCATTTAAGTTATTTAATGAGAACGAATGAAGCTCCATTTGTGCCTTCTAAAAATAACCGTGAACGTTGTTCGTTTATGGATACTTTTCCTACAGAGTATTCCACACATGGGCTAGGAGATTATAGAGAGGATTGCCTAGCAGTAAAGGATGTAAATGGTCATTTTGCTTGTAGTTTAAGTTATGTAGGGCATGAAATATATAAAGGCAAGAAAAAATTAGAGGGACTGCCTGCTACATTTGGAAGTGAAGAAGAATGTACCACCCTTGAACTCGTTGGAATGGATAAAGTATTAAAGCTAGAGGTTACTTTAGTTTATACGGCATTTGAAAACTTAGATGTCATCACAAGAAGTGTAAGGGTTAAAAATTTAAGTGAAAATCCGATTGTTTTAACGAAGGTGCTTTCTAGTTGCATCGATATGGACAATAAAGACTATGAAATGCTTACGCTTCATGGCTCATGGGCAAGAGAGCGTCATATTCAAAGAAGGACGATTGGGCATGGCAAATTGTGTGTTTCTTCTATTAGAGGAGAATCTAGCCATCAAGATCATCCATTTATGGCAGTCGTTTCTAAAGGGGCGAATGATGAGCAGGGTGAAGTTTATGGCTTTAATTTTGTGTATTCAGGTAATTTCATGGCACAAACAGAACTTGATCAATTTAATACAGTTCGTATGGTTATGGGAATTAACCCCTATGATTTTGCTTGGACATTAAATGGGGAAGAAGTATTTACCGCGCCAGAGGTCGTTATGGTATATTCCAATGAAGGACTTGGAAAGATGTCAAGAACTTACCATGACCTTTATCGTAATCATCTTCTTAGAGGTGAGTATGTTCACCAAAAGCGTCCGATTTTGATTAATAACTGGGAAGCAACTTACTTTGATTTTAATACAGAAAAATTATTAGATATTGCAAAGGAAGCTTCTAAATTAGGTATTGAAATGCTTGTCATGGATGATGGCTGGTTTGGAAAGAGAAGTAATGACGACAGCTCTTTAGGAGATTGGCAAGTTAATGAAGAAAAGATAAATGGTGGATTAAAGCATTTAGTAGATGAGGTCAATAAGCTAGGGATGAAATTTGGGATTTGGTTTGAACCTGAAATGATTTCACCTGATTCTAATCTCTATCGGGCACATCCAGATTGGGCGATTCAAATTCCAAATCGCGAGGGAAGTTTATCTAGATGTCAATATGTGTTAGACTATTCTAGAAAAGAAGTAAGAGATTATGTTTATGAAATGATAAGCGATGTGCTAAAAAGTGCAAATATAACCTATGTGAAATGGGATATGAATAGACAAATCACGGATATTGGAAGTTTTGCTTTAGGTAAAGAGAACCAAGGAGAGCTTTATCACCGTTATGTTTTGGGTGTTTATGAGCTTCAAGAAAGGCTGACTCATGATTTTCCACACTTACTACTAGAAAACTGTTCAGGTGGTGGAGCTAGATTTGATCCAGGTATGTTATATTACAGTCCTCAAATCTGGTGTTCTGATGACACAGATGCAATCGAAAGACTAAAGATTCAAGAAGGTACGGCGCTTGTTTATCCACTTTCTTGTATGGGAGCACATGTAAGTGATTGTCCAAATCATTCAGTAGGAAGAGTCACACCGTTTGAAACGAGAGGTTATGTGGCACTAGCAGGTACTTTCGGATATGAACTGGATGTGACGCGCATACCAGAAGAAGATCGAAAGATGATTCCAAATCAAATTGAAATGTATCATAAATATAATGATCTTGTAAGAGAAGGAGACTATTTCCGTATTGCTTCTTATAGCGAGAATCATTATTATGATTCTTGGATGGTGGTATCAAAAGATAAACAGGAAGCCTTGGTAACATTTATTCAAGTGATGGCAGAAGCTAATTATCATAGTAGGAGAATACAACTTAAAGGGTTAGACCCTCATAAGGTTTATCGAATAGAAGAAACAGGAGAAAGATATAGTGGTGAAGCATTAATGTATGCAGGTATTCATTTAGAACGCCAAATGGGAGATTTTAAAGGAATGCTACGCCATTTAATAGCTGAGTAACTGTTGTGCGCATTTAGCTGATGTGTTAAAAAGAGACTGGAATGTCTGCTAAAAATAGAATACCAAGGTGGACAGAAAGGTGGGAGTATAATGGCAAAAGCAGTAAAACTAGAAGATATAGCTAAAAGAGTGGGTGTAAGCAGTGTAACGGTATCCAAAGCACTTTCAGATAAAAGCGGAGTAAGTGAAGAAGTAAGAGCAAAGATTAAGGAAATGGCAGCAGAGATGGGATACATTCCTATTTCTTCTCAAAAAGCTAGAGAAAGAAGAGGCACAGGAAATATTGGCATCATCATATCAGAGAGATTTGTTGGGAATAATACCTCTTTTTATTGGACGATTTATCAAAATTTAGTAACGATATTACAAGTAAAAGACTATTATGCCATATTAGAAATCATCGATGGAGAAGCTGAAGAACAGTGCAGTTTGCCAAAAGTTCTTCAAGATGAAAAAGTAGATGGAATCATAGTGATTGGGCAAGTGAACAATCACTATTCGGAGTTTATCTGGAAGAATAAACAAGTTCCAGTTGTTTTTTTAGACTTTTATGATACACACATGGAATATGATACAGTGATTTCAGATGGATTTTATGGCATGTATGTGCTAACAGACTATCTGATTAAATTAGGTCATAAAGAAATAGGATTTGTGGGAACACCACTGGCTACAAGTAGTATCACAGATCGTTATTTTGGATATCAAAAAGCCTTATTAGAAAATGGCATAGAGGTACATAAAGAATGGATTATTGAAGACAGAGATTTAGAGAATGTAATTCACAAAATTGAGTTGCCAAAAAAACTTCCTACAGCATTTGCATGTAATAATGATTTTATAGCTGAGGTGATGATTAAATTATTGGAGGATAGAGGGCTTAAAGTTCCAGAAGATGCTTCCGTAGTAGGTTTTGATAATTATTTGTATACGAATATAGCCAATGCTAACATTACGACATATGATGTAGACCGTTATAAAATGGCAGAAATGAGTGCCAAAACACTACTAAGAAAGATTAATCATAAGGACTATGTAAAAGGGGTTCAGATTGTGACTGGACATATGATAATCAAAGAAACAACTGGAAAAAGAAAGTAAAATAAGCTACAAAAGAGAACGCAAAGGCGTTCTCTTTTGTAGCTTTATTTATTGTAATCAGAAAGGTCAATGCGGCACTTACGTCTATAAGAGCTGGGAGTGAGTCCAGTACTTTTTTTAAATAGGTTGGTAAAATGATTAATGTTATCAATACCCACTAGACAAGCTATTTCACATATAGGGTCATCCGTTTCAAGAAGTAATTTTTTGGACTCAGAGAGACGCTTATCAATCAAGTAACTAATAGGAGAACAATGATAGTAAGTATGGAAATCCCTAATAATCTTATACTTACTCACATGATAAGTTTGGGCAAGCTCATCTAAATTAATATGTAAATGGTATTTTGAATCAAAGTATTCTTTGAGTTGAAGGAGATATTTGGGGATATTTGGCAAAGAAGCTTGATTCATTTCTTTTGTAAGTACTAAGTTGGTTAGTAAATCGGTTATGATTTTTGAAATAACAAACTCATTGGTTTGTGTAGGGTCTTCTGACAGTTCATAAAGCTTATGAATAAGCAAAGAAGTATTTAAAGCTGGAGGTGACTCAAAAAGATACTGTCCTTGAGAAGTAATAGATTCATAATAAGAAGCAATGCTTAGGCCGTTGAGCATTAATAAGTCAGCCTTCCAACAATTACTTTGTTTTAATTCTAATTGAAAAGAAGCATTACAATTAATCAGTAAAATAGTATTGGGTTCTAAAGTGAGGCTTTCTGTTTCATAAGTTAATAAGCTATTGCCAGCTTTGGTATAAATCATAAGATAACCATTAAAAGATTTACATTCTAATGAAAACGGAAAAAGAACATCTATTTCTTGAATAAAATCCAAGTAAAAAAGATTGTTTTGTGCAAAGTCGGAATGACTTTGAAAAGCCACTTCATAATCAGATGGAAAAGGAGAAAGTGCTGTAAAAATAGAATTTAAATGATGTGAATGCATAGTTACCTCCTAAAGTGGATCGTTAAATAATTATAAAATATAATCAATGTTAAATCAATAATAAGAGGGGGATAGAAAGAAACAGAAACTTAGTGAGTAAGTTATTAATAAATCAAATAGTTAATTTAAGTGATAAATTGGACTAATTAGTTAAGAAAACAAATAAATAGAGCAGATGTGAAATAGAAAATGTAGAAAAAATAGACAACACAGTAGATAAAATAAAACTAATTGAGTTAAAAATAAACAAAATGTACAATAAAGAGTGATAAATAAAAATATAGTGTGATGTAATTAAAAAAATAGAAATGTATAATTAATTTAAGTTAAAAAGCAATTTAAATTTATAACTTTTATAATTTAAAAATAAGGGGGAAATATGATGATTAAATGGAAACAAATTTCTAGTTTAGTACTTGCAACTGGTATGGTATTTTCTATGACAGCATGTGGTAATTCTAGTAGTACAAACAATAGTAGTAATGCAGCAGCTACAGAAACGACAGATGGTACATCAGAAGAAACAGCTGATGCATCAGCTGGTGGGGATATTAATTATGATGCAACACTTGATGAGTTAAATATTGGTGATTATTCAGATTTAACAGCATCTGTTACATTCCTTACATGTAGAACAGATATTGTAGATACTGTTTATGAAGATTACAAAGCTAAGTTCAAAGAAATTTATCCTAACATTACATTAGATATTCAAGGCATTACAGATTATGAAAGTGATGTATTAGTAAGACTTACAACAGATGATTGGGGAACAATGTGCTTAATACCAAACATCACAAAAGCAGAATTTCCAAACTACTTCGCACCACTTGGAAGCTATGATACATTAAGTCAAAATTATTTAATGTTAACTGATAAAACATTTAATGGTGATGTATATGGTATCCCTTGTGACGCTAATGCTCAAGGTATTGTATATAACAAGAAAGTATTTGAAGAAGCTGGAATTACTGAATTACCAAAAACACCAGATGATTTCTTAGCAGCACTCCAAACAATTAAAGATAAAACTGGTGCGATTCCAATGTACTCTAACTTCAGTGCTGGATGGACAATGGGTGCATGGGATGCTTACTTAGGTGGTTCTGCAACAGGTGATGCAGACTTTATGAAAGTTAAATTACCACATATGAGCAATCCATTCTCTAAGAGAGATGATATGACAGGTCCATACGCAGTTTACTACATATTATATGAAGCTACAGCTAGAGGATTAATCGAAGACGATCCAACTACAACTGACTGGGAAGGTTGTAAAGGAATGATCAATAGAGGAGAAATCGGTACAATGGTACTTGGTTCTTGGGCTGTTTCTCAAATGCAAGGTGCAGGAGATAACCCAGATGATATTGGATATATGCCATTCCCTATTACTCAAGCTGATGGTAAACAATATGCAACAGCAGCACCAGACTACTGCTATGGTGTAAATGTAAAAGCAAGTAATGAAGATAAACTTGCTGCTAAATTATTTATTAAATGGTTAACTGAAGAATCTAACTATGCTTTCGATCAAGGTTGTATTCCAATTGTTAAAGGTTCTGAGTTCCCAGCAACACTTGCTTCATTTGAAGGAATTGACCTTGTATCTGATAATCCAGCATTAGAAGGTGAAGAAACATTATTTGATGACATTAACACAGAAGCAGAAACAGGAATCAATACTGTAAATGATCCAGACAGTGCAATTCTTGAAGCAGCATTAACAGGATCACAAACCTTAGATGAAATTATGGATGAATGGAACCAAAAATGGACAGCAGCGCAAGAATCCTTAGGAGTAGAGATTAAGTATTAATGGCTACCAGATCCACTAGATAGAGTAGTTTATAATTGAGCCAGAGTACGTTCTAGCGTCTCTGGCTTCTATTAAAATAGGAGGATGTATGAGTACACAGAGCAGGACAGTAGAAAAAAACAGTAAATTGGATAAATGGATCAAGAGTGGACAATGGCAAAAACCTCTTGTTATTGTTACTTTTATGTTTGTGCCATTACTTCTTCTCACTTTATTTACTTATTTACCATTTGTAAAAATGGTAGAATTTAGTTTTTATGATATGAAATATATTGGAGCAAGAAAGTTTGTTGGTCTTAAAAATTATGTGCAAGTTTTTGAAAGAGATGATTGTTTTAAGGCACTTAAGTTAAGTGTTTACTATATGATTGGCTCAGTTGTACAGCTTTCCGCAGCGCTATTTTTTGCAAGTTTATTAAGCTTTAAAACCAAAGGAGGTTCCTTCTTTAAAGGAGCTATGTTCTTTCCTTCTTTAATTTGTGGTATTGCTGTAGGATTTATTTTTAAGTTTTTCTATACAAGAGGATTTGTGCTAGATACACTTCTTTCATGGATTGGATTTAACCCAGAAAAATTACCTTATTGGTTAAAGGATACGAGAATTAACAACTTTTCGTTAGTATTTTCATCCATATGGCGTTATATGGGACAAAATATGGTACTATTTATTGGTGCAATGATGTCTGTTGATCAAGAAATGTATGAAGCAGCTGACTTAGATGGTGCCAATAAGTGGCAGAGATTTAGATATATTATTTTACCAAGCATTAAATCTATTGTTGTTTTAAATTTGATTATTTCAGTATCAGGGTCATTAAGTGCATTTGAACCATCTTTTGTTATTACAAAAGGGACAATGGGAACCGCTACATACTTCTATGTAATGCATAAGATTGCTCATGAAATTCAAAAGGTTGGACTCGCATCAGCAATGGCAGTTGTTCTTTTAGGTATTATCATTGTACTTACAGTGCTTCAAAAAGTAATAATGAACTACCTATTTAATGATGGGGATGAAGATGAATCAAGAAAAGCTAAGAAAGCAAGAAAAAAAGCAAATGCCTTGGCAGCTAAGAGAATGGAGGCATAAATATGGCAAGCATAGAAACAAGTAGTGTAAAAAGTAGTTTAAGTGTGGGCAAAAAAATAGAGAATGTTGTATTGGTTGTTCTTAAATATTTCGCACTTTGTCTTGGTGCATTTATATCTGTTGTACCTGTAGTGGTTTGTTTTATTACGGCTTTTAAAACAAACGATGAGTATGCAACAACCAATGTCATGACTTTGCCAAAGAGTTGGTTATACTTTGAGAATTTTAAAATAGCTTGGACAAAAGCAAAGATGTTAGTTGCATTTAGAAATACAGGAATCGTCATGGTATGCGTAATATGTGGCTCTATTATGATTGGTGCGATGCTTGCATATGTTTTAAGTCGATTTAAATTCCCAGGAAATGCACTAATTAGAAATCTATTTTTGTTTGCAAGTTTAATTCCAGCGGTTGCTACACAAGTTACAGTTTATCAAATCATGTATTCATTAAATTTAATTAATCATTTATATGGTTACATTATTGCGATGTTAGGAACGGATATTATATCCATCTACATATTTATTCAGTTTTTTGAAAATTTACCTGTGTCCTTAGATGAATCCGCAATTATGGATGGTTGCACTTATTTTGGTGTTTTCTTTAAGATCTTATTACCATTATTAAAACCAGCTGTTGTTACTTGCATGATTTTAAAAGGGGTAAGTACTTACAATGAATACTATATGTCAAGCTTGTACCTTCAAGATAAGACAAAGTTAGTTACAGTATCTACATCATTGTATACATTCACAGGACCATATGGTAGCCAATACAATTATATTTGTGCAGGTGTTATTATTACGATTATCCCATTACTTATTATTTTTATTTTCTGCCAAAAACATATCTATAGCGGTTTAGCAATGGGAGCAGTAAAGGGCTAATAGTAAGAAATATTGAGAAGTATATTAAATATTAAAATAGTTTGAGAGTATAAAATTAAGGAGATAAGAGATGAGTAAAGTACAATTAATCTGTCCAGAAGTAAGTAATATGCCTTGGCAAGAAAACCCAGGCAATTTAGTCAATGCCCCTGTTTGGCGTTACACAGAAAATCCAATTATTGATCGAAATCCAGTAAAGGGTGTAGCTAGAATTTTTAATAGTGCAGTTATGCCTTATGAAGGAAAGTTTATTGGGGTATTCCGTGGGGAACAAACCAATGGTATTTCATTTATTTACCTTGGAAGAAGTGAAGATGGTATTCACTGGAACTTTGAGGAAGATAAAATACCATTTGTAGATGAAGATGGCAATCCATTTATGCCAATTTATGCTTATGACCCACGTCTTGTAAAAATTGAAGATACCTATTATATCATGTGGTGCCAAGATTTCTATGGTGCAGCCATTGGTGTTGCTAAAACAACAGATTTTAAGACTTTTACAAGAATTGAAAATCCATTTTTACCATATAACAGAAATGCAGTTTTATTCCCAAGAAAAGTAAATGGTAAATTTATGATGCTTAGTAGACCAAGTGATACAGGTCATACACCATTTGGTGACATTTTCATTAGTGAAAGTCCAGATATGGTTTACTGGGGCAAACACAGACATGTCATGAGCAAGAGCAGAGAATGGTGGGAATCACTTAAAATTGGTGGGGGTGCAGCACCTATTGAAACCAGTGAAGGTTGGTTATTATTCTATCATGGGGTAGCTGGAACTTGTAATGGTTATGTTTATAGTATTGGTGGTGCTATTTTAGATATTGATAATCCATCTATTGTTAAATATAGATGTGAGAACTTCTTATTAACACCTGAAGCATGGTATGAAGAAAGAGGCTTTGTGCCTAATGTATGCTTCCCATGTGCAACGATTTGCGATAGTGCAACAGGTAGAATTGCGATTTACTATGGCGCAGCAGATAGTTATGTAGGGCTTGCCTTTACAGAAGTAGATTTAGTAGTGGATTACATTAAAGCACATAGCGTTGTCACAGAGAACGACACAGAAATAGGTAGAAGATAGTAAGCTATAAGTGCTTTGTAGAATTTGGCGAAACAGAATAAAAAATTAAAAACATCAAAAAGATAACAGATAAAGAAGGTGGATTCAGTGCTAGTATCAGAAGTTAAATCACATCTGTGTGATAAAATCATTCCTTTTTGGACGAAGCTTAGAGATGATGAATTTGGTGGCTATTATGGCTATATGGATTATGACTTAGTCTTAGATCAAAAGGCAAGTAAGGGGTGTATTTTAAATAGTAGAATTATGTGGTTCTTTTCTAATGCTTACGTGGCATTAGGAGAGAAGGCTTTACTAGAAAATGCAATACATGCTTACGAATTTATGAAAAAGTATTGTATCGATCATACCTATGGTGGCGTTTATTGGATGCTAGATTATAAAGGGCAGCCTATAGAAGATATGAAACATACTTATAATCAAGCTTTTGCCATTTATGCTTTATCCTCTTATTATGAAGCTTCTAAAAATGAGGAAGCATTGATGCTAGCAATGGAGCTATTTAATCGTATTGAAACAGGATGCAAAGATGAGTATGGTTATTTAGAAGCCTTTGATAGACAGTGGCACTTGATTGATAATCAAAAACTTTGTGATGATCCACATATGATAGCAGAAGGTAAAGTAGCCCAGAAAACGATGAACACGATTTTACATGTGCTAGAAGCGTATACAGAATTGTATCGTGTGAGTCATAAAGAAGAAGTGGCAAAATGTTTAAAAGCTATCTTAGAGATGGTAGAAGAAAAAGTATATAATCCAGATAAGAAGCAATTGGAGGTTTTCTTTGACACCAAGCTTCATTCCATTGCTGATATGCATTCTTATGGACATGATATTGAAGCAGCTTGGCTCATTGACCGTGCAGCTGAAGTATTAGGTGATGAGCAGCTCACCAAGAAAATCAAAAAATATACGATAGAGATTGCTTATAAAGTGAAAGAAGTGGCATTTAAAGAGTTTATAAGCGAAAAAGGAATAAAAGTGGGCACGCTTAATAATGAGCGCTTTAATGAAGAAATTGATGAAACGAAAATATGGTGGGTACAGGCAGAAACCGTAGTGGGATTTTTAAATGCTTATGAAAAGTCAGGAGATCAAGCATTTAAAGAAAGTGCACTTAAGGAATGGGCATACATAAAAGAATATTTCATTGATCCGAGAGAAGGTTCAGAATGGTATTGGCAGCTAAGTGCAGAAAATAAACCTAATATAACTTATCCGATCGTTGAACCATGGAAATGTCCATATCATAATGGTAGAATGTGTTTAGAAGTAATGAGGAGGAAAATTGATGACTAAAACATGTTTTAATGAAAATTATCAAAGAGAAAGTGCGAAATACGAAGCACTTATCACAAAACCTAATCGTCCAATAGATGAGTATAATGGGATTTACACACGTTATGAGAATCCCGTATTAACCAAACATCATGCACCACTTATCTGGCGTTATGACCTAAATCCAGAAACCAATCCATTTTTTATGGAGAGATTAGGGGTTAATGCAGTCTTTAATGCAGGGGCGATTGAATTAAATGGTAAGTTTTATGTGGTAGCAAGGGTTGAAGGAAACGATAGAAAATCATTCTTTGCAGTGGCTGAAAGTCCAAATGGTGTGGATAATTTTAGATTTTGGGATTTCCCTATCTTACTTCCTGATACAGAAAAGGAAGAAACCAATGTGTATGATATGAGACTGACTAAGCATGAAGATGGTTACATTTATGGCGTGTTCTGCTCTGAAAGTAAAGATAAAGATGACCCAGAGCTATCAGCAGCTGTAGCACAAGCTGGAATTGTCAGAACAAAAGACCTTAAAACATGGGAAAGACTTCCTAATCTTAAAACCAAATCAGCACAACAAAGAAATGTTGTCTTGCATCCAGAGTTTGTAAACGGTAAATATGCTTTCTATACAAGACCACAAGACAGCTTTATTGATACAGGAAGTGGCGGAGGAATTGGTTTTGGATTATGTGATGATATTACTCAGGCATATATCGAAGAAGAACTTATTACCAGCAGACGTAAATACCATACGATTACCGAAGTTAAAAATGGTGCAGGGGCTGTGCCAATCAAAACAGAAAAAGGCTGGATTCATATTGCACATGGTGTAAGAAATACAGCAGCAGGACTTAGATATGTCATTTATGTCTTTGCTACAGCACTCGATGATCCATCTAAAGTGATAGCAGAGCCATCTGGTTTCTTTATTGCACCACATGAGCTTGAGATTATTGGCGATGTGGGTAATGTGGCATTTACAAATGGAGCCATTGCACGTGATAATGGGGATGTATACATCTATTATGCAACAGCTGATACTAGACTACATGTAGCAACGACGACGATTGAAAAGTTAGTGGATTATACCTTTAATACACCAACTGATCCACTTCGTTCTGTGGATTGTGTGAAACAAAGATGCGATTTAATCCAAAAGAACTTAGACTTCTTAAAGAATCAATCAAAATAAAATCATGCACCTTTTGAAGAGAGAACATTTATTCGTTTATTTGTTTAATTTTCAAGAGGTGCTTTTTGATTACTTTTTTTCAGTCTATTTCAATAAAAGATGCACTAGTAGATGGAAAAGGCATGGTATAATGAAATAATATAAAAGCATACTAAAAGATAAAATTTAGGAGGCATACAATGACATACCAATTAAAAAATGAATATTTAACAGTGACAGCAAAAAACGCTGGGGCTGAACTCACAAGTGTAAAAAATAAAGAAGGCTTAGAGTATTTATGGTGTGGTGATAAAAAATACTGGGGACGTCAAGCACCTGTTTTATTTCCAATAGTAGGGAAAGTTAATAACAATACTTATACATATGAAGGAAAAGAATATCATTTAACACAGCATGGGTTTGCAAGAGATATGACATTTGATGAAGTGATTCAAAAAGAAAATGAATTAGTATTTTGTTTATATGCCAATGAGCAAACGAAAGAAAAATATCCTTTTGAATTTGAGCTAAACATTACCTATACACTTATAAAAAACACCATAAAAGTCACTTATGAAGTCGAAAACTGTGGTACGACTAAAATGTACTTTACCATAGGGGCGCATCCTGCTTTTAATTGTCCACTGATTGAAGGGGAACAATTTGAAGATTATTATTTTGAATTTGAAAAAGTAGGGGCTACAAGACTGATTGCAACACCAGATGTTTTATTAACAGGAGAAGAAAAAGCTTTTAATGCTGAGGTGGTGCCTTTATCATTAGAACTTTTTAAAGAGGATGCCATTATACTTTCTAAAGTAGTAAGTGATAAGGTAACTTTAAAAACTTTTAAAAATTCACATAGCGTCAGTGTGAATAGAAAAGAAATGCCATTTTTAGGCTTATGGTCACCAGTTGGAGGTGCACCTTTTGTTTGCATTGAACCATGGATGGGGCACACGGATTACCTAGCTAATAGTGATGAACTTAGTGAGAAAAAAGATTTTATTAGCCTTGAAGCAAAAGAAAAATTTAGCTGCAGTTATGAGATGACTTTTGAATAAGTAATGAGTGTTTAAAATCATTAGAAAATGAGTTATGATATAAAAATAAGATGAAAAATAGATTTGAGTTTGAGAAAATGAGCAAAGGTAGGGGAAAAAATGATTTCAGAAAAAATGTATGGTTTAGGAAGCAAGCGTTCCACCATCAGAGAATTATTTGAATATGGGATGAAAAGAGCTGAAGTGGTAGGAAAAGAAAATGTATTTGATTTTAGTATTGGCAATCCAACTGTCCCTTCTCCAGTTTGTGTGAAAGAGTCTATTATTGAAATTTTAGATACAGTCAATTCTTCAGATATTCATGGTTATACTTCAGCACAAGGTAGTGTGGCAACAAGAGCAGCTATTGCTAACTATCTCAATAAAACTTATGGATTAAATGTAGGACCTAATAACTTTTATATAACTTGTGGAGCAGCCGCGTCATTATGTATTTGCATTAAAGCTCTTACAGAATCTAAAGAAGATGAGTTTGTGGTGATTGCACCATTCTTCCCAGAGTATCGTGTATTTATTGAAGGGCAAGGGGCAATTTTTAAGATGGTGCCAGCAGATACAAAGGACTTCCAAATTAACTTTAAGGCTTTAGAAGAAACAATTAATGAAAAAACAAAGGCGATTATTATTAATTCACCTAATAATCCATCTGGCGTGGTTTATTCAAAAGAAACCCTTGAAAAATTAGCAGCTTTATTAGAAAGAAAATCTAAAGCATACAATCATCCAATTGTGCTCATTAGCGATGAACCTTATAGAGAAATTGCTTATGATGGGGTAGAAGTACCTTATGCAACAAAATTCTATCACAATACGCTGGTATGCTATTCTTATAGTAAATCCCTTTCACTTCCAGGTGAACGTATTGGCTACATATTAGTACCAGATGAAGTAGAAGATAGCAAAGCAGTGTATGCGGCAGTTTGTGGTGCAGGTAGAGCTTTAGGGTATGTATGTGCCCCAAGTTTATTCCAAAGAGTGATTGAAAAATGCGTGGGTCAAACAGGTGATATTGACTTATACAAGAAAAATAGAGATATCCTTTATAAAAATTTAACAGAGTATGGTTATGAGTGTGTGAATCCTCAAGGTGCTTTTTATTTATTTGTAAAGGCATTAGAAGAGGATGCAAAAGCATTCTGCGAAAAGGCAAAAGGTTATGATTTACTCATTGTAGCAGCAGATGATTTTGGATGCCCTGGTTATGTAAGAATTTCTTACTGTGTAGAAGAATCTATGATTATGCGTTCACTTCCTGCATTCAAAAAACTAGCAGATTCTTATAAAGCGTAATAAGATAGAAGAAGCTATAGAACAACAGGTATTGCAAGGGATTAGGGCAATACCTGTTTCATTGTTTAAGAAGATAAAAAAGCAAATCGGTTAGGGCGCATTAAAAAGAAGGTGAGATGAATGATACTAGAGAAATTATTTAAAAAGCATAAAGACTATTCACAAGAAATCATAGCCATTAGAAAATGGCTGGGTGAAGCAGATGCCATAGTCGTAGGAATAGGTGGTGGACTTTCAGCTTCAGGTGGAATTGATTATGATAAATCTCGGTTAGTAAAAGACTATTTTAGTGATTATTTTAGAATGGGTTATAGAAAAATCAGTGAACTTGAGGAAATGTATGCGAATATATCCAGTCAAAATGCAAAAGCATATTGGGGGTTTTGGGCAAGATACATTCGTGAGATTAATTACAATACAGATGTGGGTAATGGTTATAAGGATTTATTAAGGCTACTGCGTCATAAAAACTATTTTATTTACACGACGAATATTGATGGACAGGTACAAAAAACAGGCTTTGATGAGGCAAGAGTTTTTGCTTATAGAGGAGATATCCGTTATTTAAAATGTAGTAAACCATGCTGTCATAAGGCTTATGAAAGTAAAGACTTATTAGATGGGATGATAAAAAGTATGCATGGCAACTTGGAGATTACACCTAATAAAGTGCCACGCTGCCAATATTGCGGAGCGTACCTTATCCCAGATAAAGATATAGCTAGGCATAATATAGATGTTAAATTATCAGAAGATGAAAAGGATTATGGAGATCGTGAAGCAGTAGAAGCTTATAGAGGGTTCATTGAATCTAATAAGCAGGGGAAGATGGTCTTTTTAGAACTGGGCGCAGGCACTAAGAGACCAGAGCTTATTCGTACGCCTTTTGAAAATATGACGAAAGAGTATGAAAACGCAAAGTTGATTCGAATCAATAAAAAAGAAGCACGCATTCCACAAGAACTCATTCAAAAAGCGATTAGCATAGAAGCAGACTTAGAAGAAATACTTGGAGAAATGGCGAGCGGCATAGTAAGCATGTGAGTAAACTGTTATTATGCTGATTGTTAAGAACAAAATAAAAAAATAGAGACATAATAAAAAACTAAAAAAATGGCTATACTTAAAAGGAATATGGATTGAAGGATAAGTAGTTTTACATAAAGGGTAGAATGAACTAAAAAATAATAGGGAGGGGGAAAAACAAGTATGGAAAATAGCAAACAAGAGGCAAGAACTAACGTGATGAAAGATAATACGCCGATGGGCTTATCCTATGAAGCGGTACAAGAACGTATAGAAAATCATCAGACAAATGCACCCATTGAGCCGCCTTCTATGACAGAAAAACAGATTATTATTAGTAATATCTGTACGTATTTTAACTTAATTTTTGCCATTATTGCAGTGCTGCTTATTATGGTAGGTTCCTATAGAGATTTAACCTTCCTGCCTATTATTCTTGCCAATACATTAATAGGGATTATTCAGCAGATTCGTTCTAAGCGGACTTTAGAAAAACTATCAGTATTAAATGCACCTAGAGCAACAGTCATTCGTGAGGGAAAAGAAGAGGAGATTCCTGTAGAGGAACTCGTTAAAGATGATGTGGTCATTTTTACAGCAGGCAATCAAATTTGTGCAGATGCTATTGTGACTCATGGCGAAGTACAGGTGAATGAAGCCCTAATTACAGGGGAACAGGATGAAATTCAAAAGAGAAAAGAAGATACGTTACTATCAGGAAGCTTTATTGTTTCAGGCAAATGCTATGCAAGACTCACAGCGGTAGGGGCAGATTCTTATGCTTCTAAGCTGACATTAGAGGCTAAAGCACAAAAAGAAGGAGAACAATCAGAAATGATACGTTCTCTTAATCTGATTGTAAAAGCGGTAGGCATTGCAATCATTCCAATTAGTGGCATTTTGTTTTATGAACAATACTACATTTCTAAAATGACATTTAAAGATAGTGTAACAGCCACAGTGGCAGCTGTCATTGGTATGATTCCAGAAGGCTTGTATTTATTAACGAGTGTGGCGCTGGCAGTAAGTGTGATGTATTTGGCTAGAAAAAAAGTATTGGTGCATGATATGAAGTGCATTGAAACTTTAGCACGGGTAGATGTGCTTTGTGTGGATAAAACAGGGACAATTACGGAAAATAAAATGTCCGTTGTGGATATTATTTCGTTTGAAGATTCAGGGGAGGTTTTAAGACAGATTAGTGATTTTGCTTACAACATGCCAAAAGATAATGCCACCATGGAAGCTATGAGTGAGTATTTTACAGAGCCAGCACAGAGGGTGGCAACTCATATCGTTTCCTTTTCATCAGCTACGAAATATAGTGGATTAAGCTTTGGAGAGGAACATTATGTACTAGGTGCACCTGAGTTTATACTAAGAGAGCAGTATGCAGATTATGGAGAGCAAATTGAAGAATTAAGCCGCCAAGGAAACAGGGTATTAGTTTTTGCTAAGTATGAAGGTGAGTTAGATGGCAAACCGCTGACGAAAAGAGTTATGCCACTGGCACTTATTTTATTAGCCAATCCTATTAGAAAAGAAGCTAAAAGAACGTTTCAGTATTTTAGAAAACAAGGGGTAGAGATTAAAGTGATTTCGGGAGATAATCCTGTAACCGTTTCTACCATTGCGAAGGAAGCAGGGATTTTTAATGCACAACATTATATTGATGCATCCACTTTAAAAACAGACGAGGAGATTAAAGAGGCGGTAGAAAAGTATACAGTATTTGGTAGGGTTACGCCTAATCAAAAGCGCGCCTTTGTAAGTGCCTTAAAAGAAGCAGGTCATACCGTAGCTATGACAGGGGATGGTGTCAATGATGTACTGGCACTAAAGGATGCTGATTGCAGTATTGCCATGGCTTCAGGAAGTGAAGTAGCCGCTCAGGCTTCACAGCTTGTACTTTTGGAATCTAATTTTGCTTGTATGCCTTCGGTTGTAAAAGAAGGACGCAGAGTGGTTAACAATATTGAGCGTTCAGCAAGCTTATTCTTAGTAAAGAATTTATTTTCATTTATGATGTCTTTATTTGCGATTATTTTTATGGTGAGTTACCCATTAAAACCTTCACAAGTTTCACTTATTAGTATGTTTACGATAGGGACACCTGCTTTTTTGTTGGCTCTTGAAAGAAACACAAGCCGTATTAAAGGACGCTTTATGAGCAATGTGCTTTTTAAGGCATTACCCGCAGGACTTACTGATTTTTTTATTGTAAGTGCACTCATTATTTTTAGCTTTGTATTTGGTGTAGAACAAGATGATGTATCCACTGCAAGTGTCATGCTTATGGCAATTGTAGGTTTTATGATTTTATACCGTGTGAGTAAGCCTATGAATAGCTGGAGATGGGCAATTTTTGGCGTCATGTTAGCGGGAATGATTTTCTGCATTATTTTTATGAAAGGACTTTTTGCTATCAGCTCGATATCACTTAAATGCAGTATGCTATTAGGGGTATTTGCCATTGCCTCAGAGTCTATTTTTAGATACCTCTGTATAGCACTTCACTGGACCCAGAGGCAGTATGAGAAATATAAACCTAGCATTATTAAGAAAGTAGATACCATTAAAAAAAAGCGTAAAGCAAATGAATTTAAGTAGTGCAATAAAGTAACACAGATAGGTTAAGGTAGAAAATGGGGGAAGTAAGAGTTATGGAAAAAGCATATCATATTTTAGTGATTGAAGATGACAGGTCTATGGCAGAAGAGATAGCTAGTTTACTAAGTGGTTGGCGTTATCAAGTAAGTTTGATGCAGGATTTTACACAAATAGTAGAAGAAGCCACCATGATTAATCCACAGATTATTTTACTAGATATTAACTTGCCGTATTTTGATGGCTTTTACTGGTGCAAGAGATTAAGAGAAGTTACCAAAGTCCCTATTATTTTCCTTTCATCAAGGGAAAGTAGCATGGATGTTGTTATGGCTATGAATAATGGTGGGGATGATTATATTCAAAAGCCTTTTGATAGTAATGTGCTTATTGCGAAATTACAAGCGATGCTTAGAAGAACTTATGAAATGGATACAAAAGAAAATAAAATCCTCTTATATAAAGAGATGAAGCTGCATATTGAAGAAATGACCCTGTCTTATCAGGAGCAAGTAATTGAACTTACTAAAAATGAGTTTAGAATTCTTAAGCTCCTTTTAGAGCATAAAGGGGAGATTGTTTCAAGAAGTGAAATGATGAAGCGTCTTTGGGACGATGAAATTTATGTTAATGAAAATACATTGACGGTTAATGTAAATAGATTAAGAAGTAGACTTGAAGAAATGGGACTTCATGATGTCATTGCTACAAAGAAAGGAATAGGTTATAGCATATCATGAAATTTAAAGACTATCTAATAAGGGAAATGACTCTAATCTTAGGCTTTATAGGGTGTATGGGAATCGTCAATCTCATTTTTACCCTCAGCATGACAGAGGAAGTTCACATTAATGACTTAATCTATATGGATGGACTTTGCGTTTTGATCTTTATTTCATGTATAGGGTGGCATTATTATAAAATATCAATGGCCTATAAAAAAGTAAAAGAAAGTATACAAAAAAATATAAAAATAGAACAGATATTAAGGAGATGGCAAGACTTACCTGAGATTAGTTTCATTCAAAAATCTATAAACTATGAAAAAGAAAAGTTTGCTAAGGAAGAAACAAGTTATAGAGAAAGCCTTAACAATATGATGGATTACACAACTCAAACGGTGCATGATATAAAGGTTAATTTAGCAGTATGTGAAATGGTTGCAAAAAGATTACCTGATGAAGAAAGAGAGAAACTAAGCTATGAAATGGAAGAGATGAAATTTCGTGTGACACAAATGTTATATGTGGCAAGAGCCAATCATTATAGCGAAGATATTATAGCGGAGTATTTTCAAATGCAGGAGGCTTTAAAAAAAGCCATTAAGGAAAATGCAGAGTTTTTTATGAATAAGAATATTGAGCTTGATGTTGAGATTGAGTCTTACGAAGTGCTTAATGATCAAAAATGGGTAATCTATATCCTATCTCAGATTTTAAACAATGCTAGTAAGTATACAGGCGAAAGTGGAAAGATAGTCATTCAAAGTAAAGAAGATGAAAAAGCCTATTATCTTTTCATTAAAGACAATGGGATAGGCATTGCAGAAGAGGAACTAGGCAGAATATTTGATAAGGGCTATACAGGAACGAATGGCAGACTCAATACAAAAGCAACAGGTATGGGACTTTATTATGCAAAGCGTATGGCTAATATATTAAATATAGGGTTTCAAGTGGAGAGTCAGAAAGGAGAGTTTACAGAATTCATACTGGCTTTTTATAAACATTCTGACTACATAAAGATTAAAGAGCATCAAGGAAGTTAAGAAAAACTATATAGTGTATAAAGAACAAATTTAATAAGTAATTTCAAAGTGACAAAGATGTCACTTTAATAACATAAAATGTCACCTTAAGCGATAGATAGGCTTAAGGTGTTTTTTTATAATAAGAGTATAAATAAAACAATGTAAAAGACATTGAACGTAGCAAGACATAGGAAAAACTTTATAGGTAGGATTATAACAATAAATCAGTAACTCATAATTAAGGGAGGAATAATGAAATGAGTCAAATCATTGAAACACGTGATCTGTGCAAAGTTTATGAAAGTGGAGGTTTTGAGTGCAAGGCGCTTGAAAACTTAAATTTACAAATAGAAAGTAATCGATTTGTGGCAATAATGGGGCCTTCGGGTTCAGGAAAAACGACCTTACTGAATGTATTATCAACGATTGATACACCTACATCGGGAAGTGTATGGATTGATGGGAAAGAAATGAGCAAGATGAGTGAAAAACAACTTTCTAAATTTAGAGGAGAAACGATAGGTTTTGTATTTCAAGAATTTAACTTGCTGGATAATATGTCTATTCGAAATAATATTGCACTGCCACTCACATTAAATGGTGAAAAAGTTGATAAAATTGTGGAAAAGACAGAAAAGTTAGCGAGACTTTTGGGGATAGAAAAGCAATTAGATAAATACCCTTATGAACTTTCTGGTGGACAAAGGCAAAGAGCAGCTGTGTGTAGGGCACTGATGATTAGTCCTAAGATTTTATTTGCAGATGAGCCAACAGGAGCTTTAGACTCAAGGGCAACAACTGAACTTTTACAATGTTTTAAAGAAGTAAAGAAAACATATGGCACCACTATTATGATGGTAACACATGATGCTGGGGCAGCGAGTTATGCGGATGAAGTGATTTTTATCAAAGATGGTAAATTAAATGGAAAACTAGAAAACAGTGAAAATAGAAAAGAAGCCTTTGATAAGATTTTACACATGGTAGCTGTACTAGGAGGCGATACAAATGCAAGTATATAAGATCGCATGGTTGCTGTTTAAGAACAATATAAAGCTCTACAAGTTTTATATGCTGATTTTAATTTTTACCATAGGAGTTTATTATAATTTCTTAGCCATACAATATAATCCTTATGTTTCAGCAATGGAATCCAATCTTGAGCTCATACATATGGCAGGCATGATGTGCAGTTTGGTTTTATTTTTTGTTTTAATGTTTTTTATGCTTCATAGTAGCAACTTTTTTTATAAACAAAGATATAAAGAGATTGCTACCTATATTCTAATGGGAATTCAAAAAAAACAGATTGCTAGAGTAATTGCCATTGAAAGTGTCATTGTTGGCGGGATTGCTTTAGTTGTAGGGAGTACGTTGGGATTATTGCTGTCTAAATTGTTTTTTATGATATTAGGAAGCGCTGGGATTATGAATGTAGGGATTCCTTTTTATTTTTCAATGAAGCCACTTATTACATTAATTATTATTATCGTCATTAACTTAGCAATTATTGCAAGTAGAAATCTTTATTTGGTACGCCGCAGCAAGCTTATTACACTACTTAATGCAAGTAAAAAAGAAGAAAGCATGCCTAAACAAAGAATGATTAGAGGGGTATTAGGTGTATTAGGAATTGCAATAGGCTACTATATTGCTCTAAAAAGTAGAACAAACAATATAGAAGTCTTTGGATATTGGCCTATTATTTTAATCGGCGTATGTGTTGGAACATATTTTTTGTTTAGCGGCTTTTTTAGTATGGCAATAAAACATCTGATTGAAAATAAGAAAATCAGTTATAAAGGTGCTAGATTGATTAGTCTTTCAAATACATTATTTAGACTAGGCACTAATTACAAAAGTTATGCCGCAACAACGATTTTATGCGCATCCACTTTAACAGCACTTATGACGAGTTTTATTTTGCATCAGTTTGCTGATGATAATATTAAATTTGAAGTGCCTTACACATTAAGCTACCTTAATCAAGATGAAACCATTAATCAAAAAGTAATAGAGGTTATTAATGCTTCAGAATGTAAGATTACAGCACAAAATAAGGTACATTTCATGCAGGCAATGGTAACGGATAAACTCTATGGGAATGCAAGTGATAGGGAATTTTTAATTGTGCCGTACAGTGAGTTTAAAGCAAATCTTGAAATACTTAATTATTCTAGTAAGGTAATTGAGAAGATTAAGCCAAAGGAAGATACCGTTACAAGAATTATTCATGCCAAGACGCTTTTTTCAGCAGATAAAATAGAAGACCATACGTTCATAATTGGCAGTAAAGAATATGCACTTAATGCAACCTGGAAACTTCCTTTTATGGGAAATATGCCTAATATAGGAGACTTAGATACACTGATTGTAACAGACTCAACCTATGAGCATCTTAAAAAACAATTAGGCTTACCAGAACAATGCTTAAATAATATAAATACAACTCATCCTGAAAAAGGAATAGAAGTAATAGGAGATGTACTTCGATATATTCCAGATTATACAAATCATATGAATTGTTATGTAGCAAGTTATAAGCAAAGATATTATGCCATGGGAGCAGTTTATTTTCTGGGGTTAGTGCTTTCTGTTATTTTTATGGTGACAGTAATTGGCACCATTTATTTTAAATGTTTAAGTGATGCTTATAGTGATCAGAAACAATATGATATTTTAAGAAAAATAGGAATCAGTAAAAAGCAGATAGAGAAAGGCATTTTGTCACAGTTAGGAATTGCAGTTATTCTTCCAGCTCTTTTAGGAATGTGTCATAGTCTGGTAGCAGTTAGTTTACTTGAAGCATTGATGCATGTATCTTTCCTGAAATCTAAGTTGCAAGGTATAGGTGTTTTTGTAGCAGGCCTTGGTGTATTTATGATATTTATGAATGAGCAATATAAAAAGATGGTGAAGGTTCATAAGGGGGCGTAAACGATGAAAAAAAGTAGAGGATTTCTAGTTGTTTTGCTGATGACACTATGCAGCTTATTTTTATCAGGGTGTGGATTGTTTAAAGTATTACCAAATCCAGATCAGTATATTAGAGAGGATAGAAATGAGAAGTGGATAAGTGATATAGATTATTTAGAAGAAACACTACCTAAGATGCATAAGAATCTATATTTCAAAAAAGATAAAGCCTTCTTTAAAGGAAGTTTAGAAGCACTAAAGAAAAAAGTACCGAAGTATACAGACAATGACATTAATTATGAAATGTCAAGAATTGTATCTGAAATGGGAGATACACATACTTGTGTTAATCTATCAGTTGAAAAAATGTATCCAATTTCTCTATTTTGGTATGATGAGGGGATTTATATTGTAGATGCAAATGAACGTTATAAAGAGTTGTTATATAGTAAGGTCATCAGCTTAAATGAAATCCCCATAGAAGAAGTAGCAAATGCTTTTAAAGGCGTATTTTTTTCAGGAGCTAATGAAAATTGGTTTAAAAATCAAGTGATGTATTACATGATTTCTGAAGAATTATTAAAATTTGTGGGGATTATTGAAGAAGATGAAATAGCCTTACAAATTCAAAAGCCTGATGGAACTAAAGAGAAAGTTTTAATGCTGCCTATAACAAGAGAGCAGCAGCAGCCTATTCAAGATGAACGTGTTTATAAAATACCTTTTTATCAAAGTCATCCCTATGATAATTATTGGTATGAATATTTACCAGATCAAAAAACAATGTATGTATGCTATCGTAGTGCAGTGCAAATGCCTGAAAAGCCTACAGAAATTTTTGCAAAGGAATTATTTGATACGATTAAGTCACAAGATGTAGAAAAGTTAGTAATTGATGTGAGAGAAAATCAAGGGGGGAGCGACCGAGTATTTAAACCTCTCTTAAGTCAGATTAAAAAGAGCAAACTCAATGTACCTAATAAATTGTTTGTGATTATAGGAAGAAAGACTTATTCTGCTGGAATGAATACGGCTATTTTGCTAAAGGAAAAGACGAATGCCATTTTAGTAGGAGAAGATTCAGGAGGGAAACCGAGCCACTATGGTGATACAAGGCACTTCCAATTACCCAATAGTAAAATTAATGTAAATTATTCAACGGAGTATATCAAACACATGGATGAAAGCTTAGAAAGCTTAGAGCCTGATGTTTCTATTGGGGTAAGTGCTAAGATAGTAACTGAAGGGGTAGATGAGGCGCTAGATTGGATAGCCACACAGTAATAAAATGTAGCCTAATTTCTGGTTGAGGAATGAGTAAATCATATGAAAGAGTTGTAAACCATAGCATTTGCGTTTATAATAAGACAGATAATTAAAAATTTCCTCAGAAGAAAGTGAGGCCTTATCAATATGGGTAAATTATTTGGAA
This sequence comes from uncultured Cellulosilyticum sp., assembly GCA_934725855.1. Classification (GTDB taxonomy): domain Bacteria; phylum Bacillota; class Clostridia; order Lachnospirales; family Cellulosilyticaceae; genus Cellulosilyticum. The sequence goes on along the minus strand of CAKVCL010000028.1, from coordinate 11,781 downwards.
CAGACGGTGTAAGAGGTGTTGCAAACACTGAACTTACAGGTCAGCTTGCTTATCAAGTAGGTCAAGCAGGAGCATATGTTTTAACGAAAGAAACAAAAAGACAACCCAAAATTTTAGTAGCAAGAGATACACGTATTTCTGGAACCATGCTTGAAGCTGCTCTTGTTGCAGGGATTTGTTCAGTAGGAGCAAAAGCCATTTCTATTGGCGTTGTGCCTACACCAGCTGTCGCTTATTTAGTAAGAGAATTAGGCGCAGATGCAGGGGTTATGATTTCAGCATCTCACAATCCAGTTGAATTCAATGGGATTAAATTCTTTAATAGTGAAGGTTATAAATTACGTGATGAATTAGAAGATGAAATTGAAAATATTATTTTATCTAGAAGTGAAAATATCCCATTACCAATTGGTGAAGAAATTGGAACTTGGGAAATGGATCACTCAGTTATTGATAAATATATTGACTTTGTATGTAATACCATCTCAGGAGATTTAAAAGGACTTAAAGTGCTTGTGGACTGTGCAAATGGTGCAGCCTCAGAAGTAGCACCTATTGCTCTTGAAAGATTAGGCGCAGAAGTGGAGCTTATCCATCACAAGCCAAATGGAATCAACATTAATAGAATGTGTGGTTCAACACATATGGCTGACCTTCAAAGTCAAGTGGTAGGAAGAAGAGTACAAGCAGGAATTGCCTTTGATGGAGATGCAGACCGTTGCCTTGCTGTAGATGAAAAAGGTGAACTCATTGATGGAGACCAAATCCTTAGCATCGTTGGACTCGATATGAAAAAACGTGGCGTCTTAAAAAGAGATACCATTGTAGCCACGGTTATGAGTAACCTTGGTTTATCTATTATGAGTCAGGAGAAGGGTGTAAACCTTGTTCAAACAAGAGTTGGAGATAGATACGTTCTTGAGAAAATGTTAAAGCATCACTATAACTTAGGTGGAGAACAATCAGGACACGTTATTTTCCTTGATTACAATACAACAGGTGATGGACTCATTACAGCCATTCAATTACTTTATGTAATGAAGAAAACAGGCATGCCTTTATCAGAACTTAAAGGATGTATGCAAGTATTCCCACAAGTGCTTGTGAATGCAAAAGTTAAAAATGAAAATAAACACGCCTACAATGAAGATTTAGAAATTCAAGAACAAATTGACGCACTTGAAGCGAAGTTCAATGGAGAAGGAAGAGTCCTTATTAGACCTTCTGGAACGGAACCACTTGTACGTGTCATGATTGAAGGAAAAGATAAAGCAGTGATGCAAGAAGAAGCAGAAAAATTAGCACGCTTTATTGAAGAAAGACTTGGCGAATAGATAAATTTCGATAAATGAGCCGTTTTACCGTACAGAGGTAAGCGGCTCATTTATGTTATATTCTCGTTTGATGACATACGATGTATTTTGAATCCTTTAGCTTAGTAGTATAAATATAGCAATATGTTAAATAATAACTAGTGAGTAGATAAGATATCAAATATTTAATAGCTATTAATAAGCAAGAAAAATATGCTAAGAAAGTAAAGGAGAGATAAAATGTCTGATATTTATAAAGGCGATATGAAATTTTCTGATGTGGTGAATCAAGTGGTATCTGAAGGCGGTGAAAATGCCAAGGCGATTACAAAACTCATTAAATCTGGCGGAGAAGTCGTTGGCTATGAACTCGAATCTGGCGAGCACATTTCTACTGAGCAAGCCATTAAGATGGCAAAAGAAAATCAGTTAAAGCATGTAGGCGTTTCCACTTCTAAAGATGGGAGTGAATATATTCGCTCATTAGCTGATGGAGATGAATCTAATAATTTAGGAAACTTGCCTTCAATTACTGAAGAGTGTTAGTAGATAACCTAAGTAAGATTATTATTAAAATTATTATATAGTACAACTTTATTCTGGTAGCCACTAGAAAAAAGTTGTACTATTTTTAAATTGAAATAATTTACATAATATGTTAGAATTAGACAGGAAGTTATAGCAATAGGAGATTGTAATTTTATAGAATATAAAAAATAAGCGATAGAGGGGCTATCGCTTAAATGAATAAGAACTATATAATATTGGGGTTTATGAGATAATTGGAATGGGGAGGAATCATAATTATCTCATGACTTAGTATAAGCCAATATGAAATAAATATTCTTTTTCATACAAATATCCAATATATAACAAAAAGAAATGGAACAAGGTGTTCCATAAAATTTCCTATATACTAAAAAGGGTGAAAAGGTTATAATACAACGAGGGGACAATGCCTTAACAATATAAAATTAAGCATAAGTCAAAAAAGAATATAACCGCATATTTACTGAGGGGGTGCCATTTTTATGGAACATTTAGAAGGGGCAAAACAATATAGAGGTCAACAGGTCTATTGTAATTGTTGCGGTCGAGTAATAAATGTTAACGGTAATGCACGAGAAGATTATTTAGAGGTAAGAAAAGCATGGAGTTATTTTTCATCAAAAGATTTATCAGGTCATGCATTTAATATGTGCGAGGCATGTTATGATGAAATGATTGCGCGCTTTAAGATTCCAGTAGAGGAATTTATGGCAGAGGATATGCCAAACTATACAGATGAAGAAATCGACAGGTTAAATGCGGCTTATGCGGCAGAGTTGTGTAAATAGTATGGGTAAGAGAGTACAAAAGTCAAAAAGCTTAAAGTACTCTCTTTTTGCTATGAAAAAATACAAGCTTTTAGAATATAGGCGTTTGAAATGGGGATAATTAAAATGAAATTTATATTTGTACTATAACCTAAGCTTGTAAATATAACGATACAAAATAGATAGATGACCAGCAGATAAACAAAATACATAAATAGGACAGATGATTGTAACAAAAGTACGAAAAGGATATAATAACAGTAATACAAGAAAGGAATTAAAATTATGTTAGACATTTGTTTACTTGGAACGGGCGGGATGCTTCCGCTTCCTGAACGCTATTTAACGGCTATGCTTGCTCGGTTTAATGGCAGAAAACTTTTAATTGATTGTGGAGAAGGCACGCAAGTGACCATGCGCCTATTAGGCTGGGGTTATAAGACCTTAGATATTATTTGTTTTACGCATTATCATGGGGATCATGTAACAGGACTTCCAGGATTACTACTTACTCTAAATAATACAGGGAGAACAGAGCCCCTTACATTAATAGGACCTCCTGGACTTAGAAGAGTGGTGGAGGGACTGACAGTTGTTTGTGAAATTGGTTTTAAACTAGAGTTTATAGAACTTCCTTATGAAAAGCAAAGTTTGCAAGTGGGTGATTTTCATATTACAGTGCAACCTGTGCCACATAATGTTAAATGCTTTGCGTATACGATAGAGAATCATCGCTTACCTAAGTTTATGGTAGAGAAGGCAAAGGCAAATGAAGTGCCTCAAAAAATATGGAAGACGCTGCAACAAGGTAATACGATTGAATTTGAAGGAAAGCAGTATACACCAGATATGGTATTAGGTGAGGCAAGAAAAGGCATTAAAGTCGCTTATAGTACAGATTGTAGACCGACTAAAGAATTACAGGAAATGATAGAGGGGGCTGATTTATTCATTTGTGAAGGGATGTACACAGATGATGACTATTTAGCTCAGGTAAAAAAACATAAGCATATGTTAGCTTCCGAAGCTGCTAAGTTAGCACAAAGTGCTGGGGTTAAAGAATTATGGCTAACCCATTTTAGTCCTGCACTGCCAACCTCGTATATTAACGTTAGCGAAGCGAAAAAGATTTTTCCTAATACAATAGCAGGAACTGACCGAATGATGACAACTATAGATTTTGAAGACAATTAAGGAAGAGGTTTTTAAAATTTAGGAGGGGTTTTATGAGAAAATTAGTTGGGGTACTTTTGATTGCAGTTTGTGTAGGTGGAGGCATTTGGATGTCCTTAGAAAGGATGAAGCAGCCAAGTGGAGACTCTGATAAACAGGTGATTCAAAATAAAGCATCTAAGAGTGTAGAAGCTAAAATTGATGAAATTGACAAAAAGATTGAAGGTAGTTATCCTGAAAAAGTTAAAGAGATCGTTGAGATTCATAATGAATTAATGGCAATTGCTTATAAATACCCTATGAATGAGGAAGAAACTGAAAAATATGTAAAGACCATTAGAAAACTCTATAGTTTGGAGTTTTTAGAGATTAATCCAGAAGAAATGCAGATTGAAGCACTTAATAAAGAACGTGAGTCAATGAGTGAAGAAAGTATGGAACTTATTGCAAGTAACATTGATGAGGTTTATATCGCTCAAGATAATGATGGCAAGGAAGTCAGTGCAGAAGTTAATGTGCTTCATGCCACTAATCAAGGAAGTTTAGAAAGAACTTATTTGCTGGTTAAGGAAGAGGGACTATGGAAAATCAACGGTTGGGAAAATGCGAAACCTCAAGAAAATGAAGAAACCAAGAAAAATGAAGAAACAAATTAAAGTTGGAGGAAAGAAAAAATGAAAGACATAACTGTACTGGCTATTGAAACTTCATGTGATGAAACCTCAGTAGCAGTTGTGAGAAATGGTAGAGAAGTTTTAGCCAATGCTATTTCAACGCAGATTCCATTACATGAACAATATGGTGGGGTCGTTCCAGAAATCGCATCTAGGATGCATGTAGAAAAAATTAATTTAGTCATTAAGCAAGCTTTAGAAGAAGCCAAACTAACCTTAGATGAGATTGATGTCGTTGGGGTCACTTATGGGCCAGGACTAGTAGGGGCATTATTAGTAGGGGTTATGGCAGCTAAGTCCATTGCCTTTGCTAAAAATAAACCTTTAGTAGGGGTGCATCATATTGAAGGGCATATCGCGGCCAACTATATTGCCCATCCTGAGCTTGAACCCCCATTTCTATGTTTAGTGGTATCTGGTGGGCATACCCATCTTGTGCATGTTAAAGATTATACAACTTATGAGATTATTGGACGCACAAGAGATGATGCAGCGGGTGAAGCTTACGATAAAGTGGCAAGAGCTATTGGACTCACTTATCCGGGCGGTCCTAAAATTGATAAATTGGCTAAAGAAGGCAACAAAGACGCTATTAAATTTCCAAGAGCCCTTCAAGATGGCAGTTATGACTTTAGCTTTAGTGGGTTAAAATCTGCTGTATTAAACTATATTAATGGTGCAAAGATGAAGGGTGAAGAAATCAATCCAGCCGATATTGCAGCAGCCTTCCAATCTAGTGTAACGGATGTTTTAGTTGGAAAAACTATGGCACTTGCGAAAGAAAAAGGCATTTATAAAATTGCATTAGCTGGTGGGGTAGCTGCCAATAAAGGGTTAAGAGAAGCGATGGATGAGGCGTGCAGGCAAAATGGCAAGACGCTTTATTATCCAGATTTAATTCTATGTACCGATAACGGGGCAATGATTGGGTGTGCCGCTTACTACGAATATCTGAAAGGAACTAGGGCGGGGATGGATTTGAATGCAGTACCAAATTTACCACTTGGACAAAGATAGGAAAGGAGGCAACGCATGGAGAAGATTCTGAGATTTTTGTGCTCAGGCGTCTTATCGGCTAGTTTAACAGGAGGGATAATGGAAATTCAAAAGTTAGGCATTATCCCTAACCATATTGAGGGACCGCTTAACGGAATCTATGTGAATAAAGAAATTATCCTATTTATATTATTTTTTGGACTTATTTATGTTTCAGTGGGCCGATATATAGGAAGCAAGTTAGCCGATAAGCTAGAGAAGTTTTTAAGTAAGTATCCTATGCAGGAAATCCTGATGTATATTATAGGATTAGGCATAGGATTATATGTGGCAAGTTTAGTAACGAATGCTTTTAAAATGAATCGAAGCAATATGATTAGTGAAATTTTTGTGCTATTACTTTATATAGGATTAGGCTGCTTTGGAATCTATCTGGTGCATGTTAAAAAAGGTGAAATTAAAGGATGGATTAGTAAGACTGGGGATATATTATCCCACTGTGAGCCCAAGATATTAGATACGAGTGTGATTATAGATGGACGTATTTTAGATATTTTAAGTACAGGTTTTGTAGATGGAAAAATCATCATTCCTTCTTTTGTTTTAGATGAACTTAGACATATTGCGGATTCCTCCGATTCACTCAAAAGAAATCGAGGTAGAAGGGGATTGGATATTTTAAATGAACTTAAAAATACTAAGATTGTTCCTGTTGAAGTCATGGAAATTGATTATCCTGAAATGGGTGAAGTAGATAGTAAGCTTTTAAAGCTGGCGGGTGAGATACAAGGAAAAGTAGTGACTAATGATTTTAATTTAAACAAGGTAGCTAAACTGCAAAAGATACAAGTATTAAATATTAATGATTTAGCAAATGCCATCAAACAAGTCGTTCTGCCAAATGAAGAAATGACTGTAACCGTTATTAAAGAAGGAAAAGAACCGTCGCAAGGGGTAGCTTACCTAAATGATGGAACGATGATTGTTATTGAAGGTGGCAAAAAATATGTAGGAAGTACGATTAAGGTTGTGGTGAGTACGGTACTGCAAACTTCCGCAGGACGAATGATATTTGCTAAATTAGCAGATTAAGGGGATTAGATGAAACAATTGATTTGGAAATATAAGTTGACTATTTTGGCTGTTTTATTAGTTTTAATAGCCATTATGATGCCTGGTGATGACATCCCCTCAGTTGGGATGACAATACCACATATAGACAAGGTGGTGCATTTGGGGATGTTTGGCGGGGTGAGCGTATGCTTTTACTGGGACTATGTGCATAGCACAAAGAAAATGCCACCCTTATGGCTTCCATTTGTTCTTTTAGTTGCTTTTGCAGGCGTGACAGAAATTATTCAGCTTTATGTCCCTCAAAGAAGCTGTGATTACAGAGATTTTATAGCAGATTGTATTGGAATAGGATTGGCTATAGGAATAAGTAGACAAGTTGTAAGAAAGTACTTTTTAAGATAAACCGTCATAAAAATGACAAGGGCTACAGTGCTAAAAATATAGCAACGTAGCCCTTTTATAATAGAAAAATTATTCGACTGCAAGCATATCCTCAGATGAAAAGTCATCATCTGAATCCTTGGATGCTTTTTTGTAGTAAAGATAACCGCTTACTAAGATACATAGGCAAATGATCAGATATAAAATGAAAAGCTTATTTTGAAGTCCTACATATAAGATAATCATAGAACCTAACATAGCCATAATCGGATTAAATTTGCCTTTAAAAAAGCCTTTGATTTCTCCCTTTATCCCTTTGCGAAATACCTCATAGTATAAGGCAATGAATAAAACATAGTTAAGCGTAATAGAAATCTCCGAAATATCAGAGTTTGGAAGTAAGCCATAAGCCTGAGTAACATAGTGAACCGCAATCCAGAATAAAACGAGGATGCCACCTAAAAAGCAAGAAGCAATTGGCATATCAAATCGTTCATTAATTTTAGAAAGCTGTTTTGAACAAGGCAGCATATTTCTGATGGCTAAAGAATAAGGAAGTTGGAAAAGCCCAGCCATAAATCCATTACCCGTAGCGGATACAGAAATGATGATAAAAATAATAACTCCTTTAGCGGCCCATGGTCCCATAAGACGAGCTGCAGCAAGTTCAACATGTTGATCGCCAGAAGCTATAATCGCATCAGGCCCTAGATAGGAACTAATTCCTATAAAATATAATAAATACATTACTAAGATAATAAGTGGTGCGACAATTAAGGCAAAAGGTACATTTTTCTTCGCATCTTTTACTTGGTGAGAAATAGCTGTTGCAACAATCCAGCCATCAAAAGCAAAAACAATTGGAATCAGTGCACTAAGCCAAGAACCTTCTGCAAGTTCGGTTGTTGTTACTTCTGTAATCATTTTAGGTTCTCCAAAAACAAAGCCTAAAATACCAATTAAAAACAAAGGAATGAGTTTAATGAAGGTTGCAACCGTTTGATATTGAGCTGCAAATCTTTTGGAAACAGTATTGATTACAAATAATACAAAGAAAGTAACAAGACCGATAAGCATTTGAAGTGTTAATGTAGCGGTTATACCAAAAAGCATACAAACATATAAGCCTACAATATAGCAGACAACAGCCAGTGTTGTTGGATAATATAAAAATAGTTGAAACCATCCGAAAGCACAAGCGGCCCCGCTGCCATAAGCATCTTCTGTATAAGTGATGGTGCCACCTACCTTATCTGTTTTGGCAGCGAGCTCTGCAACCGTTAAACTTCCGAAGATAATACTAATGGCAGCAATAATAAACGTTAAACAGCCAAGAAAAATATTGCCATTAGTTGCAATCAAGATATTATCACTTTTAAAAAATATTCCTGAGCCGATTACCACCCCAACAATCATGGCGATGCACGTCAGGAGATTATATTGATTTTTGGTTTTCATTTAAGTCCCTCCTAGTTGTCATAAAAACAGATTACATCTATTATAATAGGAAGTATTAGGGAGCACAATTAAATTTTTACATATTCCCTTTAGTTTTTATCAGTTTTTTTACAAGTAAAGTGGATTACATTATAATGAAAGATAAATGAAGTATTGTATGAAAGCCAGTTAATACAAATGTAGCTCAATTAGATGATAGAAATAATAGATATGCATACTGAGCCACCAAGTGCAAAAAAATAGAATAAAGGAGAAATTACAAAATGAAAAAAATAGCAGCTGTAATTGTGGCGGGCGGCAGTGGAAAACGCATGGGAACTACTGTGAAAAAACAATTTATTCAATTAAGAGATAAGGAAGTACTCGCCCATACCATAGAAGCCTTTAATAAAGTAGATGAAATTTCAGAAATTATTGTGGTAGTAGGACAGGAGGATGTAGAAAGAGTGAGAGAGGAAATTGTAGCACGCTACCAATTAAGCAAAGTTAGCAAAATTGTTGTGGGAGGAAAAGAAAGACAAGACTCGGTTTATAATGGACTCGTTGCTACCAGTGATGAAATAGAATATGTCATGATTCATGATGGGGCAAGACCTTTTATTTCTAAAGCAGTCATTCAAACAGCCATTGAAAAAACAAAACAATATAAAGCAACTATCGTTGCTGTACCTGTAAAAGATACGATTAAAGTTATTGATATAGAAACAAAAACAGTAGACTGTACCCCTCAGAGAGAAAAATTATGGGCTGTTCAAACCCCACAATCCTTTGATAAAAAGTTGCTTTTAGACGCCTATGAAAATGCCCATCAAAAAGGACTTCAAGTAACGGATGATAGTATGATTGTTGAGGCTTATGGAAAAAAAGTACACGTCGTATTAGGCGAATATACGAATATTAAGATTACAACACCAGAGGACTTGGTGATTGGTGAGAGTATACTAGGTAAGCGGAGAAATAAATAGGTATTGACTTGGCCCTTAAGGACCAGGTATATCCTTACTTTACAAAGAGGAAAGTGAGGATACGAACATGAAAAATCTAAGTCTATTAACTTGGAAAGAGATTCAGGATATTGAAAAGTCTAATAGTATTGTTTTTGTAACTATGGCACCTATAGAACAACATAGTTTATGCTTGCCATTAGCTACAGATGTATTAGAAGGTGAATACTGGAGTAAGGAAGCTATGGCAAGATTGGAAGAACGCCAGCAGTATAACTGTTTTTATTTACCTACATTTCCTATTGCAACAGCTTCAGTTGATACTTTTTATGGTAATATACACTTTTCAATGAAAACAACGTATTGGGTAGCTGTAGAATTGTTAGATAATCTAGTGCATATGGGTTTTAATCATATTGTTATAATTGCTTCTCATGGAGATCCTGAACATCAAATTGCAATTGAAAAAGCAGTTGAAAAAGTAAACAAACACTATGGAGTAAAAGCTATTTCACCTATGGGTGCATTTTTTTCAATGAATGAACTCAAAATCAAACATTCTACCCCTAAGAAACTATTAGAGATGGAAAAAGTACATGGGAATGATTTTCATGCTGGCTGGATAGAAACATCCAGTATGCTTGCAATAGACCAAAGTTTAGTGCATAAGGAATATACCAAATTGCCAATAACCTCCATTGATGATAAAGAAATGATTTCAAAGAAAAAGCAAAGAAGAGCAATGGGAAAGTATGGACATATAGGAAATCCAACGATAGCAGAAAAGAGTATGGGTGAATTATTAAATGAAGATGTAGCAGAATTTGTTTATGAAGCAGTAAAATGTTTTGTAAAAAAGGAAGGCTATAAAGTATATATGCATCATTTTTTATATAGGATTCCTTTTTTACATCTAGGTCTAATGAAAAGAAGAAGTTGGAAGAAGGTGACCATATAATGTATACACGGGGACAACTTGCATTGATTGGAAACATAGGAAGAAAAGCGATAAGGATTTATGAGCAAGAAGGACTTATTAGTTCATCTAAGGTGGATGCAAACAATGGCTATCATTACTATGATGATACACAGATTGAAAGACTTAAGAAAATAAAAGAATATAAAAGATTAGGTTTTTCAATTGCTGATATTAAAGGCATCCTATGTGAAGGTGTACAAGAAGAAGAGGTAATTGCTGAGAAAAAAAGTGAGCTTGATCAAAATATAGAAGAAATGATGGCGTTACGTAAAAAGCTAGATGAGGTTAGCCAAGAAGAAAGAAAAGAGGAAGAGCAAGAAATAGATGAATGTTGCTTTGGAGAATACTATTGTCTTGCTATAAAAGAAAACATTGAACTTGAGAAATTAGGTGCATCTTTAGGAAAACTTTACGAAAAAGCTTCCAAGAAGCAGTTAACGGTTGTAGGGGCACATTTTATTAAATATGAAGGCGTTTTTGAAAGTGATATGGAATTTAAAATGACGACTTGCTTACCTATTGCACAAACGGAATGGAGTAAGGTTGAGGGAGAATGCGTCTGTGTGGAAAAAAGTAAGAAATGTTTGCATGTCAATTTCAAAGATGGATTTTCAAAAGTTGGAAATGCACATATAAGGCTTGAAAAGTATATGAAAGAGAAGAATATTTTAGGAACGGGTGTAGTTTATGAAGTTTATAATAGAGATATGTCTGTAGATATTTATTATGAATTGATAAATTAGTTAAATAGTATGAAAGACTAAAAAGAACAAGATGCTCATAGGACTATGATGAAAAAGGGCCCTATGGGCATTTTGGGTTGAAAAAATGAAATTATGACTATAAAAAGTGTTGACCTATGACAAATGCTATGATATATTAATTAAGCACTAGCGAGGAAACAGTTTAAAGAACTTGGTAAGCATTCTAAACTTTAAATAATAAGTGAAAAAGTGTTGACAAGATAAGTTGTCTAGTGTATCATTTTAAGAGTCGGTTGCGACGAAAATTGAATAAGCAGAGATGGTCGAGTTGGTTTAAGGCACCGGTCTTGAAAACCGGCGAGGGTAACACCTCCCTGGGTTCGAATCCCAGTCTCTGCGTTATCTAAACGGATATGAGGAAAGAGACCACACGGAGAAGTACCCAAGTGGTTGAAGGGGCTCCCCTGGAAAGGGAGTAGGTCGTTAGTAGCGGCGCGAGGGTTCAAATCCCTCCTTCTCCGCCAAAGAAGTTTAGATGAATAATGAACTTTGAAAACAAAATAGTAACCATAAAACCAGTCGATTCATTAATGTCCATAGGGCAAAATGAGTACAAGGTTAGTAATAATCTTTTATGTACTAGTAAACGAGTATAACTCGAGCCAATAACAATCATGTATTGCTAATCAAATTTTTTTATGAGAGTTTGATCCTGGCTCAGGATGAACGCTGGCGGCGTGCTTAACACATGCAAGTCGAACGAGTAGAA
>CAKVCL010000027.1 GCA_934725855.1 uncultured Cellulosilyticum sp. | reverse complement strand
AGTATTTACAGAAATGAATGACTTGGTCACTTGTATTTATTGGAATTTATAAACTACTTTCTTGTAAAGTGGTGTATTAATTATAGTATAACATAGAAAATTTTAGTTTTAATGAGTACGAGATAAGAGATCGATTAAAATTTAATGAGAATAAAGAAAGCTGATCATTATCACTAAATTTGTTTTAGTATTTTGAGCGAATTTATAAGGGGTATGGATTCTTGACACGCCTTGATAATGATAGTATGATTATTTTGCAATGAATATGTAATGTAAATGGAGGAAGATATAATGGCATACATAATTAATGATGAATGTATTAGTTGTGGCGCTTGCGCAGGTGAATGTCCAATTGGATGTATTTCTGAAGGAGATGGCAAATATGTAATCGATGCAGATCAATGTATCGATTGTGGTACATGTGCTTCAACATGTCCAGTTGGTGCTCCAAACTCAGAAAACTAAAAAATAAAGCAGACCGCGTGGTCTGCTTTATTTTTTTCGCTTAATTTGAGAAGGTGGAAAACCATAATATTTTTTGAAAAGCTTGCTGAAGTGATAAGCATCTTCATAGCCTACTTTACTAGAAATAATTTTGATAGGAAGATTTTCTGTTTCTAATAATCTTTTAGCAGTAGATAAACGTTTTTTAATTAAGAAATGAATAGGAGAATGTCCTGTTTCTTCTTTAAATATTTTAGAAATATAAACTTGACTAAGATACATATCTTTTGCAAACATTTCAAGTGAAATTTCATTCATATAGTTTTCATTAATGTAGGTTGTGATAAAGTCCACAACCTTCTTTTTATCTGGATAACCTAAGCTGGTTGTATGTTCAGTTTGATAATTTGTTTCAGTAGTTAGTAAACGTGAGAGCAAAATAAAAAGCTGCATAATAAGGGCTTCAATCATCAGTTTAGATTCGAGTTTACAGTGAGTCGTTTCATAGCAAAGATTTTTACAAATTTCTAGTATTTTCTTCTTTTCATCTTGATAATTAATAATGGCAAATCCGTCACTGAAAGTTTTTTCATCTATTTCAAAATCAGCAAGAGTACCATTGAGACCTATATGTAAATCACGATAGTTAACTTGTGGTAATATTTGCACGCTATGACTCACACTAGGATTAAATAAAACCATTTCGCCGGCTTTCATAACGTATGACTTGTCATTTATGACATAATGAGCTTCACCAGATAAAATGATCGATAGCTCGATATGATCATGGACATGTGTATTAGATTGACAAAAAATATCTGTCACAGGTTTGTATTCATTTTCACAGACATAAAGAATTTCAAGTTTCATATGATCCTCCTTTGCAGATAGTCTTATTATATACCTTTTTTGAAAATAAGCACATAAATATAAAAAAATAATCCATTTTTTATTAAATCATGGAGAAGAAATCTAGCAATAATCTACAAGAATATGGAGATTTAGTAGTAAGATTTGTCGATATAACAACTAGACAATTTTATGAATCGTGATATGCTTAAAAGTGGCGTGATTTTGGATATATTATTACTATAGTCGTTTATAAATATAAGCATTGAGTACTGACATAAAATATGTTAAAATATTAAATTGTGATAAATTACGGAAAGAGAGATCAAATCATGAGTGATATGAAAATCATTAATATAGCAGTTATTGCCCACGTTGATGCTGGTAAATCTACACTTGTAGATGCTTTCTTAAATCAAAGTGGTGTCTTTAGAGCTAACGAAGAGCACGTAGATTGTATTATGGATAGTAATGACCTTGAAAGAGAAAGAGGCATTACGATTTATTCAAAAAACTGTTCTATTAAATATGGAGATTACAAAATCAACATTGTAGATACTCCAGGACATAGTGACTTCTCATCTGAAGTAGAACGTGTCATCCGCACAGTAGATACAGTTATTCTTTTAGTAGATTCTATTGAAGGACCAATGCCACAAACACGTTTTGTGCTTCAAAAATCATTAGAGCTTGGATTAAAACCAATTCTTGTCATCAATAAAATTGATAAGCCAAATCACAGAGCTGAAGAAGTAGTGGATATGACATTTGATTTATTTGTGGATCTTCAAGCAAATGATGAACAATTAGACTTCCCTATTCTTTATGGAATTGGTAAACAAGGGATTATGCAATATGAACTTGATGATGAAGGCAAAGATATTATGCCACTACTTGAAACGATTGTTAAGCAAGTGGGTGAATATCCAAAAGATGACGCAGCCCCTCTTCAAATGCAAGTGAGTGCCTTATCTTATGACAACTTTGTTGGTCGTCTTGGAATCGGACGTATTTATAAAGGGACGATCAAAGAAGGACAAACTGTGGAAATTGTTGATAATGACGGACAATCAAGAACTGCTAAAGTTAGTAAATTAATGGTATATGAAGGACTTAAACAAGTTGCAGTCAAAGAAGCAACAAGTGGTGATATTGTTGTTATTGCAGGTATTGCGGATATTTCGATAGGAGAAACCATTGGAGAAATTGGAAAGGTTGAGCCAATGACACCAATTACGATTGAAGAACCTACACTTTCTATGAACTTCCTTGTTAACAATTCACCATTTGCAGGTCAAAGTGGTAAATTTGTGACGACAAGACATATTAAAGATCGTCTTGAAAAAGAAACAGAAATTAATGTGGGTCTTAGAGTTGAACCAATGGATACAACAGATGGTTATCGTGTATCAGGACGTGGGGAGCTTCACTTATCTGTTCTTATTGAAAACATGAGACGTGAAGGGTATGAACTTGGTGTATCTAAACCAGAAGTTATTATGCACAGAGATGAAAATGGCAAACTCGTAGAACCCGTAGAAAGCGTCATCATTTCTACACCAGAAGAATATTCAGGCGCAGTCATTAATGAATTAAATCTTCGTAAAGGCATGATGCAATCCATGGAGCCAGAAAATGGGCATATTCGTATTGAATACCTTTGTACAACGCGTGCCCTTCTTGGTTTTAGAAGTCAACTCATTAACTTAACAAGAGGTGAAGCAACCATGGTAAGAACCATTGACGGCTACACGGAATATGTTGGAGAACTTCCAAGAAGAGCAAATGGTGCACTTATTGCCCAAGAATCAGGTACAACAATGGGATATGCGCTTAACTCATTAGAAGACCGTGGCACACTTTTTGTAAAAACAGGTGTAGATGTTTATCCAGGTATGATTATTGGTCAAAATAATCGTAAAGAAGATATGACCGTTAACCCATGTAAAGCAAAGAAACAAACCAATACACGTTCATCAGGTGCGGATGATGCGATTCGTTTATCACCACCAAGAATCTTCACACTTGAAGAAGCCTTAGAATTCATTGAAGATGATGAATTAGTAGAAGTAACACCAGATGCAATCAGACTTCGTAAGAAAATCCTCGATGAAGGCGAAAGAAGAAGATCAATTAGAAAATAGGTAGAAAATAGTAAGACCGTTTGATATCGATGCCAAACTATCGATATCAAACGGTCTTTTTATGGTGTTGGAGCCTATTAATCAATAGAAATAGCTGCATCAATCTAACTGGAGGGATCAATGAATAAGCAAAGTAACCAGTCTACATAAGATGACTGTCGAATGGCTTAAACATACAAAATAGTAAATAGAAAATTGTAAAATTAGACATAAAATTATAGTAAATAGGTTGACACCCTAAATTAATGTTGATAAAATACTAATAAATTATTAATAATCTTCAAATGCAGTGAAAGAGAAGAGTTTTTGCAGAAGCAATTTCAGAGAGTTAGTGGGGCTGAGAACTAACATTGTGGCAAAAGCAGCTCGCTCTGGAGCAGAATTTCTGAACCGTCTTTTGGCTATGTAGGAAATATCCGGAAGCCCCGTTATAGGCAAGGGTTTGATAGAACCTAGTGAGTGGTTAAATTTGCAAGGTGGCAAATTTAGCAAGATGGGTGGTAACACGTGGAATAATCCTCGTCCCGTTATTGGGATGAGGTTTTTTTATATCAAAAAATAATGTTATGATTGAAAAGTTGAAGGAGGATTCTGCATGAAATTATCTGATGTAATGATACGTTGCTTGCAAGAAGAAAATGTAGATACCATATTTGGGTATCCTGGTGCAGCTGTAATTGATATTTATGAGTCTTTAAGGGCCTCATCTATTCATCACGTCTTAGTCCGTCAGGAGCAAGCAGCCGTCCATTGTGCCAGTGGCTATGCCAGAACAACTGGCAAAGTGGGAGTATGCATGGCCACATCAGGTCCTGGAGCAACTAACTTAATTACAGGAATTGCTACAGCATATATGGATTCTATTCCAGTTGTTATTTTTACAGGGCAAGTTAAATCTAATTTAATAGGAAGAGATGTTTTTCAAGAAGTAGATATTACGGGAGCGACTGAGCCATTTATCAAGCATAGCTATTTGATTAAAGACCCAAAAGAATTTCCACGTATTGTCAAAGAAGCTTTTTATATTGCGAGAACTGGAAGACCAGGGCCTGTATTAATTGATATTCCTATGGATTATCAAGCTGCACAAATTGAGTATCATGTCCCTAAGACTGTTAATATTAGAGGTTATAAACCAACTGTTGAAGGACATATTGGTCAAGTAAAAAGGGCCATGAAGCTTTTACAAAATAGTAAAAGGCCACTCATTTGTGTAGGGGGTGGGGTTTTATTAGCAGATGCTAAAGAAGAACTTAAAGCGTTTATTGAAGCTTCTCAAATACCAATGGTACATACATTAATGGGATTAGGCGCAATGCCTACCAATGATCCATACAATAAAGGTATGATTGGAAGCCATGGGTTTACGCATTCTAACTGGGCACTTAAAAATGCAGATACCATTTTATTTATAGGGGCACGTATTGCCGACCGTGCTGTAGCGAATGTAGGTATTTTAGATGATAATGCCAATATTATTCATATTGATGTAGACCCAGCTGAAATTGGAAAGATTACAGCCGCCAATATTCCAGTCGTTGGAGATGCTAAAAAAGTATTAAATGAAATGCAACCACTTGTTAAGCCAATTGATACCGCAGAGTGGTCTAAGGCAATTGATGACCATAAAAAGAATAAGGAAGAAGTTCATCCAGAGGGCGCTGTTAATCCTAAACTTGTGGTAAGAGAACTTTCAAAGCAACTAGATGACCGTGCCATTATTGTAGCAGATGTTGGTCAAAATCAATTCTGGACAGTAAGAAATATGGAAATTAAAGGGGATAGAAAATTAATTTGTTCAGGCGGCTTTGGAACCATGGGGTATTCTCTTCCAGCAGCAATTGGAGCAGCGGTTGGAAATAAAGATAAAAAAGTGGTTAGTCTCATGGGAGATGGCAGCTTCCAAATGAGTTTATTTGAACTTGGGACACTCATTCAAGAACACGTTAAACCATTAGTGATCTTATTTAATAATAGTGGTTTAGGCATGGTAAGAGAACTACAAAGAAAAGTAGAACTTAAGGAGCATGGTGTTGCGTTAAATTGTAATCCAGATTTTACAAAGCTTGTTGAAGCATATGGGATTAAAGCAAAACGCGTATCAAACGGCGAAGAAGTAGAAAGCGTTTTAAAAGAAGCACTTGAATATGATGGACCTTTCTTTATTGAATTTATAGTAAGTGATAAAGAATCCACTTTATAAATAAAGTACAAAAGGTTTTCAAAGAAAAGCTTTACAGATAAACGATTTGACAAGTAGCGCAAAATTTTAAAGGGAAAATAGATGAATATAATGAGGAAAAGGAAAGAGGGAGAATAATGAAAAAACATGTATTATCAGTACTCGTAGAAAATCATTCAGGGGTTCTTAGCCGTGTATCAGGTTTATTTAGCAGACGTGGTTATAACATTGACAGTTTATCTGTAGGGGAAACAGAAGATCCAAAAATCTCTCGTATGACGATTGTTGCTGATGCAGATGAATATACATTAGAGCAAATCAAAAAACAACTTAACAAATTGGTAGATGTCATTAAAATTATTGAGCTTAAAGAAAATCATGCAATTTATAGAGAATTAGCACTCATTAAAATTGCTGCTACCAAAGAAAATCGTGCAGAAATCATTGAAATAGCCAATATCTTTAGAGCACATATTGTAGATGTAGCAAGTGAATCTGTTGTGATTGAAGCAACTGGTGACCAAGGCAAAATCAGTGCACTAAGTAATATGCTAGAGCCTTATGGCATTAAAGAAGTGATTCGTACAGGTCTTACAGCACTTGAAAGAGGAGAAAAAGAACTTAAAAATTAATGAGTAATAGACTATAAAAATTAGATTTTGGAGGAGGATTCGTATGTCAAACTTTGTTAGAATTTTTGATACCACATTAAGAGATGGAGAACAATCACCAGGATGCAGTATGAACCTAAAAGAAAAATTAGAGATGGCTCATCAACTGGATCGATTAGGTGTGGATATTATGGAAGCAGGGTTTGCCATTGCTTCACCTGGAGATTTTGCTTCAGTTAAATCCATTGCAAAAGGAATGAAAAACAGCTGTGTATGTAGTTTGGCACGTGCACTTACAAAAGATATTGATGCAGCAGCTGAAGCTTTAAAAGAAGCTAAATTTCCTAGAATACATACTTTTATTGCGACTTCAGATATTCATATGGCTTATAAATTAAAGATGACACCAGAGCAGGTATTAGAGCAAGCAACCCAGATGGTTAAATACGCTAAAAAGTATTGCAGTGATGTTGAATTCTCAGCTGAAGATGCATCTAGAACTAATCCAGAATTTTTATATCGTATTTTAGAATCTGTGATACAAGCTGGGGCAACCACATTAAATATTCCAGATACAGTAGGTTATGCTGCACCTGATGAATTTTCAGCACTTATTAGAGGCATTAAAGAAAATGTCCCATCCATTGACAAAGCCATTATTTCTGTTCACTGTCATAATGATTTAGGACTTGGTGTGGCGAACTCACTAGCAGCGCTTAAAGCAGGGGCAATGCAAATCGAATGTACGGTAAATGGGATTGGAGAACGTGCTGGAAATGCCGCATTAGAAGAAATCGTGATGAACTTAAATACAAGAAAAGATTTATACGGTATCGAGTCACGTATTAATACAAAAGAAATTTATAAAACGAGTAAACTTTTAAGCAGTATTACAGGGGTAAGAGTACAACCTAATAAAGCGATTGTTGGAGAAAATGCTTTTGCGCATGAATCTGGTATTCATCAACATGGTATGCTTGCCAATAAAGAAACTTATGAAATTATGACACCAGAATCTATCGGACTGACAGAAAATAAATTGGTACTTGGCAAACACTCTGGAAGACATGCTTTTGAAGATAAGATTACATCAATGGGTTATGAATTAGATGATGAAGCACTTACAAAAGCATTTGAAGAATTTAAAGTGTTAGCAGATAAGAAGAAAGAAATTACAGACCGTGACCTTGAAGCATTAGTTTGCAGAAAAGTGGTTCATATCCCAGAAGCTTATAAGTTAGACCGTTTTGTAATCAATGCAGGTAATACCATTACAACAACCTCTTCTATGCGTCTTTTAACTAAAACAGGTCATATTCTTGAAGAAGTCGTTTCATCTTATGATGGACCAATTGATGCTTCTTACAAAGCGATTGATCGTTTAGTCGGTAAGAAGTTTATGCTAGAAGATTTCGTTATCAATTCTGTAACAGGTGGTACAGATGCACAAGGTGAAGTAAATGTTAAGATTCGAAATAAAGACAGAGTATACAATGGTCATGGCGTAAGCATGGATATTGTGGAAGCAAGTATTTTAGCTTATATTTCAGCCATTAATAGTATGATCTATGATGAAGAAAGTAACAAATAAAAAGAAGAAATTTTAAGATGATGTGAAACTGAAAAATAAGGAGATGAAAGTAAAATGGGTATGACAATGACTCAAAAAATATTAGCAGCACATGCGGGACTTAAAGAAGTTGTTGCAGGACAATTAATTGAAGCAGACTTAGATTTAGTTTTAGGAAATGATATTACTTCTCCAGTAGCGATTAATGAATTTAATAAAATTGGCTGTAATTGTGTGTTTGATAAAGATAAAATTGCTTTAGTACCAGATCACTTTACACCTAACAAAGATATTAAAGCAGCTGAGCAATGTAAATGTGTTCGTAACTTTGCAAAGGAAAAAGAAATTACCAATTACTTTGAAGTAGGACAAATGGGGATTGAGCATGCATTGATTCCTGAAAAAGGTTTAGCTGTACCAGGAGATGTGATTATTGGTGCGGATTCACATACTTGTACTTATGGAGCATTAGGTGCTTTTTCAACAGGAATTGGTAGTACAGATATGGCGGCAGGCATGGCAACAGGTAAAGCATGGTTTAAAGTGCCATCTGCTTTAAAATTTGTTTTAACAGGTGCGTTAGCAAAGTATGTATCAGGTAAAGATGTTATCTTACATATTATTGGTATGATTGGTGTGGACGGTGCACTCTATAAATCTATGGAATTCGTTGGTGAAGGGGTTCACAATCTTTCTATGGATTCAAGACTTGCTATGGCGAATATGGCCATTGAAGCAGGAGCTAAAAATGGTATTTTTGCAGTAGATGATGTGACTTTACAATATGTGAAAGAGCATAGCACCAAACCTTATACGGTTTATGAAGCAGATGAGGATGCAGAATATGATGCGGTTTATGAAATTGATCTTTCTAAAATTCGTCCAACCGTTGCTTTCCCACATCTTCCTGAAAATACAAAAACAGTGGATGAAATCGGAGAAAAAGAAGTTAAAATTGATCAAGTCGTTATTGGTTCATGTACCAATGGGCGTCTAGAAGACCTTAGAATGGCAAGAGATATTTTAAAAGGCAGAAAAGTAGATCCTAGTGTACGTTGTATTGTTTTCCCTGGGACACAACAAATTTATTTGGATGCGATTAAAGAAGGTATTGTAACGGATTTAATTGAAGCAGGTGCTGTATTTAGTACGTCTACTTGTGGACCATGTCTTGGTGGACATATGGGCATTTTAGCAGCAGGCGAACGTGCGGTTTCAACGACTAACCGTAACTTTGTGGGGCGTATGGGACATGTGGATTCAGAAGTCTATCTTGCTAGTCCAGCAGTCGCAGCTGCATCAGCTGTAACAGGCTATATTACAAATCCAGAATCATTATAGAATTTAGGGAGGAATCAAGACATGAATGCTAAAGGTAGAGTTTTTCGCTATGGCGATAATGTAGATACAGATGTAATTATTCCAGCACGTTATTTAAATACACCTAATGGAAAAGAGCTAGCGATGCACTGCATGGAAGATATTGATGCAAATTTTGTTAAAGAAGTTAAACCAGGTGATGTGATTGTAGCAGATAAAAACTTCGGTTGTGGTTCATCTCGTGAACATGCACCCCTTGCGATTAAAGAAGCAGGTGTATCTTGCGTGATTGCAAGAACTTTTGCTCGTATTTTTTATCGCAATGCCATTAATATTGGGCTTCCTATCTTAGAATGTGAAGCAGCAGCAGATGGCATTCAAAAGGGCGATGAAGTAGAAATCAACTTTGATACAGGTGTCATCACCAATGTCACGAAAGGTGAATCTTATCAAGCACAACCTTTCCCACCATTTATGCAAGAAATCATTAAAAAGGGTGGATTAGTGAATAAGATTAAACAAGCATAATCCAAATAAAAGAGTGATAAGGAGAAAGTATCCATGAATTATAATATCGTAACCCTTCCTGGAGATGGTATTGGTCCAGATATCGTAAAGGAAGCTGTCAAAGTATTAAAAAAAGTAGCTGATGTTTATGGACATACATTTAACTTTAACGAACAACTCATTGGTGGGTCTGCTATTGATCAGGCAGGAAGTTCATTACCACAAGAAACGATTGAGGCGTGCAAAAAAGCAGATGCTGTGCTTCTTGGAGCAGTAGGGGGACCTAAATGGGATAACCTTCCTAATGGCGATCGTCCAGAAAAAGGGCTTCTGGGTATTCGTAGTGCTCTTGGACTTTTTGCGAATCTTCGCCCTGCTATTTTATATCCACAACTTAAATTTGCAACCCCTCTTAAAGAAGAAATCGTTGGGGATGGTTTAGATATCTTAATCGTAAGAGAATTAACAAGTGGGATTTACTTTGGAGAAAGAAACAAAGTGGTTTGCGAGGAAGATCCAAGCAAAACATTTGCTTCTGACCTTGAAAAATATACGGTTGGAGAAATTGAACGTATTGTTAAAGTTGGATTTAATGCAGCCATGAAACGTGATAAACGTGTTTGTGTAGTCGATAAAGCAAACGTACTAGAATCTTCAAGACTTTGGAGAGAAGTCGTTAAACGTGTTGCAGCAGACTATCCAGAAGTAGAGTATTCATTTATGTATGTAGATAATGCAGCGATGCAGCTTGTAGCGAATCCAAGACAATTTGATGTCATGATTACCTCTAACATTTTTGGAGATATTTTATCAGATGAAGCCAGCATCATTACAGGTTCTATTGGAATGCTTTCTTCAGCTTCTCTTAGAGAAGATTCACTGGGGCTTTATGAACCAAGTCATGGTAGTGCACCAGATATTGCAGGTCAAAATAAAGCCAATCCACTGGCTACCATTCTTTCAGCAGCAATGCTCCTTCGTTACTCTATGAATCTTGAAAAAGAAGCTGTAGCCATTGAAAAAGCAGTAAATAGTGTACTGGATGCTGGGTATCGTACAGGTGATATTATGAGTGAAGGCATGAAACAAGTTGGCACAGTAGAAATGGGAGATTTAGTTGCAAACGCCATTGGGTAGGCAAAAGGATTGTGACATGTTAGTGATGTCAATTATTAAAGAAGATAAGTAATAGACATTGATATAAAGAAAAGAGGGAACCGTTATGAATAGTGATCGCGTAAAAGTTGGAGCAGGAAGAACACCTCATCGTTCTTTATTTAAAGCAATGGGGTATATTGATGAAGAAATTGAAAGACCACTTGTTGCCGTTGTATCTGCAAAAAGTGAGATTGTGCCAGGTCATTCACATTTGGATAAAATTACGGAAGCCGTTAAAACAGGTGTACGTTTAGCAGGTGGAACACCTATTGAGATTCCAGCTATTGGTGTATGTGATGGGATTGCTATGGGACATAAAGGTATGAAATATTCTCTTGTAACAAGAGAACTCATTGCAGACTCTATTGAATGTATGGCAACGGCACATGCTTTTGATGCGATGGTGCTTGTTCCAAACTGCGATAAAATTGTACCAGGTATGGTGATGGGTGCAGCACGTATGAATTTACCAACTGTACTTGTAAGTGGTGGTCCAATGCTTGCTGGTAATGTAAATGGAAGAAAATCTAATCTTTCTGTAACATTTGAAGCGGTTGGGGCTTATAATGCAGGAAAAATTACAGAAGAAGAATTAAAAGAATTCGAAGACCATGCATGTCCAGGATGTGGTTCATGTTCTGGGATGTATACAGCCAATAGTATGAACTGTATGTGTGAAGTATTAGGTATTGCACTTCCAGGTAATGGGGCAACACCAGCTGTTTTTGCTGATAGAATTCGCTTAGCTAAATATGCAGGAATGGCAGTTATGGATATGCTTGAAAAAGATATTAAAATCTGTGATATCTTAAATGAAAAAGCTTTCCGTAATGCTCTAACTGTAGATATGGCATTAGGCTGCAGTACAAATACCATGCTTCACCTTCCAGCACTTGCACATGAAGCAGGCATTCATATTGATTTAGATATGGCAAATGAAATTTCAGACCATACCCCTAACCTTTGTCATTTAGCACCAGCAGGTGCAACCCATATGGAAGACCTTCATTTCGCAGGTGGTGTACCAGCTGTTATGAAGGAACTCACTAAGAAAAATCTGTTAGATACTTCATTAATGACGGTAACAGGTAAAACCATTGCAGAAAACTTAGAAAAAGTAGTCAATAAAAATCCAGAAATCATTCGTCCAATTGAAAATCCATATTCACAAACAGGTGGGATAGCTGTCCTTAAAGGGAACCTTGCTGAAAATACTTGCGTGGTTAAACGTTCAGCAGTTGCACCAGAGATGCTTGTCAATACTGGAAAAGCCAAAGTATTTAATAGTGAAGAAGAAGCAACTGCTGCCATCTTAGGTGGCAAGATTGAAAAAGGAGATATTGTAGTCATTCGTTATGAAGGACCAAAAGGCGGCCCAGGTATGAGAGAAATGCTTGAACCAACTTCATGTATTGCAGGTATGGGACTTGATAAAGATGTCGCACTCATTACAGATGGTCGTTTCTCAGGGGCTACAAGAGGGGCTTGTATCGGACATATTTCACCAGAAGCAGCTGAAGGTGGACTCATTGCATTTGTAGAAGATGGTGACTCTATTTCTATTGATATGAACAAATGTACCATTACATTAAATGTAGATGAAAAAACCATTGCAGAAAGAAAAGCAAATTGGGTAAAACCAGAACCAAAAGTTAAAACAGGTTATCTTGCACGTTATGCAAAACAAGTGACATCAGCAAATACTGGTGCAATATTCAAAGACTAGGAGGAAGCATAAATGAAAATGACGGGTTCTCAAATCATTATAGAATGTTTGGTTGAACAAGGGGTAGATACTGTATTTGGATACCCAGGTGGTCAAGCACTAAACATTTATGATGCCCTTTATAAAAATAGCGATCGTATTACACATATTTTAACCGCTCATGAGCAAGGGGCTTCTCATGCAGCAGATGGTTATGCAAGAGCCACAGGAAAAGTGGGGGTTTGTATTGCCACATCTGGTCCAGGGGCAACCAATCTTGTAACAGGTATTGCCACAGCTTATATGGATTCTGTGCCAATGGTAGCCATTACAGGTCAAGTGCCAAATGCTTTAATTGGAAAAGACAGTTTCCAAGAAGTGGATATTACAGGCATTACGATGTGCATTACAAAACATAATTATATTGTAAAAGATGTCAAAGACTTAGCTAAAACGCTTAGAGAAGCCTTCTATATTGCACAAAGTGGTAGACCAGGACCTGTTCTTGTAGATATTCCTAAAGATGTTACAGCAGCACTTTATGATTATGAATATGAAATGCCAAAGATGATTACACCACAAGTTGATACGATTTGTGATCATGACCTTCAAGTCGTAGCAGATTTAATGAAGGTTTCAGAAAAGCCAATGATCTATGCAGGTGGTGGGGTGATTATTAGTGGGGCAAATAAGGAAGTGCTTCATTTAGCAGAAAAATTAGATGCACCCGTTGCCACTTCATTAATGGGACTTGGCGCTTTTCCAGAAACACATCCATTATCTACAGGGCTTGTAGGTATGCATGGTAGCAAAGCTTCTAACTTTGGAGTAACAGAATGTGATTTACTCATTGCGTTAGGCGCACGTTTTAGTGATCGTGTGATTAGTGATGTGAAGAAATTTGCACCAAATGCTACTATTATTCACATTGATATCGATCCAGCAGAAATCAGTAAGAATGTGCCAGCTAGTGCAAGCGTTGTTGGGGATGTGAAAGCAATACTCAATAAATTATTACCACTTATTCCAAAACAGGAGCATCCAGAGTGGCTCAAACAAATTCAAGGATGGAAAGATGACTTTAAATATGATTACCAAAGCGGTGACCACTTAAGTCCTCAGTACATTATGAAAAATATTTATGAGCAAACACAAGGTAAGGCAATTATCACAACAGAAGTAGGGCAACACCAAATGTGGGCAGCTCAATTCTATGAGTATACAAAACCACGTACTTATATCAGTTCTGGTGGGCTTGGTACGATGGGATATGGTACAGGGGCTAGTATCGGTGCGCAGCTTGGCGAGCCAGAAAAACAAGTGGTTCATATTGCAGGCGATGGTTCTTTCCGTATGAACTGTAATGAACTTTCTACGATTGCCCATTATGATGTGCCTGTTATTATTATCGTGATGAATAACACCACACTAGGAATGGTTCGTCAATGGCAGACTGCTTTCTATGATAAACGCTATTCACAAACCACATTAGACCGTGGCCCAGACTTTAAGTTACTTGCAGAAGCTTATGGCATTAAAGGCTACGATATACATAGCCAAGAAGAGTTTAATATAGCCTTAGAAGAAGCGTTAAATGCACATAAACCAGCTGTGTTAAACTGCTTTATTGGTATCGATGAAAAAGTATTACCAATGGTAGCACCAGGTGCAGCCATCAATCAAATGATTTTAGAATAAAATAAAAGAGAATATAGAAGACAAAAGAGTTGTTGTAAACTTTAGGAAACTAAAGATTGCAGCAACTTTTTATTTTAAATAATGGATAATAAGATAACAAAATGCATAAACTAAAATATTAGACAATATGTGTATATCACAAGTGGCAGGGTTAGAGATTGTTATTAAAAAATGGACAAGAAGG
This sequence comes from uncultured Cellulosilyticum sp., assembly GCA_934725855.1. GTDB lineage: Bacteria > Bacillota > Clostridia > Lachnospirales > Cellulosilyticaceae > Cellulosilyticum. Next base: position 30,550 of record CAKVCL010000027.1, on the reverse strand, counting down.
TATGGATAAGGGGAATAGGAGGGGTAAAATGAAGCATACATTTTCAAATTTTTATGGTGCCCTAATGGGAGGTGCCATTGGAGATGCCTTAGGTGCACCCATTGAGAACATGCGATTTGAACAAGTTATGGGGGTTCTAGGCAAAGAGGGTGTGACGGGTTACATTATTCCACCAGGTCATAAGCATGCACTTATTACCGATGATACACAATTAATGCTTTTTACAGCTGAAGGGTTAATTCGAAGCGAAGCAAGAGCAAGACGTAAGCAAGTGGAAAGAACGATAAGTGAAGTGACGATTTGTGTGTTTAGGGCCTATTTACGTTGGCTTTATACGCAGGGGCTTCATACGGCTAGATGGAGCCAGAAGGATTATGATGGATGGCTGGTTAAAGTATCACGTATGCACGCTTACAGGGAACCAGGTATTACTTGCTTGACTTCATTAGGAAAGGGTGTCATGGGCACATTAGAGCATCCGGCTAGTGACAGTCTAGGGTGTGGTTGTGTGATGAGAGTGGTCCCTGTAGGTCTAGTAGAAGAAAACGAAAAGGTGTTTGAAACCGCCATAAGGCTTGCTGCGATTACTCACGGTAATCCTACAGCGTACTTATCAGCAGGTATGTTAGCTGAAATCATTAGTCAGATTATCTTGGAAGAGCCTTTAGAAGAAGCTATAAAAAAAGCAAGAGAAAGAACGCTAAAAGAAGAAAACCATTTGGAGCTTATTAGGATCGTTGACTTAGCGATGCAGTTAGCGGGTGAGGGTCATCCAACGAGAGAAAAAATGGAGCGCATAGGAAATGGTTTTGAGGCGCATTCTGTGCTGGCAAGAGCCATTTATGCGGCATTAAGTTACGAAGAAGATTATGTAAAAGGAGTTTTATTTGGAGTCAATCATAGTGGAGATAGTGATAGCGTAGGAGGCATTACAGGATGTCTATTAGGCGCTTACTTAGGCATTCATCAGATACCAAGTCAGCTCATTGAGAAAAATGAGCTGCACAAAGAAATAGAAAGCTTATCAGCTGATTTACTCACTTTTTATGAAGAGTCAGAAACGTGGAAACAGCGCTACCCTGCTTGGTAGGATAGCGCTGTTAGGGCTTAGTCATTAAGCGAAAAAAACCTTTTGTTTAAGTTCTAGTGCATGGTTTTAGGTGGACAATGAGTAGACGTTAAGATTGGTGACAAGATAAAAGAAAAATTTTGTCAAAAAAAGTGGCACAAAATAGGCTTGTGCTATCATAAAGTAGAGTAAAAGGAAAAACAAAAAAGCAGCACACTTTTGACTTTGCTGCATAGTATATAGCATAGCAAGTTAAAATGGTATAGTTTCCCCATTTGCTAATAAGGGAACCTTAAAGGGCATTCCATTTAGAAGGGATGACATGAATATTTCGTAAAATAATGAGCAAAGGACTTACATGCTAAGCAATGATACAAAAGATTGCCCTAACGCACCTAATACCGGTAAGATGCGTAGAAGTCACTTAATGGTAGTATATTTTAAATATATTATTATTAAGTCCTAGGCTCATTTATGAATAAATTTTTCTTAACCATTATTAGATATATGCGAGATTTTTTTTAACTATGCATATTGACTGATATAAATCACTCATAGGATTAACCCCCTTATAGATAAGTCTGTAAGGGGGTTAATCCTATTTATAGAAAAAGGAAAAGGAGAATAAGGCAAATAGAATATAATTAGAATAGACGTCGTAAAATAGAGTGAAGCTAATGGTTGACAAACCTAATTCCTAGTGTTATGCTAGGAAATGTAATTCCTAGCAATAAAGTAGGAATTGGAGGTGAAGACGATGCGATTATCAACAAAAGGACGATATGGTCTTCAAGCTATGGTTGACTTAGGGGTTTATTCCAAGGAAAGGCAAGTATCTCTAAAAAGCATAGCAGAGAGACTTTCAATGTCAGAAAACTACCTAGAGCAACTTATGGCATTACTTAAAAAACATCAGTTAGTCGTTAGCACAAGAGGTGCACAAGGTGGTTATGCACTAGCAAAAGACCCTAGTGAAATTACAATTGGTGAAATTTTGCGTGCTTTAGAAGGGTCACTAGCTCCAACAGACTGTACCTGTAAAGATAATGTGGTACATTGTGCTTTAGATGGAAAATGTGTCACAAAGTCTGTATGGGAGAAGATTAGAGACAGTATTGATAAAGTTGTAGATAATATTACATTAGATCAACTCATGGCAGATTACGAAAAAATTAATGAAAACTCAGCACAAATTTATTATATATAAGACCTTAAGGAGGTAAAGACATGGAAAAAATTTATTTAGATAATGCAGCAACGACACCTGTACGTAAAGAAGTAGTTGATGCAATGTTACCTTACTTTACAGAGAGCTTTGGCAATCCATCAAGCGTTTACCAAATCGCTCAAATGAACAAAAAAGCAATTGATGATGCAAGAGAAAGCATTGCAAATGTCCTAGGTGCAAAAGCCAACGAAATCTTCTTTACAAGTGGTGGCTCTGAAGCTGATAACTGGGCAATTAAAGGCATTGCTTATGCCAATAAAGCCAAAGGAAATCATATCATCACAACTAAAATTGAACATCATGCGGTACTTCATACCTGTGAATTCTTAGAGAAAAACGGTTTTGAAGTGACTTACTTAGATGTAGATGAATATGGTATGGTACATCCTGAGGATGTAGAAAAAGCAATTAAAGACACCACGATTTTAATTTCAATTATGTATGCCAATAATGAAATTGGAACGATTAATCCAATTAAAGAAATTGGTGCCATTGCGAAAGCCCATAAAATTCCTTTCCATACAGATGCGGTTCAAGCAGTCGGTCAAGTTAGAATTGATGTCAATGAGCAAAATATTGATTTACTTTCTTTATCAGGCCACAAAATTAATGGACCAAAAGGAATGGGTGTACTTTATATTAGACGTGGACTTAAAATTGAAAACCTTATTCATGGTGGTGCACAAGAAAGAGGACGTCGTGCAGGAACAGAAAACGTACCTGGTATCGTAGGACTTGCTAAAGCTATGGAACTTGCTTATACAGATTTTGAGGCTAAGATTGAAAAAATGACAAAACTTAGAGATAAATTAATTCATGGCATTTTAGAAGCGATTCCTTATACCAAATTAAATGGGCATCCAACGATGCGTTTAGCAAATAATAGTAATATCGGTGTGCAATATGTAGAAGGGGAATCTTTACTTTTATTATTAGATATGAATGGCATTGCAGGTTCAAGTGGTTCAGCTTGTACATCTGGTTCATTAGATCCTTCACATGTGCTTTTAGCGATTGGCATTCCACATGAGAAGGCTCATGGTTCAATCCGCTTCACATTAGGTAGTCAAAACACAGAAGAAGAAATAGATAAGGTTATCGAAGTCATGCCAGGCATTGTTCAAAGAATGAGAGATATGTCTCCACTTTGGGAAGAAGTTGTTAAAGCAAACCAATAATAAAACAAAAAGAAGTTAATGATAAATATACAGTAAAGAAAAAACACGAGGTGAATATATGTATAGTGAAAAAGTTATGGATCATTTCATGCATCCAAGAAACGTAGGAGAAATTGAAGATGCAAGTGGTGTAGGCACAGTAGGTAATGCAAAATGTGGTGATATCATGAAGGTTTATTTAAAAATCGAAGATAACATCATTAAAGATGCAAAATTTAAAACATTTGGTTGCGGTGCAGCCGTAGCAACCAGTTCTATGGCAACCGAAATGGTAATCGGTAAAACGATTCAAGATGCCCTTCAAATCACAAATAAATCTGTGGCAGAAGCACTTGATGGGCTGCCACCAGTAAAAATGCACTGTTCATTATTAGCTGAAGAATCACTTCATGCTGCACTTTGGGATTATGCTGAGAAAAATCATATTACCATTGAAGGACTTAAGCCACCAGTAAAAGACGTTCATGATCATGACGTAGAAGATGAGGAAGACGCTAACTAATGGCTGAACATGCAAAACGTGTAGTAGTAGGTATGTCAGGGGGCGTTGATAGCTCCGTGACAGCCTATTTACTTAAAGAGCAAGGCTATGAAGTCATTGGAATGACCATGCAAATATGGCAAGACGATGCGCCAGACGACAATAGTGGTGGATGTTGTGGTCTGACAGCTGTAGATGATGCAAGACGTGTTTGCCAAAAACTAGGAATTCCACATTATGTGGTTAACTTTAGAAGTGATTTTAAGAAATATGTGATTGATTATTTCTTAGAAGAATATCAAAATGCACGTACACCAAATCCTTGTATTGCATGTAATCGTTATGTAAAATGGGAATCTATGTTACAAAAAGCCCTTCAGATAGGGGCAGATTATATTGCTACAGGGCATTATGCACGTGTGATTAAAGATGAACAAACAGGGCGTTATGCTTTAAAGCAATCTAAGACTTTAGCAAAAGACCAAACTTATGCACTTTATAATTTAACACAGCACCAATTAGAGCATACTTTAATGCCGTTAGGTGATTATACAAAAGATGAAGTAAGAGCCATTGCTAAAGAGATTGGACTAGCAGTTGCAACCAAACCAGATAGTCAAGAAATCTGTTTTGTGCCAGATGATAATTATGCAGGCTATATTGAAGAGGCAACAGGTAAACCTTGTAAACCAGGTAACTTTGTTGACAAGGACGGAAAAGTCGTTGGAAAGCACAAGGGAATCATTCATTATACCATTGGTCAAAGAAAAGGGTTAGGGCTTTCTATGGGCAAACCTGTTTTTGTGCAAAAATTAGATGCAGCTAAAAATGAAGTGGTTGTTGGAGATAATGCAGATTTATTTAAACCAACTGTGACAGCCCATACTTTAAACTTTATGCCTTTTGAATCATTTGAAGGTGAAATAAGGTGTAGTGGGAAGATTAGATACAATCAAAAACCGGAATCCTGTGTCATTCGTATGCAAGATGATAAAACCTTGATTTGTGAATTTGATGAACCGCAACGTGCAGTGACACCAGGACAAGCGTTAGTGCTTTATGATGGGGAAAAACTCATTGGTGGCGGCACGATTATTGGTTAAGCTTATAATTAAGAGCATATCATAAGTATAATAGGGAATAAATTAAGGTGTTCATAAATAAACCTAAAAGAGTGGTGTCTTAGATGCCACTCTTTTTAGCTTACTAGAAAAATGAATATGCTATCGAGGGGCATCAATAATCTGTTGATGGCGTGTCAAATAAATAGAGATTATAGGAAAGAGAAGTTGTAAAATTATAAAAAAAGTTATATGATAACATAAAGTGATGAATTGAAAGTATAATAGGAAGATGAGGGGATTCAAAATGGAAAAGAAAAATATTGATTGGTCCAATATTGGATTTGGTTATATTAAAACAGATAAACGTTATGTAGCCAATTATACAAACGGAGCATGGGATGAAGGCACATTAACAGAAGATGATCAAATCGTTATGAGTGAATGTGCAGGTGTTCTTCAATATGCTCAAACTTGTTTTGAAGGACTTAAAGCCTATACAACAGAAGATGGTCATATCGTTGTATTCCGCCCAGACCTTAATGCACAAAGAATGGTAGACTCTGCTAAAAGGCTTGAAATGCCAGTTTTCCCAGCAGAGCGTTTTATAGAAGCTATTGAAGAAGTCGTTAAAGCAAATGCTGCTTATGTACCACCATATGGTACAGGGGCTTCCCTATATATTCGTCCTTATATGTTTGGTATTAGTCCAGTTATCGGTGTTAAACCAGCAGAAGATTATCAATTCCGTGCATTTTGTACACCAGTAGGCCCATACTTTAAAGGGGGTGCAAAACCAATTACCATTAAAGTAAGTGACTTTGACCGTGCAGCTCCAAATGGAACAGGACATGTTAAAGCTGGATTAAACTATGCGATGAGTTTACATGCGATTGTAACGGCTCATGAAGAAGGTTATGATGAAAACATGTATCTTGATCCAAAAACAAGAACGAAAGTAGAAGAAACAGGTGGAGCAAACTTCTTATTCGTTACAAAAGATGGTAAAGTCGTAACTCCAAAATCAGATAGTATCTTACCTTCTATTACACGTCGTTCTCTTGTTTATGTTGCAAAAGAATACTTAGGACTTGAAGTAGAAGAAAGAGAAGTATTCTTAGAAGAAGTAAAAGATTTTGCAGAATGTGGTTTATGTGGTACAGCTGCTGTTATTTCTCCAGTAGGTAAAATCGTAGACCATGGCAAAGAAATCTGCTTCCCAAGTGGAATGGAAAAAATGGGACCTGTTATTCAAAAACTTTATGATACGCTTACAGGTATTCAAATGGGTAGAATTGAAGCACCAGAAGGATGGATTAAACGTATTCTTTAAGAAAATGATACAAAAAAGGCTGCTAAAACAGTTAGATAACTGTTTTAGCAGCCTTTTTTTGTCATAAAATACATTTTTTTAGAAACACTAAAAGTAGCTTAGTGAAAATGTATTTTGGGAGGAACTTGTATGGATTGGATGAAATTGGCACTTAGTTTTTTAGCCGGATTTGGACTTTTTTTATTTGGTATGGAATATATGGGAGAAGGGCTTAACAAAGCGGCAGGAAACCGAATGAAGAATATTCTAAGTGCTTTAACCAAAAATCGACTCCTTGGAGTACTAGTAGGAGCAGGGGTCACAGCACTTATACAAAGTTCATCTGCTACAACCGTTATGGTGGTGGGCTTTGTAAATGTAGGACTACTTAATTTAAGGCAAGCGGTGGGAGTGATTATGGGGGCCAACATAGGAACCACCATTACTTCTTGGATTGTTGTATTAGGGGAATGGACAGCTTATTTAAAACCTGCTGTGTTAGCCCCTATTATGATTGTGGCGGGCGTTATTTTACTCATGTTTGTTAAAAACCTTTATGTGAAATCCATTGGACAAGTTTTGTTTGGGTTTGGGGCACTATTTTTAGGACTTGATATGATGAGTGAGGCAGCTAGCCCCTTAAGTCAGTTAGAAAGTGTAAGAAGTTTATTTTTACAATTAGGAAGAAGCCCTTTTTTAGGCATTCTAACAGGGGCTATTGTCACCGCAGTGATTCAAAGCTCTTCTGCTTCGGTGGGCATTTTGCAAGCTTTGGCTTTAGCAGGACTTGTGCCATGGAGTTCAGCCATTTATATTATTTTAGGACAAAATATTGGAACTTGTATCACAGCTATTTTATCAAGTATTGGGGCAAGTATTCATGCAAAAAGGGCCGCTGTGATTCACTTTTTATTTAATTTAATTGGTTCCATTATTTTTGGGATTATTGCAGTTTTGGTGTTTAATGTATGGTTACCAGATACACGTTATGAGCTTATTGATGTGACACAGATTAGTATTGTGCACAGTATTTTTAATATTTTAAGCACTGTCATTTTATTTCCTTTTGGCAATACCCTTGTGTTCTTAGCGGAAAAGCTCATCAAAGGGCCTATTAGGGAGCAAGAAGCAGGGGATTACTTTTTGGATGAAAGATTGTTTGGAACGCCTTCTGTAGCGGTTCAAACTGCCATGGAGGAAACCATTCGGATGGGAGAAATGGCTTGTTGGAACGTACAAAGAGCCATAGAAGCACTATTTGAGAAAGATGAAGAAAAGGTCAATGAAGTATTTAATGAGGAAAGAGGCATTAATGAGCTTCAAAAAAAATTAAATGATTATCTGATTAAGCTTACGAATTTGAGTATTTCTGAAGGGGCTCAAAGAAGAGTCAGTGAGCTTTTTCATATGGTGAGTGATATTGAACGTGTAGGGGATCATGCAGATAATATTGGAGAACTGGCTTTAAATTTAAAGAATGAAAATTTAAGTTTTTCTGATATAGCCAAAAAAGAATTAGAGCAGATTACGGACATCGCTTTACAGTGTTTTTCAAAAGCCATAAAAGCTTATGAAAAACAAGATAGACTACTGGCTAGTGAGGTATTACCATTAGAAAAACAAACCGATAAGTTAGAAGAAAAATTGCGTTCAAGTCATATGCAACGTTTAGCTAAAGCAGAATGTAATCCTTTTGCAGGGATTATTTATTTAGACATGGTGAGTAATTTGGAACGTATTTCAGACCATGCATTAAATATTGCACAGCTCATTTTAGATGATAAACAAACAATTTATACAGAAGATGAATACCAACCCTAAATGGAGTTGATATTTTTGTTATAAATTTTTGCTTGGTTATGATAAATATACGACAAAATAAATAAAAAGTGTAAAATATATAAATAGTATATTTTGTATCAAAATAAAAAATTGGAGGAAACAGATGAATCATAGAGGAGATGTAAAGCAACTAATCAAACAAATTCAAAATGAAATTAAAGGCAAGGATGAACAAATAGAAAAAGCAGTGATTACCTTATTAGCTAAAGGTCATTTATTAATTGAAGATGTACCTGGAGTGGGAAAGACGACTCTTGCAAAAGCTTTAGCTTATGCTACTGGGGGTAATTTTAAACGCATACAATTTACGCCAGATACATTGCCAAGTGATTCCTAAGAAAAAGCCAAATATGATTTCCGGGGAAATAGTGAGTCGAGGATAGCAGGTAATAAGGTGAAAGGGGCTTATATGAAGAAAAATAGAATCATTTATTTATTAGGTAAAATGGATTTATATTTAGCGCAAAACGAAACTCTTTTGCAATTTCAAGAGCGTGCGATAAAGCAAAGTGAAAAGCTAGGGGCGTTAATTGAGAGCATTGTGTCTATTTATTCCAAAGCTAGATATAGCCCAAGGAAAATCTCAAGTGCCCAAGATAAAGAAATGCAAGTTTTACAGTTGAGGCTTTGGCAGTTTATGCTGAGTGAATATGGCAAGCCTAAATGTTATTGGTGGAAACTGACGTATGCCATATGGGGATATAAAAAATTTTAAGATTTAGTATAAAAAGATTGATTATTTAATGATTATTATATAAAATAGTGGTGGGACAAAAGGATTTAATTGGGACAAAAATGTCCCGAAGGAGTATGTTATGCAAAATAAAATAGCAGCCTTAGAAAAACTAATTCCTGAGTTTACCTCAATGTTTAAAATGCGCTATATGATTTTGAAAAAGATACTTCAAAGTGGAACAGTTGGCAGACGTACCCTTGTTCAAGAGCTGAAGCTATCTGAAAGAACCGTTAGAACGGAGATTGAACAATTAGAAAAACAAGGCCTGATTCAAATTGCTGCAAGAGGAATGAGCATTACTCCCTTAGGAGAAGGAATCTTAAGTGATTTATATATGCCGTTCCATGAGCTAGATGAACTGAGCCGCTTAGAAGAAGAAATTGCAAATGCCTTGTGTCTAAAAAAAGCGATGATTGTAAAAGGCTATTTAGGTGGAGAGGGTGGCATGGATAATGGACTGGGCGTTGCATTTGGAAGTTTATTGCAAGAGCTTTTACCAAACTGTAAAACTTTAGCTATTACAGGCGGAACAACTATCGCTAATATGGTGGAGTTTATGCCACATATCAACCATTCCTTTCAGACACTCCATGTGTTACCAGCTAGAGGAAGTGTTGGTGAAAGAGTTGAGCTTCATGCAAACACCATTGCCATTAAACTGGCTGAAAAGCTTAATGCCGAGTATGAAATACTGACGATTCCAGATAATCTGAGCAATCAATCTATTCATTTTATTAAAAATGAGCCTCAAATACAAAAATTATTGCAAAAATTAGCAGAAACAGATATGATTATATTTGGAATAGGTAATGCCATTAAAATGGCAGAGCGTCGAAAAGAACCTAATGAAGTCATAGAAATCCTTGAAAAAGGAAAAGCTATTTCCGAGTCATTTAGACATTATTTTGACGAAAAAGGTGAAATAGTGTATGCGCAGGAGGTTATTGGCGTATCCCCAACGATGGCAAAAAACATTCCTTATCGCATTGCAGTAGCATGTGGAAAAGATAAAGCTGCTGCAATTCTAGCATCAAAAGCACTGTTTCAATCAGGGTATCTCATTTTAGATGAGGATGCAGCGAGAGAAATCCTTAAAGTTTTACATGAGTCTTAAAGTGTTATATTAAAAAAGTTAGCAAATTAACAAATTCTCCATAGTTTTTTGGAGAAAATAATGGTAAAATAATGTAGGTATCATATCGCTCGGTATTTTACATACTAATATGGGCGATTTGAATATAAATTAAAAACAAATGATATTATTTCAAGGAGGAACCAATAATGGCAGTAAAAGTAGCGATTAATGGATTTGGACGTATTGGACGTCTTGCTTTCAGACAAATGTTCGGAGCAGAAGGTTATGAAATCGTAGCAATCAACGATTTAACTAACCCAGCAATGTTAGCACACTTATTAAAATATGATTCTTCTCAAGGTAGATACAACGGTACAGTTGAAGCGAAAGAATCTTCAATCGTTGTAAACGGAAAAGAAATCAAAATTTATGCAGAAGCAGATGCTAGCAAACTTCCATGGGGAGAATTAGACGTAGACGTAGTTCTTGAATGTACAGGATTCTATGTATCTAAAGCTAAATCTCAAGCTCACATCGATGCAGGTGCTAAAAAAGTTGTTATCTCAGCTCCAGCTGGTAACGACCTTAAAACAATCGTATTCTCTGTAAACGAAAATACATTAACAGCTGATGACAAAATCATCTCTGCTGCATCTTGTACAACAAACTGCTTAGCTCCAATGGCTAATGCACTTAACAACTTAGCACCAATCAAATCTGGTATCATGTCAACAATTCACGCTTACACAGGTGACCAAATGGTACTTGATGGACCACACAGAAAAGGTGATTTCAGAAGAGCTAGAGCTGCTGCTGTAAACATCGTTCCTAACTCAACAGGTGCTGCTAAAGCGATCGGTTTAGTTATCCCATCATTAAATGGTAAATTAATCGGTTCTGCTCAACGTGTACCAGTTCCAACAGGTTCTACAACTATCTTAACAGCTGTAGTAGAAGGAACAGTAACAAAAGAACAAATCAACGAAGCTATGAAAGCTGCTTCTAACGATTCATTCGGTTACACAGAAGAACAATTAGTATCATCTGATATCGTAGGTATCACATACGGTTCATTATTCGATGCTACTCAAACAATGGTAACTAACCTTGACAACGGTACATCTCAAGTACAAGTTGTTGCTTGGTATGACAATGAAAACTCTTACACAAGCCAAATGGTTAGAACTATCAAATACTTCGCAGAACTTGCATAATTTTTATTGATAGTATTATAAGATCCTAACAGGGTCCGGTCTTGTAGGTTAGACTTATAGGACCGGACCTTTTTATCTGTTAGAATAAAATACATTAAAAAATAAAATTTGAAAGGAGTTTACAAATGTTAAACAAAAAAACAGTTGACGATTTATCAAATCTTCAAGGCAAAAAAGTACTTGTACGTTGTGACTTTAACGTGCCATTAAAAGACGGTGTCATTCAAAACTACAACCGTATCGATGGAGCTCTTCCAACGATCAAAAAATTATTAGAACAAGGTGCAAAAGTAATTCTTTGTTCTCACCTTGGTAAACCAAAAGGAGAACCACTTCCAGAGTTATCATTAGCACCAGTTGCAGAAGCTTTAACAGAAAGACTAGGCGTAGATGTAAAATTCGTAAACGATCCACAAGTTACAGGACCAGAAACTCAAAAAGTTGCTGCACAGCTTAAAGATGGCGAAGTATTATTACTTCAAAATACGCGTTACAGAGTAGAAGAAACAAAATATGGTAAAGACGAAAATGCCGTTAAATATGCAGAAGAATTAGCTGCACTTTGCGACAATGAAATTTTCGTAAATGATGCATTTGGTACAGCTCACCGTGCACACTGCTCAAACGTTGGTGTAACAAAATTCACTAAAGAAAATGTAGTGGGCTACTTAATGCAAAAAGAAATTAAATTCTTAGGTGAAGCTGTAGAAAATCCAGTTCGTCCATTTGTAGCTATCCTTGGTGGTGCTAAAGTATCTGATAAAATTAATGTTATCAACAACCTTCTTGAAAAAGTAGACACACTTATCATCGGTGGTGGTATGGCATATACTTTTGAAAAAGCTCAAGGTGGTAAAATCGGTGGTTCTCTTCTTGAAGAAGACAAAATGGACTACGCTTTAGAAATGATTGAAAAAGCTAAAGCTAAAGGGGTTAAACTTTTACTTCCAGTTGACCACGTAGTTGGTAAAGAATTCTCTAACGATACTGAAAGAAAAACAATAGCAGGAGATATCGATGATGAATGGTCAGGATTTGATATCGGACCTAAGACTATTGAATTATTCTCTGAAGCATTAAAAGGTGCTAAAACTGTTGTATGGAATGGACCAATGGGTGTATTCGAATTTGAAAACTTTGCAAAAGGAACACTTGCTATTTGTGAAGCCGTTGCTAACCTTGAAGGTGCAACAACAGTCGTTGGTGGTGGTGACTCAGTTAACGCAGTTAAACGTCTTGGCTTTGCAGATAAAATGTCTCACATCTCTACAGGTGGTGGTGCATCACTTGAATTCCTTGAAGGAAAAGAACTTCCAGGTGTTGCAGCAGCAGATAACAAATAATTTCACGTTAGGAGCGTAAGAAATATGCGTAAGAAAATCGTAGCAGGGAACTGGAAAATGAACATGACTCCAGCTCAATCTGTAGAACTTATTAATACATTAAAAGACAAAATCAATACAACAGATGTAGACGTAGTCGTATGTCCTCCATTTGTTTGCCTTCCAGCTGTTTTAGAAGCTGTTAAAGGAACAGCCATTGCTGTAGGTGCACAAAACATGCACTTTGAAGAAAAAGGCGCTTTCACAGGTGAAATCGCTCCAAGTATGTTAGTAGAACTTGGTGTTAAATATGTGGTAATTGGTCACTCAGAAAGAAGACAATACTTCGCTGAAACCAATGAAACCGTTAACAAAAAAGTATTAAAAGCAATTGAGCACAATTTAGTACCAATCATTTGTGTTGGTGAAAGTTTAGCTGAAAGAGAACAAGGTGTTACAATCGACCTTGTACGTCTTCAAACAAAAATCGCACTTAAAGATGTTAAAGCAGAAGATGCTAAAAAAGTGGTTATTGCCTACGAACCAATTTGGGCAATCGGGACAGGTAAAACAGCTACATCTGCTCAAGCTGAAGAAGTTTGTAAAGCAATCAGAGAAGTGGTTGCCGAAGTATACGGAAACGAAGTGGCTGATGAAGTACGCGTTCAATACGGCGGTAGCGTAAACGCTGGTAATGCCAATGAATTATTCAACATGGGTAATATCGATGGTGGTTTAGTAGGTGGTGCATCTCTTAAAGAAGAATTTGCATCAATCGTAAACTACTAAGAATCGTTTAGATAGGAGAATACAAATGAGTAAACAAACAACTTTATTACTCATCCTTGATGGTTTTGGAATCAACGAGAACAATGAAGCAAATGCTGTTGCTCAAGCTGACAAACCAAATATTGATGCCATCATGAAAAAGTATCCTACAGTAAAAGGCTATGCAAGTGGTATGGCTGTAGGACTTCCAGATGGACAAATGGGTAACTCAGAAGTTGGTCACCTGAATATGGGTGCTGGACGTATTGTCTACCAACAACTTACGAGTATTACAAAAGCAATCCAAGATGAAACATTCTTTAAAAATAAAGCTTTAGTTAAAGCGATGAATGTTTGTAAAACCAATGATAGTGCCCTTCATTTATTTGGGCTTTTATCAGATGGTGGTGTTCACAGTCATATTGAACATCTTTATGGATTATTAGAAATGGCTAAAAGAGAAGGCCTTTCTAAAGTTTATGTGCACGCTTTCCTTGATGGACGTGACACACCTCCTGCATCTGCAAAAGAATTCATGGAAGCACTTGTTGCTAAAATGAAAGAAATTGGTGTAGGAAAAGTAGCATCTATTTCTGGTCGTTACTATGCAATGGACCGTGACAATAGATGGGATCGTGTAGAAAAAGCATATCAAGCGATTGCACTTGGTGAAGGTGTTAAAGCATCAGACCCAGTACAAGCGATTGCTGATTCTTACGCAAATGAAGTAAATGATGAATTCGTCGTTCCAACTGTTATCACTGAAAATGGCGAAGCAATCGGTACAATCAAACCAGAAGATAGCATTATTTTCTTTAACTTCAGACCAGACCGTGCTCGTGAAATGACACGTGTATTCTGTGACCCAGAATTTAATGGTTTTGAAAGAGAAAGAATCGAAGCGAGCTTCACAACATTTACTCAATACGATGTAACCATTCCAAATACAGAAGTATGTTTCGTTCCAGAAGAACTTACGAACACATTTGGAACATTCCTTGCAAACAATGGCAAAACTCAACTTCGTATTGCTGAAACTGAAAAATATGCTCACGTTACATTCTTCTTTAATGGCGGCGAAGAAGAACCAAACGAAGGCGAAGATCGTATCTTAGTACCATCTCCAAAGGTAGCAACTTATGACCTTCAACCTGAAATGAGTGTCTATGAAGTAGCAGACAAGTTAGATAATGCTATTCGTTCAGAAAAATATGATGTGATTATCTGTAACTTTGCCAACCCAGATATGGTAGGCCATACAGGTAATCTTGATGCAGCAAAAGCTGCAATCCATGCTGTAGATACTGCAGTAGGACAAGTGATTAAAGCAATTGAAGAAACAAACGGTCAAGCATTTATTTGCGCTGACCACGGTAATGCTGAACAAATGATTGACTACTCAAATGGTGAACCATTTACAGCACATACGACTAATCCAGTACCATTTGTATTAGTTAATTACAAAGAAGGTGTGACACTTAAAGAAGGCGGAAAGCTTGCTGATATCGCACCAACATTAATTGAAATGATGGGTATGGAAAAACCAGCAGAAATGACTGGTGAATCTTTACTTGTAAAATAGTCCAATAGGTGAGAAGCATATTATTACACACACACTTATGTTTTTTCTAGCAGATTATTAAAAACAAGTGATAACCATCCAAAGTATTAAAAGTTTTAAAATAAAAAGAAATAAAATTGATATATCAATACTAAAAAATAGGTAGTGAATTAGCTACTCACTAGCTATTTAAGCTTGCAAGCTATTATAAGAAAGACACGTTGGTCAGACTAGTAGGCCACACGTGTCTTTTTGTTTTATATCCATGTGAGTTTAACGTAAGCACAGCAATGAATAAATTAAATAATCTTTGGAGAAAATAGCGCGTGAAAAGTACTTAAACAGCGGAGGTTATCGCATGAAAGGTTATATTGAAATTTTAGATGTTTATGCAAGAGAAGTATTAGACTCAAGAGCGAATCCAACAGTAGAAGTGGAAGTTGTGGTTGAGGGAGATTACATGGGAAGAGCCATTGTACCATCAGGCGCTTCTACAGGAGAAAGAGAAGCCTTGGAATTACGTGATGGGGACAAGAACCGCTATGTCGGAAAAGGCGTGCAAAAAGCCGTAGACCATGTCAATAATATCATTGCAGAAGCCATTGTGGGACTGAATGCTCTAGATCAAGCTTATATTGATCAAGTGATGATTAATTTAGATGGCACACCTACTAAATCAAAACTTGGTGCCAATGCGATTTTAGGGGTATCTATGGCGGTTGCTAAAGCAGCAGCAGAAGCACTTAGTATGCCTTTATATCAATATTTAGGTGGATTTAATGCCAAAACTTTACCCGTTCCTATGATGAACATTTTAAATGGTGGAGAACATGCGGATAATACAGTAGACTTGCAAGAATTTATGATTATGCCAGTAGGCGCACCTTGTTTTAAAGAAGCACTTAGAATGTGTGCGGAAACTTATCACACGCTTAAAAAAGTACTCAATCAAAAAGGTTTAGCCACGGGTGTAGGGGATGAAGGTGGATTTGCACCTAACCTTGCAACAGCAGATGACGTATTAAGTATTATCGTTGAAGCGATTAAAGAAGCAGGTTATAACCCAGGCAAAGATATGTTTATTGCCATGGATGCTGCGGCATCAGAACTTTATAATAAAGAAGATAAAAAATACTATTTCAAAGGTGAAAGTCAAATGACAGGAAAAGAGGTCATTCGTACCTCAGAAGAAATGGTAGATTACTATGAGGCATTAGTGGACAAATATCCAATCATTTCTATTGAGGATGGTTTGGGCGAAAATGATTGGGAAGGATGGAAAATCCTTACCGATAGACTCGGTAAACGTATTCAACTCGTTGGGGATGATTTATTTGTAACCAATACCTCTATTTTAGAGCAAGGCATCCAAAAAGGCATTGGAAACTCTATTTTAATTAAAGTGAATCAAATTGGAACACTCACAGAAACCTTCAATGCCATTGAAATGGCTAATCGTGCAGGCTACACCGCAGTGGTTTCACACCGATCTGGAGAGTCAGAAGATAATACCATTGCAGATATTGTAGTGGCTGTGAATGCGGGACAAATCAAGACAGGCGCACCCGCACGTTCAGACCGTACGGCTAAATATAATCAACTGCTTCGCATTGAAGAAGAACTTGAAGAAGTAGCCGAGTACCGTGGGATGAAATCTTTCTTTAATTTAAATCAAGGCAGTAACTGTCAATGTGAAAAGTAAGATACATTAAAAAAAGCATCGTCAAAGACAATAAGCAAACAAGATGATAAAATGGCTTAAAGCCAAATAAAAGAAGGTACTTATGGAAAAAGGTGCCTTCTTTTATTGAGTGATAATAAATTAATTGTTAATTCTATCTATTTATAGTAGGTTCGTGTATAATTGAGTTGATAACATTTATGGGAGGGAGAAATATGAGCGATTTAGATTTAGAAAAAGAAAAACGTGATCAAATGGATGGAGGGTTTGCAGTCGTTGACAGGGAACGACTCATTGAAGAAGAAGTTCGTGCTGTGACTCCATGGTATAAACACTTTATCCATGTTTTTACTGCACCTACTAAAATGATGGAGGAATGCTTTAGCATTGAGCCCACTAAAGGGGCAAGTATTGGTGTAGTGGGGATTATTTTGTTTTCAGCGATTTATATGCTGCTTAATTTTGCTAATCCACTTGTAAAGATGCAGACCTTCGAAACATTAAGAAATGCAGGACTTGATGAAAGCAAGCTTGCACAAACCTATGAAGTATCAAGAATTAGTGGCACAATAGGAGCAGTTATAGGCGCATTTATTTCTGTATTTTTCACAGCACTTCTGATTCAGATTATAAAAGCAATCGTTAAAGACCGTTGTAAATTTGCTACACTGTTTAAAATGGTAATGATTGCAACAACCGTTTCTTATGCCATTTTATGTGTGGATGCATTAGTAGCTATTTTTGTAGGGGTAAATGGCAGTGTTTTTTCTGTTTCATTCTTAATGAGTGAAGAAATGAGAAAAGGTGCTCTAGGAGCTACTTTAGCAGGAATCATAAGCTTGGCAAATATCATTTCTATTATATACATGATTATGGGATACCGTATTGTGACACATGGCACAAAGAAAAAAGCCATTATGGTCATTTTAATTGTAGAAATTATTTCAATTGCGTTTTCTTACATAATGGCAAGCGTCAGCCTAAGTATGAGTTCAGCAATTATGGGTTAATTTATTGCTTTTTAGGACAATATCTGATATGATGAGTAGAGGTATGTATATGGTATCAAGGAGGCTTTTGAGTTATGACGATGCTTAGAATACTTTTAATCATTATTTTCCTAATTGCAGCAGCAGCAGTAACGGTTATTGTTTTACTTCAAGAAGGAAAATCAGCAGGGCTTGGTTCAATGACAGGTTCAGCTGGTGGTGGAAACTCTTATTGGGAAAAGAATAAGAAACACAGTTTAGAAGGTAAGTTTGAACAATGGACAAAGATTACAGCGATTGTGTTTGTTTTAACGGCATTTTTAATTATGTTAATTCCTAATAAAAGTACTGTAAACACAACTCCTACCACTTCAACGACGGAAGGCACACAAGAAGGAGGTACTATTAATAATATTTCCTTAGGAGACCAATCAGGAGAAGCTGCAACTGACGAAACAGCTACAGATGAAACAGCAGCTGATGAAAAAGCTACAGAGAATTCGGAAAATGCTGAAGGAGCTGCAGATGAAGGGGCAACTTCTGATGATACAAATTCAGAGAATGCTTCAAACTAAATAATTGAACATATGAAAAGACACTTTATTTCTAAAAGAGATAGAGTGTTTTTTATTTTATGAAAAATGTGTAATACTAAGGGAAAATATGGTTGTTTATTAGAAAATATGCTATAATAAAATCATAAAAAAAGACTATCTCGTTTATACTATGATGTAAAGCTTAATGAATGAAGTGATAAAAATTGTTAGAATAAACCAAACAAAGATAGTCGTAAAGAAAAGAGATGATCACGATGAGAGAAGCAAACAAAAGCAGTGACCAAAGGAAACAAGTCATTTTAGAGATGATGAAGAATCCTAATTACGTGCCTATGAAAATAAAGGAAATCATGATGCTTTTGCAAATTCCAACGTCAGATAGAGATGAACTTGAAGCGATACTAGGCGAACTCATTAGTGACGGTAAGGTAATTCGTACCAAGAGAGGCAAGTTTTCAATGCCTCAAAGCTATAATTTAGTAGCAGGTACTTTCCAAGGACATCCAAAAGGGTTTGGCTTTTTAATACTAGATGAGGAAGGGGAAAAAGATATCTTTATTCCTGCCTCTGGAGTAAATGGGGCGCTTCATAAAGACCGTGTATTATGCCGCATTACAAAGCAAGGAACACTTGAAAAACGTACAGAAGCAGAAGTCATTGAAATCTTAAGACGTGGACCTGAGAGTTTAGTCGGAACTTATCAGGAAAGTGAAAACTTTGGATTTGTGGTGCCAGATGATCAAAAATACGCCAGAGATATTTTCATTCCAAAGAAATTATCTAAAGGGGCTGTAACAGGTCATAAGGTGCTTGTTAAGATTACAGACTGGGCAGAAGAACGCAGAAATCCAGAAGGCAGGGTGCTTTCTATTTTAGGGCATGTCAATGATCCAGGCGTAGATATTCTTTCTATTATTTATCAATATGATTTACCTCAAGAATTCCCTAAAGAAGTGATGGATGAAGTCGAGAACATACCTTCTGAAGTGGAAGAAAAGGATAAGAGGGGCCGTAGAGATTTAAGAGATATTCAAATGGTAACCATTGATGGTGAGGATGCAAAAGACCTTGATGATGCGGTTTCTATTGAGAAACTAAGTAATGGAGGCTATCGTTTAGGGGTTCATATTGCAGATGTCACCCACTATGTGAAAGAATACAGTCCACTGGATAAAGAAGCTTATGAAAGAGGAACAAGTGTTTACCTTGTAGACCGTGTCATTCCGATGCTTCCTCATAAGCTGAGTAATGGAATCTGCTCATTAAATGCGCATGTGGACCGTTTGGCATTAACTTGTATGATGGATATTGATGCCAATGGTAATGTCCAAAACCATGAAATCATGGAAAGTGTCATTAGAATCGATGAACGTATGAGTTATACCAGTGTCAAGAAAATCTTAATGGATGAAGATGAAGACGGCACATTAAAAGAACGTTATAAAGATTTTATTGAGATGTTTAAGAACATGGAAGATTTGGCTGCTATATTACGCCGTAAACGTTTTAAACGTGGTGCGATTGATTTTGATTTTCCAGAAACAAAGGTTATTTTGGATAAGGAAGGCACGCCACTTGAAATCAAACCTTATGATCGAAATGTGGCAACACGTATCATTGAAGAGTTCATGCTGGTATGTAATGAAACGATAGCAGAAGATTACTTCTGGCAAGAAAAACCATTTATTTTCCGTAGCCATGAGGATCCAGATCCAGAAAAAATTCTAGCCCTTACTGAGTTTATTAATAACTTTGGTTATCATATTAAAGGCAATGTAGCCAAGATACATCCAAAAGATATGCAAAAAGTGCTAGAAAATATAGAAGGGACACCAGAAGAAAGCATCATTAGTCACTTACTCCTTCGTTCTATGAAACAAGCACGCTATACAGCAGAGTGCAATGGACACTTTGGTTTAGCTGCTAAGTACTATTGTCACTTTACTTCACCAATCCGTCGTTATCCAGACCTTCAAATTCACCGTATTATTAAATACAACTTACACCATCAGTTAGAAGGTAAACGTGAAGCTAAACTAGCAGATAAGATGCCAGATGTAGCTAAACAATGTTCTCTTCGTGAACGCCGAGCCGATGAAGCAGAACGTGAAACGATTAAACTTAAGAAAGTAGAGTATATGGAGCAGTACGTAGGCAAGATGTTCCAAGGGGTTATCACAGGAACCACTTCTTGGGGCTGCTATGTGGAACTGCCTAATACAGTAGAAGGGCTAGTGCATGTCAATGAAATGGCTGATGATTACTATATCTTTGATGAACAAGGCCATCGCTTCATAGGTGAACATACGAAGCAAATTTACCGTTTAGGCGATAAAGTATTTGTTCAAGTTATTAAAACCGATACGATGACAAGAACGACAGACTTTAGATTTGTAACCGAAGAAGAGTTCTATAAGCAAGAAGGTAGCTTAGTGACTGAACGTGAAGAGGAAGAAGAGTAACGAGTACATTTCCATATATCGACAGGAAAAATTGTGATTACCCTGTAGCGAATCCGTAAAATAAGTCGTATAATGTAAAAGATAAGAAAAATAAGAAGTCATTAAAGTGTATAAGATGCTTTTGTATAAAATACAGCTATGGTTTTATACAAAAGCATTTTTTATTTATACGGGCATTTACGAATATAGGGGGAAAAAAGTGAAAGTAATGAGAGTCATTAGGAAAGGTGTTTCTTTCTTAGTAGGATGTAGTTTAGTACTGATGATAATAGCTTTTTTTAAAGAAGTAAAACCCATGCCTTTAATACCAGAAGAGGTAACAGCAGCAATTGGTGTGCCTTATAAGGTGCAAGACATCCATGTAGGGAATAAACGGCCTAATCAAAAGCGAAAAATTAAATATATTGTCATTCATAATACAGCCAATAGTCAAAGTACGGCTCAAAATGAAGTGGACTATTTGTCTAATGCTAATAATACCTCTAGCACATCGTTTCATATTGCTGTGGATGACCATGAAATTATAGAAGCCATTCCACCCACAGAGATTGCTTTTCATGCAGGAACTAAGGAGGGCAATCAATATGGCATAGGCATTGAAATTTGTGAGTCAGGAAATTATGAAAAAGCAGAAGAAAATGCAGCCAAGCTAGTCGCTTATTTAATGCAGTACTATAATATTTCGCTTGATGATGTCAAAACCCATCAAGATTTTAGTGGAAAACCTTGTCCAAGACTGATTTTAAATCATTGGGTACATTTTAAACAAAAAATTGAAACCAATTATGAAACGCTTCAGAGAGATTCCAATGAGATTTCATGGATGGAGCACGTAAAACATAAAATTGAAAAATGGATGAAACAAATGCCGCTTTTCTTCCACAGAGAATGAAAGCGGCATTTGTGCATATACTAACAGATAGTATTTAGGCATATTTATAATGGAGGTTAGTATATGAAGGTCATTGTCATTGGTTGTACACATGCGGGCACAGCAGGGATTAGAATTTATGACTATAATATAGCTTCCACAGGTCTTATAGAAGAAGTCGCAAAAGCAACGACATCCTATAAAGTAGGGGCAGCAATGATTGAAGAAAATTATAGACCAGAGTTTATGCCAGACTATGAAAGCACCAAGCTTAAATTGGTATTTGATGAAACCTCAGGTAGAGTATTAGGAGGGCAGATTGCCTCTCGTTATGATGTGACGGAACTAATGAATACACTCTCTGTGGTGATTCAAAATCAAATGACAGTAGACGAGTTATCTATGACCGATTTCTTTTCCCAACCTTGGTTTAACAAACCTTGGGGCTTATTAAATCAAGTGGCATTAGCAGCAAGAGAGCCAAAATAAATGAAGAATGATTGCGAGTAAAGAATATGACAGAAGAACAAATTAAAGATAGACTCACTAAAACTTGCCCCTGTAAGCAGATTACACGCGAAACCATTAAAGAGGCCATCAGAAATGGTGCGGATACTTTAGAGAAAATTAAATTACAAACAGGCGCAATGACAGGACGTTGCAACGGAAGTCGCTGCAAGGCAAGTATCGAAGGAATTTTAGAGCAAATGAGAGAACATATGGAAGGCTAGATACTCTAATACAAACGTATATTAAACTATAGAAAACAGAACTAAAACTTCGAAGCAAGTGTATATTCAAGCACTTGCTTTTTTAGTGGATCAATCTTTTAAATCTTTTAGAGCAAATGGTTAGTCATGTGAATGGAAATGCGCAAGAATAGTGAAGGCTTCTAGTAGAGTTCATATAGAATGCTGAGGTTATGTAAAAAAAGTTATGTGGACTCTTGCATATCTTACAATTTATGATATAATAAACTAACGTAAATTATGAAGAAAGGAGCAGACTATGGCTAAAGATAGAACAGGTTTTAAAGTCATTGCAAACAACAAGAAAGCACATCATGACTACTTTATTGAAGAAGTTTATGAAGCAGGTATCGTGCTTGCAGGAACAGAAGTAAAATCTGTACGCCAAGGAGGATGCTCAGTAAAAGAAAGCTTTATTAAAATCAAGAACGGTGAAGCATATATTTACAATATGCACATCAACCCATATGACCATGGGAATATCTTTAATAAAGAGCCTTTACGTACACGTAAGTTGTTACTTCATAAACGTGAAATCAATAAACTCATTGGTGAAACCACTCAAAAGGGTATGACCATTGTGCCAATGCGTGTTTATATTAAAGGCAGTCTTGTAAAAGTTGAAATGGGTCTTGCCCGTGGTAAGAAACTCCATGACAAACGTCAAGATATTGCTAAGAAAGATGTACGCCGTGCCAATGAACGTGAGTTTAAGATTAAAAATATCTAACTGCTAGTAGAAGTCGGCTGGCCGTTACAAACCAAATCACCTTATTAAGGGGGTGCACTGGTTTCGACGGGGGTCACATCTAATGGGGCAGCCATCCGTAGTACGCCGGAGTCTACGTTAAAAGCTGGCATTAAAAATAAACGCTGAAGATAATTTAGCAATCGCTGCCTAATAATGGCATGCAGTCCGCCTAGGCCTTCCGCAGCCTAGATACGGGCTTCGACTTGCGGACCCTTCACCTAGCAAAGCTTTGAGCTAACGTGAATACTATGAAGCTACTAAAGCCAGAGGCCCGCCTTAAGGCACCTGGCAGAGGGAATGTCAAAGATAAGGCTATGATGGTAGAGACCACGCTATATGGGCTTTCGGACAGGGGTTCGATTCCCCTCACCTCCATGTTTAGAATCCACAATTTCTGATTTTTAGGTCAGAGGTTGTGGATTTTAGTGTTTTTAAAGAGAAATCTTTAAGTGAGGTAACCTTTGAGTTTCAAGGGATAGAGATAGGTAAGTGATAGAAAAGCAAAATGTTAAATGAGGAGTCTGCTAAAGGAAAAATTTAGTAGGCTCTTCTTTCATGAGGGGCAAATAGGATGAAATAGGATGCTTTTTTTGCTGATTTTGAGGTCAAAAACAAAGGTTAAGCCTTGATAATCAAAGATACAACAGTTGCCTAGAAAATGTTTAGGGGTTCGGCGAGGGGTTCGCACCGAACGAAATTGTGGGGAATGCTGCTTGGAACACAAATCTCAGTAAAAATAGGGAAGATGAAATCGGGAATAGGAAGGGAAAGCCCTCACTCGAAAAAGCCTAAGAAAGCGGAAATAGAAGGAAAGAACATGGGAAGAAAAAGTGTGGATGCCACAAAAGAAATCCAATCAAAAAGCTAAGAAAAAGCAGATAGTGAACAGTTTAGTGTGTTTAAAACAAGTTCAAATATATATTATTACTATGAGAGTCGATTAGGTTAATGAATGACCTAATCGGCTTATTCTATTTTAGGAGGATAATCACAATGGAAAATTTAGCACCTGAAATTAAGCAGAGATTTAAGGAACAGCTCACAGAGCTAGCAACAAAGTACACATTATTAGAAAGTCATTCAGAGCAAGACATCAATATGATGATTGACATTTTAAAAAAACTGGAACAGGGAGAGTCAGAATATCTTGACATAGATAGAGCATTAGAAGTATTAGAACTAATCAGCAAGCATTATGTGGAATCCATTGAATATTATTTGTGGTGGAAAGAAAATATTGATAAACAGATTAGCATTGAACAGGCTAAAAAAGATGTTGAGTACTTGGAACGGGAAGGGTTCATTATGATTAATGAACATCTTGTTTATAAGAATGATGGCAATAAAACTTTAAAGCGAACATTATTAGAAAGCTATCTTGATGAAAGCTATGATGTGGAAAGGCTATTTGATAAGGATGAGCTTGTTGAAATGTGGATGAACAATACTTCTAAAGAAGATGCTATTAGTAACATGATGGCATTAGGTATGGAAGAAATATTAGATGGTGAGCCAGAAGAAGCCTATGTTAGTTGTAGTGGCGATAGTATTAAGTATTTTAAACAGGAGTAATAATGAAATGAATAAAGGAACATGCAAAAAAGAGTAATAGGAAAGTCTTTCGCTAAAGATGACCAATTACTCTTTGTTATTTCTGATAATCTGTTTAGCTCTTAGATAGTGAAGTAATTCTTCCTTGTCGCTTGCAGACCAAGAGGAGAAATCCTCTAAAAGAGAAAGCACAGGAGATAACTCGGCTTGTCTAAGGGAAGAAGAAAAATCTTCGTCAAAAAAACAGGTGACAGGAACACCAAGCTTTTCGGCTATGGTAATCAGACTGTCAACAGAAGGATTGCTACGCTCATTTTCAA
The DNA here is from genome assembly GCA_934725855.1 of uncultured Cellulosilyticum sp. Classification (GTDB taxonomy): domain Bacteria; phylum Bacillota; class Clostridia; order Lachnospirales; family Cellulosilyticaceae; genus Cellulosilyticum. Next base: position 5,772 of record CAKVCL010000027.1, on the reverse strand, counting down.
TGTCACTTAAGAATGAAACTGAAATCCCTGTCAGCTCAGACAGATTCTTTAAAGATAAAGATTGTATTTTCCTAAGTTGTTTGAGTTTGTTCCCTATTTTCATGTTAAGCCTCCTAAAAAATACGTTAATAACGTATTTGTATGTTTATTATAATCAACTTTGTTAAAAATGTAAATTCATAAATGAATAACGGTAAAAACGTAAAAATATATTGTATAAATACGCAAATACCATATAATAAAAACAAGGGGGTGAAAAATTGAGTGACATAGGCGATAAAATCAAGAGCGAAAGACTTAATAAGAGCTTAAAGCAAAAAGAGTTAGCAGTAAGAGTAGGCATATCTATTTCGTATATGTCAGATATTGAAAGAGGACGAACTAACCCTAGTATTCAAACGTTTAAAAAGATTTCAGATACTTTGAATATAAAGGCTAGTGAGTTAATAGATTAAATAGTAGAGGAGATTTAAAAATGGAGAGAGTTAGAACAGAACAAGAATTAAAATATGCAGTAAAGAATAAGGAAGATGCAATAATCATTGAAGATGCCTTAGCAATCTCAATGATTAAGGAATTTAGGGATTATGACAAACAGAAGAAAAAAGCATTGATTAATAAGGTATCAAAAGGAGCAGCAGCTTTTAGCCTTGTATTTTTACCACTAGCACCTATTCCATTAGCAATTTTGGAAGGTGGTATTTTAGATTCTGTATTGACTAAAAATGAATTGAAGAAGTATGAAGTAGTAGTTGTGAATGAATGGACAATAAGGTTAACCAGAAAATAAATAAATGTTTGTGGATATAATTGAATATTTGCTCTATAATAAAAGTGCACTTAATTATGTATATATAAGGGGGTAAGAAGTAATTGAAGTTAATTATAAGGGGAATAGCTACATTAATAGCAACTATATTTATGATAACAAATGTAGGGGCTTCTACATTAGAAAATATATACATATCAGATTATGCAGTAGGAGAAGGAAGATTAGGAAAAGCAGAATATGTAAATAACCTTAATTATGCACTTAATACGGGGTATACAGGAAAAGGAATTAGAGCTTTAGTAACGAATGAAAGATTAAATGATACTAAGCTAAGATTTGCAATGGATTTGGAGAAGGCATGCGAAAGCGATTGGGTGAAAATTAAAGATGAAGTAAGTAAAGGAACATATGATATTGTATTATTTACTCAAACAGAAATTGGAAAAGATGAAATTATAAATATGGTTCAAAATGCTTCTAATACAATATTTGTTATACCTATGAGATACTTAACACAAAATATAGTACGAGATGAAGATATAGCAACAATAAAACAAGAAAAGAATGTTGTTATTATTGGAGAGGGTATGCAAAATAGGGGGGGAGAAGGAAAATATAATTCATATGTAGATGTATTTGTTGAAGGGTATTGTAATATGGATGAAGCTATGCTTGAAATAATAGCTTTGTTATTAGAAAGCAATTCAGTTTCTAAACAAGATGATGTATCCGAGTATTTGAGGAAACACAGTGTTCGATTTAGCCCCAAAAAAGAAGGAACAGATAGTGAAGACATCTATTTATTAGATTGTAAAATGCTTTTTGATAATGAATTGAATAATTCAATTATAAAAGACGCTTATGGATTTAAGAATTCTGAATTAACGGGAAAGAGTATTAGTATTTCTGTTATTACTAATTTGGTGACACCTAGTGTGAGTAATCAGATTGTGTATTTAGATGAAGATGCTAAGAAAACTTCTGAGTCAGAAGGAAAGCCATATTCTGAACACGACTATGAAATGCTTAAGCAGGTAGTACCAGATGCAAAGGTAACGTTTTATGTGTGTGGAAATGAAACAGAAAAAACGATAATGGCTTTAAAACAAGCAAAATCAGATATTATTATTTTGGATTTTAAAATTAATGAGAACTGCTTACCTATAAGTGATATAAAAAAAGAATTAGAAAAAGTAACTCAAAAAGGAACAATAGTGATATCACCAAACAGTTATGAAATGAATAATTACATAAAGGCAGCTGATTTTTATTACTTAACATATTCTGATAGCGAAAAGGGGTGGGAAAAGGGAAGTGCGGATTACATTATTAATTATCAGGATAATTTTGCATATTTTTATCAACTTAGAACAAATGAGCAGTACTATAAAATGATAAATAATATGTTTATGTCACGTGAAAATCCTTCTTATCAAGCAGCAAGTATGATTGCGTTATTATTAGAAAAGAATCCTAAAATGTCTTTTGATAATATGAAAGGGTTATTTAGTGGATTAGCTATAGAAGGTTCTTGTGGTCAATTACAGCCTAATTTAGATAGAATGATTAAAAATGCTGATAATATTTATATTAGAGATGTAAATGTGTTAGCTCAAAATATTATCATTAATAACGGAGTTGGGGAAATATATATAGATAATAAAAAGTATAGTGATAGTCAGTTTGAAATTCCATTTTCTAACATCCTACAAGTGAGAATAGGTGAGAATAAAGGAACACAGCTTGTTGATTTAGATATTGTGAAGGATAAAAATGGAATACTTTATCTTGATTCAACTTTTGATGGAGTCATTAATAACACAATTCATGTAACTAAAGGGCTAAATAAGATTGATAAAGAGATTAATGAGATATCTAGTATAGAAGTAAAATTTTAAAAAGTAAGCCTTTACCGAGTGATGCTAACTTAGCGAAGGCTTTTCTATGTTTGTAAAGGAGAAAAAAAGATGTATTCAATAGTAGGATTTTCACTAGAGTTACCTATTGGAATACTTGAAAGAAAAGGGTTATAAGACTAAAAGAGGTAAAGATTTTTGCAAGAGAGCCATTTATGATATATTAAGAAATAGAAAGTATACTGGCACTTACTTTTACAAACAAACAGACAAGAAAAATACTAGATTTAGCTGTGCTGATGAGTATAAGGGGGACATTATTATCCTAGATGGAATGCCAAGAATTATTTCAGATGAAGATTTTGAAGAAGTTCAAAAGTTACTTGCAAACGATAAACTTCAAGCAGGAGCTAATAAAACTAAAGAGCTCTACCTACTAACAGGAATCATCTTCTGTGGTTACTGTGGAGCAGCTATGCAAGGAAATAGCAGAAAATGTGGTAGAAACAAATTAGAATACAAAACATATAGATGTAGTAATAGAGTTAATCGAAAGAATTGCTGCAATAAAGAACTTCGCAAGGAGTACATTGAAGAATATGTACTTAAAAACTTAGCAGAAGTAGTACTTAATAAAGAGATAGTTCCAAGCCTAGTTAAACAGATTAATGAAAAGGTGGATGAGCAAGACTTAGCAATCTACACTAATAGGTTGAATGAACTTAATAAGCTGCTAAATAAAATAACCAATGCAATCTTACAAGGCATAGATGCAAGTATATTAGCTGATAAGATGAATGGATTACAAGCTGATAAGTTAGAGCTAGAAGAGATTATCAATAAAGTGAAGTCAACACAAGTTAGTGGTAAATTAAGATACATCACTGAAGCAGAAGCTGTTAAAATCATTGATAAGGTTCAAGAAGCAGTCCTAACAAGAAATATTCCAGAATGCAAGAAGTTCATCAGAGATTTTGTCAAAAGAGTAGATGTTTATAATGACCATGTTGAAGTAACATTCAACATGGTTTTTTCTTTGGGTGAAATTATTGACTATACATATACTGTGAGCAAGTTGATAAAAGAATTTTGGCACGAATAAAAGAAGAGTCAACTTTAAACTTAGACAGTTATAGTGTATAATATTATTAGAAGTGCTCTTATATTAGAGAAGAAGTCGGAGGTAATAAAAGTAATGGGAAAAAATCAAAAGACACTACAAGAATTGAATTTAGAAGATGACTTCTTGTTTGCTAAAGTAATGAGCGATAAGGACATTTGCAGGAGAATAATTGAAAAGGTTTTAGATATAAAGATTAAAAAAATCAAAATGCCACAAGAGCAAAAGGTCATAGACCTTCTGTTAGATAGCAAATCAGTTAGGTTAGATGTTTATGTTAATGATGAAAAGGGAACAGTCTATAATGTAGAAATGCAACGGGGAAAGAATATTAATCTAGCAAAAAGAAGTAGATACTATCAAGGAAATATAGACTTAGATAAAATATCAAAAGGAGATGACTACTTAACACTTAATAAGAGCTATGTAATTTTCATTTGTACTTTTGACCCATTTGGTAAAGGAAGACATCGTTATACATTTAGAAATCTATGTGTAGAAGACAATAGTATTGAACTAAAAGATGAAACAGATAAAGTGTTTTTGAATACAAGTGGAATATTAAATGATGTAGATGAAGAAATGATAGAATTTCTACAGTATGTGGAGCAATCAACAGATGAAGTAGCACAAAATGCAAAAAGTGATTTAGTAAAGGCAATTAACCAAAAAGTAAATCATGTTAAACATGACAAAGCGATGGAGGTGCAATATATGACTCTTTTAGAACGAGATAGACTTAATTTTGTTGAAGGAAAAGAAGAAGGAAGAACAGAAGCTATTGAGCAATCTGCTAAGGCATTGATGGACATTTTAGATGATGAAACGATTTCAAAGAAGCTGAAGTTACCGATAGAAAGAGTAAAAGAACTTAGAAGAGAAATGAATGAAACGATTATTCAACAATGATAAGAGTAAGAATACTTTGATACTAGACTTTTTATGAGAAATGTTAGTTTTCACTACAGAAGTGATGAAAGGGCAATTATAGGGTAAATTGAGAAAATCAGGAGGTGCGACTCACTTCCATGAACTAAACCCTCGAATTTAGAGTAATCTAAGTTCGGGGGTTTGGCAGCTTTATGAAGAATTTACTGAAAATGTTAATACTAGAAATACACGCCTATTTACATACGAAGTTAACCTGATATTAGACAAAATACTTTACATTAAACTAGTAGCAATATATGTCTATACATAGATGGGGGTTGGCTATAGATGGAAAGGTTTCTGAAAAGATGTATTGATTGTGATAGGGAGTTCTTTACAGAAGGGGAGAGGAGTTTTTATAGAAGTAAAGACTTGGTAGAGCCTAGAAGATGTAAAGAATGTAGAGAAAAAAGAAGGTTAGGGAATCAAAGTGAGTTATATGATGCACAACCAATATTAGATGAAATTGCAAGTACATGGAAACTAGAAGCAAAACAAGAGCAAAGTAACTTATTTTATTATGTGGATGAAGTGAATGAATTATTAAATGGTAATAAATCATATGTGATTGGTCGAAAGGGAATGGGAAAAACAGCTATTGGTGAATATATTTATCAAAATAAAGAAGCTACTGTTTTTAGTGAAAGACTATCATTTAAGAATTTTCCATTTAATATGTTATATGGATTAGATAATAAGCAATATACACAACCTAATCAATATATTACTATATGGAAGTATTTAATATATTCATCTATCTGTAAAATGATGATTAAGAATGAAGCAATAGATAAACAACTTAGACAAAAGCTTGAAAAGATATATACTAAAGAGCCTATAAAGGCATTAAATAAAATGGTAGAACGATGGACGGCAGATGAATTTGGCATGGAAGTATTTGGAGTAGGAGGGTCGATAGGAGGTATAAAAAAGGTACAGCAAGATTTGGCTTGGATTGAAAAAACAAGTATTTTAGAAGATGTGATAGAAGGATATATTGACCAATCTAATTACTACATTGTTGTTCGGCAAATTAAATGCTGCTGCATTCTTCACTTTAAATGATGGTATTTTGATATAGATTACGATACGTA
>CAKVCL010000026.1 GCA_934725855.1 uncultured Cellulosilyticum sp. | reverse complement strand
CTATAACCCTTCAAGAACTTGTAAAAGACAATGAATTTAAAGATTTAGTTCAATAGTTTTCTTGTAAAGTGGTGTTAAATGAATATAAATCCACATAATTATTTTTTGATTTTTTCACTTCTTAAAAGACTATTATTCCCCTTGATTATCAAAGCTTCACACCTCACAGCTACACACTATCAAGGGATCGTACATTTTAATATCAATTTCCGCGAAAATACCCTACTACAAAACTGGGGGTCTAGAGATCGCGCGTTCGAGTCGCGTCACTCCGATTATATGTAAGTCCTTGAAGCTCTTAGGTTTCAAGGATTTTTTTATTTTTGATTCATTACTGGGTATTTCAATACTGTATTAAAGCTAAAGATACTAAAAGATTAGGAAATGTAAAATAATTCCTTCCATGTATCTTTATACAAAATATACAATGCAGTTATATGATAGAAAGGAATTGTGACAAAATAAGGGGGCAGCATGTTATTACTAGAATTAAAGAACATAAACAAAAGCTATAAGGTAAATGAAAAGCAAACCTTTCAGGCACTAAAAGATATTAATGTGTCTTTTGAAAAAGGTGAGTTAGTTTCCATCATTGGAGAATCTGGAAGTGGAAAGTCGACTATGATGAATTTAATTGGTGGCTTGGATTCCAAATTTGAAGGTGAACTTTTAGTAGAAGGTAAAAATATTGGAAGTTTCTCCGAGAAGCAATTAGATGCTTATCGAAAAGATAAAATCGGCTTTGTATTTCAAAACTGTAACCTGATTCCACACTTATCTATTTTAGAGAATGTAACGATTGCATTGACTTTATCGAATATAGGGACAGAGGAACGCACTCAAAGAGCCAAACAGGCTTTAGCACAAGTAGGTCTTGAAAGGCATATTAATAAGAAACCCAATCAATTATCAGGTGGACAACGTCAAAGGGTCGCTATTGCCAGAGCGTTAATTAATGAGCCTGAAATTATCTTAGCGGATGAACCAACAGGCGCATTAGATTCAGAAACAACAGAGCAAGTATTAAATATTATTAAAGAGATTGCAAATAGTGGTAAACTTGTGATAATGGTAACGCACTCTGAGAAAGTGGCAGCCTACTCAAGTCGTGTCATTCAAATTTTGGATGGTAAGATTATTAAAGATCAAAAGAATGCTATAAAGGTGAAGGGCGTTAATGAGGAAGCTACTGGAGAAATCAGTAAAGAAAACCGTACAAATCAAAAAGTAGCAAAAGTTAGACAAAACCTCGGTTTCTTTTCAGCTATTAAACTAGCAGCCAATAATATGAAACAAAAACTGAAAAGAAATATCTTAGTAGCCTTAGGGGTAAGTATTGGAATTATGAGCGTAATCATGATGCTTGGGCTTGGAAATGGCATTAAAGCTTACTTTAGTCATATGATTGAAAGCTTTATGAATCCTCTTGTAGTGGAAGTGAGTATGCCACAAGGTGAGGTAGACCCTAATGATCCAAAGGCATCCATGCAGGCGGTTATTGGAAGTAAACCAACTTTCAAGGAAGAAAACTTAAAAGAACTAGCAGCACTTGATGGGGTGGTTCGTGTGGAAGAAGGTTTTCAATATATTGCCATTGCAGGAGCAAATAGTATTTCAATTGGCAACAAGAAAAGTGAACTTATGGGGATTATAAGTGCTACTTCTGTTTTAACAGAAGCTAATATTGCTGAAGGAAAATTGCCAGAAGAGGGAGAAATCCTTGTTAACAAATCTTCATTTGAAGACCTAGGAGGAGATGTTATTGGTAAAACGGTTGAATTAAATGCAGTTATCGAAGGGCATACAGTAACAGGTAACTTTGTAGTAAGTGGCGTTTATACAGCTGGTGAAAATAATACAATGGCAGATACCAACAATAGTATGTATATTCACTATGAAGATATGGCAAAATTACTAGAAGAGCAAGGGGCAGTCCTAGAACCCAATATGGCTTACTTAGTTACAGAAGATGAAGCGGTAGCAAGTAAACTTAAAGAAACCATTGTGGATATGGGATACGGTGGTTCGACTCAAGAAATGATGGGTGACCAGATGATGACCATGCTGGATATTTTAACACTTGTACTTGCAGGGATTGCAGCCATTTCATTAGTTGTTTCATCTATTATGATTTTAGTTGTACTTTATATTAGTGTAGTGGAAAGAACCAAAGAAATTGGACTTCTTCGTGCTATTGGTGCGAGAAGTAAGGATGTTAAGAGAATTTTTGTTTCAGAAGCCTTCTTAATTGGAATTGGTAGTGGTACATTAGGGATTGTCATTGCTTCTGTTATTTCTATCTTTGTCAATAAGGCTTCGCTTCAAACCTTTGATGTAGAGCTCATGAATATTACGATTCTATATGTGGTAGTTGGTGTAGTGATTAGTACAGTAGTAAGCATGATTGCAGGCCTATTTCCAGCAAATAAAGCAGCAAAATTAGATCCTGTTGATTCATTAAGAACTGAATAGAAAAGGTGAATTGATGCACAGGCTATATATGTTTGTGAAAAGATAAATAGTGAGATGCTTCTCTTATGGCAGACGTTTTAAATAATAAAATGGTTTGGCATAAGAAGGAGCATTTTTTAATGTCAGCAAGTAGAAATGCATTATTTAATTGACTAATAACTTCATGAATAATAAAATATTATTAGTATTCAAATTATTAGCTTTCTAACAGAAAGGATCTATCAATGAAAGAGACATTACACTATTTACTGATGGCAGACCATTCAATGTTTCAAAGAGCTTTGAGTGCGTCTATTAAAGACACAAATCTTACATCTGGACAGCCAAAAGTGCTGGATTATCTGTTAACGCATGATGGAAGTGTGCAAAAAGATATTGCTTCTGCTTGCCATATCGAGCCTGCATCACTGACTTCTATACTTAATGGAATGGAGAGCAAGAATTTAATAGAAAGAAAGGAACAAAATGGTAACCGTCGTTCATCTTATGTTTTTTTGACAGAAACAGGTTTTAAATTTGCTAAGAGGCTTGAAAGGGAATTTATAAAAATTGAAGAAGTGGCATTAAGTGAATTTGAGGTGGAGGAAAGAAAGCAGCTTTGTGATTTACTATCAAGACTATATGAGAACATGCAGTCTCATATTCTTACGGAGGCGAGCAAATGAAAAATATGAAAATTAGAGTACCAATGTATTTTATTGGGCTTTTTATTATGACTATTGGCATTGCTATTTCTGTTAAATCAAATCTTGGAGTTTCGCCAGTAAGTTCAATACCTTATACAATGACTTGCGTATGGGGAATTGAAATGGGAAAAGCTACAATCCTTTTTCATATGGCTTTAGTACTGCTTCAGATAATCATATTAAGAAGAGACTTTAAGGCAGTTAATTTGCTTCAAATTGTAGTAGGTGTTATTTTTGGATACTTTACTACCTTCTGCAATTATTGTGTTTCTTATCTTCCTACTTTGAATAATTTAGGGATAAGAATAATTATGATGCTCATAAGTACTGGGTTTATTGCTTTTGGTATATTTTTATATCTACCTGCTAATTTGATTCCACTTGCAGGAGAAGGGGTAATGAAAGCAATTTCGGATACAACTCATATTGAATTTGCGAAAGTAAAAGTTGCATTTGATATTTCAATGGTTGTCATTTCTGTGATAGTTTGTATAAGTATGATACATAGCTTTGGAAGTGTTGGAATAGGGACAGTTATAGCAGCCGTATTGGTAGGGATAATTTTAGGCGTTATAACAAAATTATTTGGGAATAAGCGTGATTTGATGCTTAATCAAGGGTAAGAATAATTTGAGAAAATCCATTATAAATATAAATGAAGATGAAAAAGAACTAATTTGTTAATGCCTCTAGCTATAACTAGGTATAGAAAACCAATATTTTTCATTAATTCATAGTAAGTTTATAATAACACTAACGAAAGACAAATGAAAAAATAACTTATCATGAATGGATAAGCTAGGATTATAAAAACTATGAAAAGAAATGAATAAGGTCAAGGAGGAAATAGTTATGAGTAAAATAATTGAAAGCGCATTAGAATTAGTAGGAAATACACCATTATTAAAGGCAAGCCGTTATGCAAAAAAGGCAGGAGTAGAAGCAGCAGCTATTTTAACAAAATTAGAGTATTTAAATCCAGCAGGCTCAGTAAAAGACCGTATTGCTCTTGCGATGATTGAAGATGCTGAGAAGAAGGGAACATTAAAGCCAGGTGCAACCATTATTGAACCAACCTCAGGTAATACAGGAATTGGACTTGCTTCTGTCGCAGCTTCTAAAGGCTATAAAGCAATTTTTACATTACCTGATACAATGAGCGTTGAAAGAAGAAATTTGCTTAAAGCTTATGGGGCAGAGCTTGTATTAACAGAAGGAGCAAAAGGCATGAAAGGGGCTATTGCTAAAGCTAAAGAGCTTAATGAAAGTATTGCAGACTCCATTATTTTAGGACAGTTTGATAATGAAGCAAATCCTACGGCACATAGAAATACAACAGGTCCAGAAATTTGGGAGCAAACAGAAGGAAAAGTAGATATTTTTGTAGCTGGAGTAGGAACAGGTGGAACGCTTACTGGTGTAGGGGAATATCTAAAAGAAAAAAATCCAAATATCAAAATCGTAGCAGTTGAACCAGCTGGAAGTCCTGTGTTATCTAAAGGAACTCCGGGAACTCATAAAATTCAAGGGATTGGTGCTGGATTTGTGCCAAAAGTATTAAATACTAGTATCTATGATGAAATTATAACGATTGAGAATGATGATGCTTTTGAAGAAGGTAGAAGATTTGGTGTGAGCGAAGGTGTTTTAGTAGGTATTTCATCAGGGGCAGCATTAAAAGCAGCTACTATTTTAGCTCAAAGACCTGAAAATAAGGGGAAGAATATTGTTGTGTTATTGCCTGATTCAGGAGATAGATACTTATCTACAGCGTTATTTAACCAATAATCAATGTAGTTGATGAGCCAAAAGAAATGTAGACTATTATGGCAAGGGTGATATCACCATGTCTTGATAGTCTTTTTTATTTTACAAAGAATATATATGATTTGTGAAAAATGTGTATTAACTAGGAAAAAAGTAAAGAAACAATTCATGATGTGTTGAAAAATATAATAAATAGCTCTGAAATTTTGTATATTTAATATAGAATTTTATAGATAATATAAAAATAATATAAAAAAACAGAAAAAATTAACGAGAAATATTGAAAGGATAGACTAAATATTGTAAAAATATCATGGTATAGTTTATATATTGAGAAAGTGTATTTAATGGTTAGGAATGGATATAAAATGGGAGAAATAGTTACATAAATATCTAACCGAAATATAAGATGTAAATAAGGAGAAAATAAGAATGAGTAGAGTGAAAGTTAGTTTGTTATCTAAGCAGATTGTTTTGACTATCATTCCAGCAATACTAATTACTGTGATATCAGGAACAGTTTCAGCGCTTACGCTACAAAAAAGTATTAAGGGAGAGTTGAAATCTTCATTAAAGAGTACAGCTATTATGCTGAATGAATCTTATGATAGTAAGTATGTTGGTGAGTATAAATTGCGTGACAATGGGAAATTGGCTAAAGGAAGTAGCACAATAGAAGATGATATGTCAATATTAGATCAAATCAATAGCAAAACACAGATAGTAGGTGGAATTTATTATGGTGATGAATTATATATGTGTAGTTTATCTGATAAAGAAACTCATAAACGATTAAGAAAAATAAAAGCACCTAAAGAAGTGACAAAAAGTGTTTTAGAAGAAGGTATAGGATACCTTGACACGAATAATGAAATTCAAGGAACGAGATATTATGCATACTATGAGCCAATATTAAATAAGGAAAATCAAGTTATTGGAATGACCTATGTAGCAAGAGAAGCGGATAAGATTGATGGGAGTATCACAGAGGGGATTATGACAATAATAGGAAGTAGCATTGTCATATTAGTTCTTTACATCCTTTTTATATTTCCACTAATAAAAAGGATGATCAAGGCAGTTACAACGGTTGAAAAAGATTTAAGACAAGTTGCAACAGGTGATTTAGCAATTCAAATCAAAGATAATATACTATCTAGAAGTGATGAAATAGGACAATTAGCTCATTCAACCAAACACCTTAGTCATTCACTGAAAAAAATGATTGGGATTATCATTGAACTTACAGAAGAATTAGCTGTTTCTGCTAGAAGTTTAGATCATATGTCAGCAAAGTCTAGTCAAACAACTCAGGAAGTAAGTTCCACAATTCAGGAAATTTCTCTAGGAGTTAATAATCAAGCTGAGGAAACACAAAGTGTAGGACACAATATTTCATATATGGGAGAAATGATTGGAGAAATTAAGAATGAAATAAATTCGCTCAGAAATAATGCAATACAAATGGATACTTGTGAAAAAGAAACCCATATTATTGTTAGTGAATTAGAAATGCAAAATAGTAAGACATTAGAAGCTGTAAACTCAATAGCGGATCAAACTACCAAGACTAATGATTCTGTTATGCGTATTAAAGAAGTGATAGCTATCATTTCAGATATTGCAAGGCAGACTAATTTATTATCACTTAATGCTTCTATTGAAGCAGCAAGAGCAGGTGAGTATGGAAAAGGCTTTTCAATTGTTGCACAAGAAATACAAGTTTTAGCAGAGCAGAGTAATGATTCAGCTAAGGAAATTGAACGGATTATAGGAGAACTGGTAAACAATTCTGACAGGACAGTTACTACCATGAAGGAAGTTAAGAAAACTGTAGATGAGCAAAATGAGAAGCTAATTGAAACAAAGAGTAAGTTTGGGGAAATTAATCGAATGATTGAGTATTCGAGTCAAGCAGTGATAGGAATAGATGGTAAGATTAATAAATTAAATGACAATAAAGAAGAAATCGTGCAATCTGTTCAACGTTTATCAGCTATTGCACAAGAGAATGCAGCAAACTCAGAAGAAACAACAGCTTCAACAGAGAAAATAAGTGCCAATAGCCAAGAGCTTGCAGAAGCAGCTAAAGCATTAAGACAGGTCATAAAACAGTTAAAACAAGAAACAGAGAGTTTTTCAGTTTAGAGAAGTTGTACCTTAGAAAGTCAACATACCATTTTAAAACCATAGTGCCCCTTTGTTTAGAAGACAAAATTTTGGATATGCTTATATATAAGAAAGGGGTAGAAGGATGAAATATATTATTAACGCAATGATTACACTGTTTTCCTTATGTATTGTTTTTTTGATTACGACACGTTCTATAGGAATAGGAACTTATTTAGTACTTATTCTTTTAGAGTATATACTTATATTATGTTTTAAACCAGCATTTAGAAAGGCGACAAAACAGTTTTTTATTAAGAAAGGGAGTTTGGGAGAGGAAGGTGGCTTATACGGCGTTATCCATTTAGAAAGTTTTATGGAGGATGTAGAGAAGCTTTCACCTAATGAGTTTGAAGATTTCGTAAAAGAAGTATTTGTGAAACTAGGTTATAAAGTAAAGACTTTAGAAGAAAATAGAGAATTGGGTGGGGATCTTCTGTTGAAGAAGGACAAGGATGTTTTTGTAATAAAATTAAGACACTGTGAAAGTAAATCAGAAAAGGTTGAAAATAGTGTTGTACAAGAAGTGTCTGCTGCCATGGCAGTTTATAAGGCAAATCGCTCAATGGTAGTTTGTAATGGAAGCTTTACAGATTATGCTTATAAGCAAGCAAGCTATACCAAGACGGATATGATAGATCATTATCAGCTGTTAAATTTATTTAGAAAAGTTATTCAAGAAAACCCTAAAATATTAAAACAGCAGACCAGGCAAGAGGAATCAAGCATAAGTATAAATGAAGAAATTACAAAAGCAGATTGTCTTAGTGCACAATATGAGAACGTTATTAAAGACACCTTTCCAGAAATGACATTAGAAAGTGTTTATAAACAGAAAGATAAATCACCTAAACAGGATGAGAAAAAAACAGATGCTAGTAATTCATAATAGAAATTGGAGCATTAAACAATGACAATAGAATTAACATCTTCTTGGATATCAAATTTAGGTGAAAACTCATAAAATGTTGGAATGAAATAATTTTAGGGCGTATAATTTGTAGGTGAAGTATGATAGGGCTATATAAATGGAAAATGATTTAATAAAGGGGAATAGTTATGACAAACGAACAAATAGAAAGTAGACTAAAGGAATTAAAGAAATTGGGATATATTGTTCCAAATATGAAAATTCTTAAGTCAAAGGCACAGTTAGAGGGCATTAAAGCAAGTGGAGATATTAATAGTGCTGTTTTAGATTATGTAGTCAGTAGGGTAGAAATTGGCATGAGTACAGAAGAAATTGATGATATGGTATTTACTAAGACAAAAGAATTAGGGGGGATTCCAGGAACCCTTAATTACGAAGGCTTTCCAAAGAGCAGCTGTACCTCTATTAATGATCAAATCTGTCATGGGATTCCTTCTAAGAAGGATACTCTAAAGGATGGAGATATTGTAAACATTGATATTACGACCATTTATAATGGTTACTATTCTGATTCCTCAAGAATGGTGATGTTAGGAAATGTAAAGGAAGAAACAAAGAAACTGGTTCAAGTGGCTAAAGAATGTATAGAGGAAGGTTTAAAGGAAGTAAAGCCTTGGGGCTTTTTAGGGGATATGGGGCACGCTGTTAATGAACATGCTAAAAAGAACGGTTTTTCTGTAGTAAGACAAGTAGGAGGACATGGCGTAGGTTTTGCCATGCATGAAGATCCATTTGTAAGCTATGTGTCTAAAAAAGGAACAGAAATGATTATGGTACCTGGTATGGTCTTTACGATTGAACCAATGATTAATATGGGAACATGTCGCATTCGTATAGATAGACAAAATGGATGGACAATTTATACAAAAGATGGGTTGCCATCTGCTCAATGGGAAGTAACTGTGGCAATTACAGAAGACGGGTATGAGATACTAGCCCATTAATCATTTCAAAGCTTTGATAAGTCATTTTAAATAACATCACATAGAATCGCAAAAGTCAAAATCCCGAGGATGCCTTGTGACATTCTCGGGATTTTAGGTTCTTTTTGAGTATAATTATAAGTTTGCTTTAAAATATTCATCTAAAATAGTGGCAGCATCTTCTACGCAGCCTATACAGCTTCTAAGTGGTTTACCAGTCATTTGTCCTTTAAGCTCAGCGCAAGTTGTTGAGCTATTTTTATTTTCAAATTTCATCGTAGCTTCTTGAATCAGTTTATAAGTTGCCAGCTTTGTTTCTCTAGGGTTTTGTAAATCACCTTTACTACTTGCAAGGCTAAGGACCATATACATACCTGTTACAGCACCACAGGTAAGGCCCATGCCAGCCATACCCCCACCGAAGCCTTCAGAAACTCTAAAAGCTTCTTCTTCACTCATATCTACTAAATCACAATAAGTACAGATAATGGCTTGGCAACAATTGTAGCCACTTTTAAATTTTTGAATAGCGAGTTCAACTCTTGGTTCCATTATGATTATCTCCTTTTATAACAGAGAAAGCTTATGTAATGAAAAAAGTCAGCTAATCTCTTTATTTTTATACACCATACCATAATTATATACGTTTAGTCTAGGCTAAGTGCTGTTAGAATCTTGTCAAGCACTTCAAAATATTGGGCGAAAGTCTTCTTGCAGCAATCAGGATTTAAGATGCGAACGCCTTTTGTTTTGAGTCCAGTGAGTGCAAAGGACATAGCCACGCGATGATCATCAAAGGTTTCTATATCACAGGCTTTTGGCATACCAGGATAGATGGTTACTTCATTTTCTTTTTCATCCACTTTAATGCCAAGGGCAGTAAGATTACTTACAATAGCATGAATTCGATCACATTCTTGTAATCGGATATGCCCAATTCCTGTTATGGTGATTGGGGTATCTGCAAAAGGTGCAATAGCGGCTAGGGTAAGGGCTTGATCAGAAAAAGAAGACATATCTATACTAAAGCCACCTGTTAGTTGTGCAGCATTAGGACCTTTTATAATAACATTTTCAAAGTTTTGTGTATCAAGTCTAGGATGCCCATGATGATTTAAACCGATCAGTTCACACCCCATTTTTTCAAGGACTTCAAGAAAGGCCGTATCTCCTTGAAGCATATGATTTGTAACCCCTTTTACAGTTAATCTAGCATCTAAGACAGCAGCAAGGGCATAAAAATAGGCAGCAGCTGACATGTCGGGTTCAATATTATAGTCAAGTGCATGATAAATGCCTTCACCATTAAAAACATATTTAATTTGCTTATCAATCACTTGTTTAGTAGCTATAACACCAAAGTCTTTCATCATTTCTACCGTTAAATCAACATAGCTTAGTCCATGTGAGCCTACTACATTAATTTCTGCAGGCATATGAAGTGTTCCAATGGCAATTAGAAGAGCACTTAAAAATTGAGAGCTTTTATCAATATTAACTGTAAAAGAATGAGCAGTAGAGGTTTGTTTTTTGGCACCTATAATATGAAGCGGAAAATGACCTTCTTCTTCTAAACATTTTACAGCAGAACCAGCATCTCTTAATGCAGCAATAAGGGGACCCATTGGACGTTTTTTCATTTGCTCTGAAGAGGTAATGATATATTCACCATCAGAAAAGGCGAGCATAGCCGCTAAAAATCTAGCTGCTGTTCCAGCGCTGCCTACATAAATTTCAGCCTTTTTATTAGGGATATTTCCGCCAAAACCAGTAATCGTAATATCACTACCAAGCTGTCCATCAGAAGTTTCAGTTACAGGAAAACCAAGGGTTTTAAGACATTCTATAAAATGCCTGGCATCATCACTTGTGAGACAGCCTTTAAGTGTACTTGTACCATTGGCCATTGCAGCAAGCAGAAGGGCTCTATTGGTAATGGATTTAGAACCCGGTACGACCACTTCAATTAATGAATCTTTATTGATATTTTTTGGACACTTAACTTCATAAATCGTATTCATAACTAATCTCCCAAATTTTATATAAGTAAATTGTAGCTATATTCAAGTAAAAACTAATTTATTTGACTATAACATAGGAGATATTTAAAAACAATAAAGTTATAGGGAGAAAACTAGAATTAGCTATATTACTTTGTTTGAATTGTGTCAAGTATTAAAAGAGATGGTAGTATAGCTTCCTTTTTCCCAGTTTGCAAATTCAATTTTAGAACCAGATGTTTCAGCCACTTGTTTAACAATAAAGAGGCCTAAACCATGGGCAGTACCAGTGGGCATTTCAGAAGAATAGTTAAGTTTTTCTAAGACACTCTCAGGAAAACCAAGGCCTGTATCTTTGATTTCTAAAACATAATGCTTATTTCTCATTTCCAGAGTGACGTTTATTTCACTGCCATTGGGATTATGTTGGATACTATTATTGATTAGGTTAAAGATAGCTCTTTCAAAAAGTGAGGCATCTGCATTTAAGCTAAAAGTTTGAGCATCATCAGAAATACAAAGGTCAAAGGTATATCGCTCATCTTCTAAAGAATTGATACAAGTGGCAACAACTTTTCGAATAAGTGCGGATAAGTAGAACGGCTTAATATTTAGAGGCTGCATTTCATATTCTAATCGAACCGTTAGATTAAGGTCATCTATCAAATTTTTGATTCGTTCACCTTGAGTACTAATAATGTGTAGTTGCTTTCGTTCTTCAGGAGAAAAATGTGGATTATTTTCAAGTGTGTTTGAATAACCTATGACCATTGAAAGAGGCGTTCTGATGTCATGAGATACACCTGCTATCCAGTTATTGCGGGCTGTATCTTTTTTTTCTATGAGTTTTTGAGTATGTATCAGTTGTTCTGAAGTCGTGTTAATACAAAGAGCTAGTTCTTTAAGGACACCTTTTGTTTCTAAATGGACAGGCTTTTTGTGTGCAAGGTCAATAGTGCCATTAAATACTTCTTTTAGAGATTTAAAAAAACGAAGTCCTAATAATAAACACAGTAAAATGGTAGCTATAAGATTGGATATGAGCAAAATAGTAAGCCAAAAAGGAGAATTTCTGAGTAGGGGCTCTGGAACTTCTAATTGAAGTTTCCACAAGGTATTTTTAGGTTCACCAATAACTAGTAAACCATCAGGGTGTGCCCACACCCGTACGGGATAATCTTTAAGATACCATTTGCTAAAGCCAGCGATTTGTGAGGAGGTATAGCTAAGGGGGATTTCAGGAGGAAGATTTTCACTCCATATAACATTGCCAGTATCATTTAGTAACATAATCCATGAGCAGTACTTTGTTAGAATTTCCTCGGCTGAAGTAGAAAGGTGATAAGTATCATTAATTTTAGTGAGTTCGTTACTAAATGTTTCAATAGAATAATGGGTGGTTCGACTTTGAACACCTGCTTGGAGCCAAAAAATAATAAGGGTCAGATTGATTACAAATAAAATAAGAGTAATGGCAACGGATATAGAAAGATAGTGCTTAATAACTTTAAATTTTAGATTCATTTTCTATGCCTCCAATACTAATTTGTAACCTAAACCTCTAACGGTTAGTAGAAATTGTGGTTTGGAAGGGTTGAGTTCAATTTTAGCACGTAGTCTTCTAATGTGAACCATGAGAGAGTTTTCATAACCAAATACAGCATCATTCCATGCAGCTTCACAAAGGGCATCAATGGTAACAATATGATTACGATTTATATAGAGTTTTTCAAGAAGGGCATATTCTTTAGCTGTTAAAGTAAAAAGACCATCAGGACGAGTGACATTACCGCTATTTAAATCAATCACGACTTCACCTAAATGTAAGATCGGTTTTTCAGATGTTTCAACAGGAGCTTGATAATATGTACGTCTTAATATAATACCTAATCTTAGAATGAGTTCTCTTGGGAGAAAAGGTTTAGTCATATAGTCATCTGCTCCTAATCCTAACCCTAAAAGCCTACTATCATCTTCATCTCTTGCTGAGAGAAATAAAACTGGAGTCATGGAAATTAGATGTAATTGTTGGATAAGGGAAAAACCATCACCATCAGGTAAATTGACATCTAAAATAACAAGATGTGGTTTGAGCTCTTCAAACAAAGTGCGACCTTCTTTACAAGAGGAAGCAGTAAAGATGGAATGGTAGCCTTCCCCAGTAAGAATTTGCTTGACCATATCGAGTAAGGGAAGTTCATCATCAATGATTAAAATGGTGCAATCTTTAATATTTTGCATAGCATAATAAACTCCTTTCAATGAATAAAATATTAACTTCATTATAGCTAACTATAAAGTTATAGCAAGGCTAATACTTTTTCTTAAGGTAAATGTAAGCTAGATGTCATTAGGATGTAAGGCAGGTCATTTATGATAATAGCATAAAGAAAAAATGTTAAGAATCGAGGAGCTAAAATGATGAATGTTATTTCCACATATGAACTAAGTAAAAAATATAAAAAAGTATATAGTGTAAAGAATTTGGATTTAGAAGTACCTAGCCAAGGAATCTATGGTTTCCTAGGGCCAAATGGCGCAGGAAAGTCTACTACTTTAAAAATGATACTGGGTTTAGTGCAACCTACAAAGGGGAAAATAGAAGTTTTTGGAAACCAGCTTAGTAAAAAGACACGACTAAGCATTCTAAAAGAAGTAGGAAGTTTAATTGAAGCACCTAGTTATTATGGACATCTTACGGGCAGAGAAAATCTGAAAATTATTCAAATGCTTAGGGCACTGCCAGAGAAGAATATAGATAAAGTAATTGAAATTGTGAGATTAACTCATGCGCAAAATAAAAAAGTAAATGAGTATTCTTTAGGAATGAAACAAAGATTAGGTTTAGCAGCAGCATTAATGAGTTTTCCACAGTTACTTATTTTAGACGAACCTACTAATGGACTTGATCCCGCAGGTATTCAAGAGATGAGGGAGCTTATATGTACTTTGCCGAAACAATATGGGATGAGTATTGTTGTATCGAGCCATTTGTTAAGTGAGATTGATCAGATGGCTGATTATGTAGGAATTATTAATGAAGGGCATTTGATTTTCCAAGATACACTAGAAACGCTTCATCAAAGGAATAAGGGTAAATTGGCTATTCGTACAATGAATAATGAAAAAGCCATGACCGTATTAATGGGTAATGGCATTAAAGTAACTAGGGAGCAAGATTACTTACTGATTCCATATGAAGTAGATCAGTCAGTTGAAAAAGTGAGTAGACTTCTTTATGAAGGAGATACACTTCCTATTCGTATAGAAGAGAGAAAAAAGAGCCTAGAAGCAATTTTCTTAGAATTAACAGGAAAGACGGTGAGTTTATAATGAGATTATTAAATACAGAATTTTATAAGTTACGTCATAAGAAAGTAGGATTCATGGTTTTCTTAGTAGGGGCATTTCAATTTGTTTATATGATATGGGCTACACACACAGAAAATAGTCATTTTATTGGACAAGAATGGAAGAACTGTTTGTATATTATGTTTTTATTGAATATTATCATTATGCCGCTGTTAATTGCTATGATTGCCTCAAGAATAAGTGATATAGAACATAAGGGCAATAATTTTAAAGTGCTACGTACATTAGTATCTGAGTCTAAATTATTTAACGCAAAAGTGTTATGTGGCAGTATCTATCTAATAGAAAGCGTAAGTTTACAAATTCTAACTATGGTAGCTGTTAGCCGAATACAGCATTTTACAGAAGTTATGGATGTCAAGCATATCATTTATTATGGTCTATCTGTATTTGTTGTTGATTTTGCATTACTACTTTTGCAGTTTATATTAGCCTTAACTTTTACGAATCAGATGGTTGGATTTATAGTAGCTTTAGCAGGAACTTTTTTAGGGTTGTATTCTATGTTTTTTGGAGAACAAATTTCTAGATGGATTTTATGGGGATATTATGCACTTATTGCGTCTGTTCGTATGGAATGGTCTAAAGCTACAGGAAGTGTTTTTTATTTTATATCATTTCCGATACAAAATATAGCAATAGTGGGCCTAATGATTGGGGTACTTTATGTCATAGGAAAAAGACTTTTTGTAAAGAAGGAGTGGTAAATTATGTTACAAAGAGCATTAAAAGCAGAATTTATGAAGCTTAAGCATTCACCTATATGGCTAGCATTCATTTTGATTCCATTTATATCAGCTTTTATGGGAACCTTTAATTATTATGGAAATAGAGAAATTCTGACGGAAGAATGGTATAGCCTATGGACGCAACACACCATTTTTTACTGTTATTTTTGTTTACCAGCCTTAATAGGTATTTATTGTAGTTATTTTTGTAGATTAGAAAACATGAATCATAATTGGAAAAGTTTATTAGCAGAACCTATTCCAATTCGTACAGTATACTTTGCAAAGTTTTTAAGTATTATGAGTGTTATAGCCATGAATCAAATACTTATTGGTGTGCTATTTATGATTTCTGGTAAGCTTATGGGATTTCAAAGTAAATTTCCAATAAGTATATTAGGATATTTAGTGATGGGAACCATTGCTAGTATGGCAATATGTGCTTTTCAACTGACTCTATCATTGATTATAAGGAGTTTTGCATTGCCAATAGGAATAGCACTTATTGGAGGGATTATGTCTATTGCAGCTAGAGCAATAGGTGCACCGTTAGCATGCTGGTATTCACTTTTTTCTGTAGGAATGTGTGCAAATAGCCCACAAACGGGATTAGAGTGTTCTTTATTCACATTTCTAGTGATGTGCAGTATATTTACAGGCATTTTTATCATAAGTGGGATTGCATACATGGGAGGAACCATTCCATATATAAAGGCTAAAATGAAAATGTAAAGATACGCAAGAGAAAAAATATATGTCAATATGTATTTAACATAAAGATGGGATAGATTATAATAGAACTACTTTGTCGTGCTCATAATATAGATAATAAATATTATGGATAGCCAGTAGAGTAAACAAGCATAACATGCTGCATATATTATGAATAGAGAATGGAAGGGACATGGGGAAGACGAAAGGAGTTACTATGCTACAAATACTTAAAAATAAGTTTGTAAGAGAAGAAATTATGGCAGCACGCTTTGGAATAGAGAGAGAGGCTTTGCGTGTGGATGAGAAAGGGAAGCTTGCTATAACAAAACATCCCAAAATATTTGGAGATAAAATGAAAAATCCTTACATTACAACGGATTTTTCAGAAAGCCAAGTAGAACTTATTACCCCTAATTTTAGCTCTGTGAGGCAAACTTATGATTTTTTAAATGCCCTATATGATATGACAGCTTTAAATATTGAAAATGAGCTACTATGGCCTCAATCTGTACCTTGCCATATCCCTGAAGATAGTGAAATTCCCATTGCAGAATATGGTGACTGTGATACCTGCCAGGAAGCAAGAAAATATAGAGAAGAACTACTTAAAAAGTATGGAGGCAAGAAGCAATTGCTTTCAGGGATTCATTATAATTTTTCATTTGAAGAAGAATTTATTGAGAAGCTTTATAAGGAAATGAATAGTCAGCTAAGCTATAAGCATTTTAAAGACAGTATTTATTTAAAGATTACACGTAATTATTTAACTCATCGTTGGCTATTAATTTACTTATTGGGGGCAACGCCTGTTTTTCATGAATCCTTTGTAAACACATGCACCAAATTA
Organism: uncultured Cellulosilyticum sp.; assembly: GCA_934725855.1. GTDB lineage: Bacteria > Bacillota > Clostridia > Lachnospirales > Cellulosilyticaceae > Cellulosilyticum. Next base: position 29,048 of record CAKVCL010000026.1, on the reverse strand, counting down.
CAAGATAGGGTAGATGACGAAAGTTATACCAATGAAGGGGCAATATCTTATAGAAATGGTGAATGTGGATATAAAAATCATGTTGATTTATATCCAGATTACACGAGTGTAAAAAGTTATGTACAGAGTTTAAAGCAATTTGTTAATGAAGGAAGCATTCAAAGCTATAAGGAGCTCTATAGTCAAATTAGGCCAAAAGCAAAAGACAATGGAAGGCTTTTAGAGTCTTTAGAAGAAGAGGGCATATTATATATTGAAGTAAGAAGTATCGATAATAATCCTTTTGAAAAGGGTGGAATCTCTATAGAGGATTTAGAATTTTTACATCTATTTATGATTTATTGCCTGATTAAGGAAGAAAGCGCTTCACGTCTTGAAAACTGGCAGGAGGAGGCGAACAACAATCAAAGACATATTGCTCAAAAAGGCTTAATGAACCTATGGCTTAGCCGTGAAGGGAAGAGTGTAAGAAAAGTAGATTGGGCCTTAGAAATATTAGATGAAATGTTAATGATTAATGACGAGCTTGGATTAGGAAAGACCGAAATGATTGAAAAAATGATGCATAAGGTCAAACATCCAGAAGAAACACATGCTTATCGTATCACACAGCTTTGTAAAAAAGAAGGATTTATTAGTGCCCACCTTAGGTTAGCTAAGGCTTACAAAGACGATGCATATTTACACCGCTATAAATTCTATGGCTATGAAGATATGGAGCTTTCTACACAAATTTTAATGAAGGAAGCCATATTAAGAGGCATTAGTGTAGAAATATTAGATCGCGCAGATAACTTTATTAGTTTAAAACAAGGGGAGCATATTGAATATGTAAAACAAGCAACCAAAACCTCTAAAGATAGTTATATGACGATGTTGATTATGGAAAATAAGACGGTGACCAAAAAGGTTCTTGAGAAAAATCATATTTGTGTACCAAAAGGAATAGAAGTTTTTAAAGGTCAAAGCCTAGAATTAGCAGCTAAAAGATATGAAGGACAGGCTATTGTGGTAAAGCCTAAATCAACCAATTTTGGAACAGGAATTAGCATTTTCCCACAGGGAGCGAGCAAGGAAGATATTATTAAGGCATTAGAGATAGGATTTTCACATGATCATACAGTCCTTATTGAAGAATTTGCTAAAGGCAAAGAATATCGCTTTTTAGTTATTGGCGATGAGGTAGTAGGCGTGCTGCATCGAGTACCTGCTAATGTGGTTGGAGATGGCAAGAAAACCATTCGTGAACTAGTAGATATCAAAAATCAAGATAGTTTAAGAGGTAAGGGATATAAAACACCACTTGAAAAGATTAATTTAGATGCAAGCAGCGAGCTTTTCTTAAAACAAAGAGGTTTTAACTTTGAAAGTATTCCAAAGTGCAATGAAGTGGTTTACTTAAGAGAAAACTCTAATATTAGCACAGGTGGGGACAGTATTGATTATACAGATGAGATGCCACAAAGGTTTAAGGACATTGCAGTGGCATCAGCTAAAGCTGCAGGTGCTAAATTCTGCGGTGTAGATATGATGCTTGAAGACTATACGAATGTTCAAGGTGATTATGCCATTATAGAGATTAACTTTAATCCAGCTATTCACATTCATTGTTATCCGTATAAAGGGACAGAACGTAACATTGCAAAAAAAGTTATTCAGGTGTTAGAATTCAAAGTAAAATAAGTTATAAAAAAGGCAGTAATTACTTTTTTAAAGTTAATTACTGCCTTTTATTTTAATTAATAATGTTAAAAAACATTTTGCTTTAAGCACTATTCTTTTAATTTAATAATTTTAGAAAATAAAAATATAACACAATAGTTTAAAAATATTGACTTACATATAGTGATAATGTATAGTTGTTTTAAAGATTAAAATTCTGATTTGTTTAAAATGATAAAAGTAAAAACTAAATTTAATTTATAAGCACTTAATTTTAACTTAAAGTGAAATAAAAAATAAGAAAATAATATTAAAAAGAAGGGGGAGTAAAGTTGAAAATAAGAGAAACTAAAAAAAGCTTTTTGGCAGCAGTTGTTTTATTGTTGGGGATAATGGTGCTAGGAAGTAATTTGCCTCAATTAAATGCCAAAACTAATATAAGCTATGATGATTTTGAAGAAGTATTGGACTATACAAAGGGCATTATAAGTTATGAAGATTACTTGCAACAATTCGACACAAGTAAGAGACCAGATGATGAGTACATTATCGAGGCAACAGATTATGTAAGAACTCAGAATATGACTCCAGAAGTATATAAGGATTTTGAAGGAATGACTGGTGATTCCTTATACATAGGTCAATCAGGGCTGATTGAATATGAAGTAGATATTAAGGAGGAAGGGTTATATAATCTGTCTCTTTTATATTACCCTATTGAAGGTGAAAGTAGTTCTATTCAAAGAAGCTTTTTCATTGATGGAGAACTTCCTTATAATCAGTTAGACCTCATTGAGCTTTCAAGAATTTGGGTCAATAAAAATGATGAATGGATTGTAGATAACCAAGGAAATGATTTAAAACCTACTCAAATTGAAAAGCCAGATTGGATTACTTCATATTTATATGATAGTGATGGGTATGTTACAAGTGAGTTGGGTATTTATTTAACTAAAGGAAAACATACGATTACCATGGTGTCTAGAAGAGAGCCTATGGTACTTAAACACATTATTTTAAATAATTCTATAGAAACTAAGAGCTACAATGAAGTGATGGCTCAAAATGAAAGTCAAAATTATCAAGATACAACAGGCGCATTTATTGAGATTCAAGCTGAAAATGCTAACAGAAAATCTTCTCAAATGCTTTATCCAACTCAAGATCAATCTAGTCCAGCTGTTTCACCTTACAGTGCAAAAGAACTAAAGAATAACACAATTGGAGGCAACAGTTGGCGTATAGTAGGTCAATGGATTGAGTGGGATTTTGAAGCTCCAGAAAGTGGATATTATAATATTACACTTCACTCTAAGCAAAACTTTGTAAAAGGTACATATGTTTCAAGAAAGATAATGATAGATGGTAATGTACCATTTAGTGAATTAAGTGATTATGCTTTTAAGTATGAAAACAAATGGAAGATGACAACACTTGGTAATGATGAAGGGACACCTTATAAGTTTTATTTAGAAAAAGGACAACATACATTGCGTATGGAAGCCGTACTTGGAGATTTTTCTAGTATTGTTGGAGATGTTCAAGATATTGTCACTGATCTTAGTGCACAATATAGAAAGATTATCCGTATTACGGGTGTAGAACCAGATAAATATCGTGATTATCAAATAGAGAAAAGTATTCCAGAGTTAGGTGATGATTTAGCTAAAGTTGAAGAAGAACTAGACGATGTTATAAAAAGACTTCAAGCAGTAGCTGGTTCAGGGAGTGATAAAGAGGCAGCACTGATTACCATGAGAGATCAATTGAAACAAATCACAAAGGATCCTGAAAAAGTTACAAAATTAGTAAAAGACTTTAAAACTAACCTAAGTGCTCTAGGAACTTGGATTACAAAAGTATTAGAACAACCTTTACAGTTAGATGCTATCTATATTTATTCACCAGATCAAAAGCTTCCTAAAGTAAATGATTCTTTCTTTAGTGGATTAGCACATGAAGCTCAAAAACTTTTTTGGTCATTTATCATTGACTACAACACCATTGGAAATGTAGCTGAAGAAGATGAAGAAAGTAAGACCATTACAGTATGGGTTGGTACAGGACGTGACCAAGCCAATGTTATTAAATCATTAATTGATGAGAAATTTACCATTAATACAAACATCAATGTTAATGTTATGTTAGTTGATATGAACACCTTACTTCAAGCAACCTTATCAGGACAAGGTCCTGATGTAGCAATCCAAGTAGCTAATAATGGTGGGGCAGTAGCTACAACAGCTGGTGTAACAGTTGCAGCCAACGATTTACCAATGAACTATGGATTACGTAATGCGGTAGTAGATTTAAGTCAATTTAGTGATGTAGATGAAGTAAAGGGATGGTTTAGAGAAAGTGCTTTAGAGCAGTTCTCTTATGAAGGTGCGCTTTATGCACTTCCAGAAACACAGAACTTCCCAATGATGTTTTATAGAAAAGATATCTTAGAAGAATTAGGCCTTGAAGTACCTAAGACTTGGGATGAAATGAAAGTTGTTATGTCAGTACTTAGTAACAATCAAATGGAACTTGGTATGTTAGCATCTGAACAAATCTATGCGATGTTACTTTATCAATTTGGTGGAGAGTATTACACAGAAGATGCAACAGCTTCTGCATTAGATTCAGATGTAGCGATTAACGCCTTTAAAATGTATACAGAATTTTATACAGACTATAAATTAGATAGAGAAACTTCTGTAGAACAACGCTTTAGAACAGGTGAAGCACCTATTATTATTGCAGATTACACAACTTATAATAATTTAATGGTATCTGCACCAGATATTAAAGGTATGTGGGGCTTTACAAGTGTACCAGGCATGGTAAAAGAAGATGGAAGTATAGATAATACAGTTGCTTCTACAGGTCTTGCTTGTATGATTATGGAGCAGTCAAAAGATAAAGAATCTGCATGGGAGTTCTTAAAATGGTGGGTATCATCAGACATTCAGGCTGCTTATGGACGTGAAATGGAAGGGTTAATGGGTGCAGCTGCTAGATATCCAACAGCTAATATTGAAGCGTTTGATAGCTTACCATGGCCAATAGAAGATTATAAGGCATTAACGGAGCAATTTGAACATGTAAGAGGGATTCCTCAAGTTCCAGGTGGCTATTTCTCATGGCGTAATATCAATAATGCTTTCTATCGTGTAGTAGTAGCTGATGCTGAGAATAAGCTAGCACCAAGAGAAGCAATTAGTGAATATATCCGTTATATTAACGATGAGATTACATATAAGCGTACTGAATTTGGTATGCCAACAGCAGATGATGTAGGGGGGAAATAGAGAAGATGAAAAAACAGAATCTAAATGAAGTGATGATTGAAGTAAAGAAACATAAAGCCTCTTATCTAATGATGGCACCCTACTTTATCTTATTCTTTTTCTTTACGGTATTACCGGTTGTTGCTTCTATTGTATTAAGTTTTACAAATTTTAACATGTTGGAGATGCCTCAATTTATAGGATGGAAAAACTATATCAGATTATTCTTAGATGATGATATTTTTATGGTAGCTTTTAAAAATACATTGATCTTTGCTTGTATTACAGGACCTATTAGTTACTTTATGTGTTTAATTTTTGCTTGGATTATCAATGAATTTAAAGGAAAACTCAGAGCCTTTTTAACTTTGATTTTCTATGCACCATCTATTTCAGGTAATGCTTTCATGATTTGGAGCATTATTGTATCTGGTGACCGCTATGGTTATTTAAATGGATGGCTTATGGATTGGGCATTCATTTATGAACCCATTCAATGGATGAAAACTGAAAAATATGTTTTACCTATATTAATTATTGTTCAATTATGGCTCAGTTTAGGAACAGGTTTTTTAACTTTTATTGCAGGTCTTCAAACAGTAGATAAATCACTTTACGAGGCAGGCGCTATGGATGGTATTAAAAATAGGTGGCAAGAGCTATGGTTTATTACATTGCCAGCTATGAGACCGCAATTAATGTTTGGTGCTGTTATGCAGATTACACAAGCTTTTGCGGTAGCTGATATTTCTATTCAACTTGCAGGAAATCCTAGTGTAAATTATGCAGGTGCAACGATTGTAACTCACCTTATGGATTACGGAAGTGGTATTAGGTATGAAATGGGTTATGCTTGTGCGATCGCAACTGTTCTATTTATTTTAATGATTGGCACGAATAAATTAGTACAGAAACTACTAAGAAGGGTGGGAGATTAATGAGTGTAGCAAAGGTACAAAATAAACCATCTATCTTAAGAAGGTTTCATAGGCCAAAGCAATTGAATCGTTCTAGAGCAGGAAATGCTATTTTATTTGTATTGATGGGGATTTGTGGTGTGTTCATGGCTTTACCACTCATTTTAATACTTAACAATGCCGTTAAGCCATTGGATGAATTGTTTAGATATCCGCCACAAATTTTTGTGAAAAATCCTACATGGGATAACTTTAGTACATTATATGTACTTATGTCAGAGTCTTGGGTACCATTTAGCCGTTATATTATCAATACCTTATTGATTACAGGGTGTGGTACAGTGGGACATGTATTGTTTGCTTCGTTAGCAGCATATCCATTAGCAAAAGATAAATTTCCAGGTAAAAACTTGTTATTTGGGATGGTAGTTGTTTCGTTGATGTTTTCATATAATGTAACAGCTATTCCAAACTATATGATTATTTCTTGGTTAGGGATTAACAATACGTATTTAGCTGTTATTTTACCCGCTTTTGCGTATGGGCTTGGTTTATATTTAATGAAGCAGTTTATGGAACAAATTCCAGATTCTATTATCGAATCTTGCAGACTAGATGGAGCTGGTGAACTGACTATATTCTTTAGAATTATTATGCCAAACGTAAAACCTGCATGGTTAACGCTAGCTATTTTCCAATTCCAAACATTATGGGCTAATACAGGAAGCGGATTCTTACGTAGTGAGCAGCTTAAACCTTTACAATATGCACTTTACCAGATTGTAGCAGGTGGACCTGCAAGACAAGGCGCTGCAGCAGTTGTTCAGTTGATTATTGCAGCTATTCCAATTACCTTCTTTATTGTTTGTCAAAGCAATATTATTGAAACCATGACAACTTCAGGTATGAAGGATTAAGGAGGGATGGAGATGAGTAGAAAATTAAAAAGTAGAAGATGGAAAGGTATTGTAAAAGGAGTATGTGCTTTAGTAGTAAGTGTTTTTAGCCTTTGTCCTACAGTTTGGGCAAATGAAAATGTGCCTTATGACACTTATACATATGATTATTTTGAGGATATCAAGTATACGCCAGCAGCTTATGCACCTGAAGAAACCATAAAAGGTGACAAGTGGGGAATTGGCTCACTTAGTAATCCACAAGATTTGAATATTACAGCTAATGGAGAGATTTATATAGCAGATACAGGAAATAATCGTATTGTTGTATTGGATTCAAAGTTTAAACTATTGCGTGTTATTGATCATTTTGAAATGGATGGCAAAGAAGAAACCTTTAATGGACCATCAGGGGTTTATATTTCCTTAAATGGAGACCTTTATATAGCAGATACAGGAAACTTCCGTGTTGTCGAACTTAATGAAAAAGATGAGCTTGTTAAAGTGATTGAAAATCCTCAGTCAGAAGTTCTAGAGGAAGGCTTCATATTTGCACCATTAAAAGTTGCAGTAGATTATGCAGACCGAGTTTATGTTATTGCTAAAAATATGTTCCAAGGGATTATGGCCTTTGATTCAGAAGGAAATTTCACTGGATTTACAGGGAAAATTGAAGTAGAGATTACAACAACAGAAAAAATTTGGAGACGTTTCTCTACTAAAGCACAAAGGGCAAGACAACAACTGTTTATCCCTACAGAATTTACAGGAATGGAAATTGATGATGATGGATTTATTTATGCGACAAGTATTGATGCAGAAGGGAAACAGTCTATTAGAAGATTAAATCCAAAGGGTCAGGACGTTATTGTTAAAAAAGGTGTAGATGGGACTTTATCAGGAGATAAAGATTGGCGTCTAACAGGTGATTATTCAGGTGCTTCAAGGATTATTGATGTTGTGGTAAGAGATAAAGGAATCTATTCGATGATTGATTCCACAAGAGGAAGAATTTTTACCTATGACCATGAAGGTAATTTACTTTATATATTTGGTGGTATAGGAACGCAAGAAGGAACATTTAAAGCACCTTCTGCCATAGAGGCATTAGGGGATAAGATTTTGGTCTTGGATTCAGGTCAAAATGCAATCTTAAGTTTTGGAGCAACTAGGTATGGAGCATTAATTAATGAGGCGATTAGTTATCGTTATGATGGAGATGAATCTAAAGCAGTTGAATGTTGGAAAGAAGTTATAAAATTAGATTCCAATTTTGAGCTTGCTTACGTAGGAATTGGTAAAGCTTATTTATCTGGTGGCGAAAATAGAAAAGCTATGGACTATTTTAAATTAGGTATGGACAGAGAGTACTACTCTGTAGCCTTTAAGCGTTATCGAAATGAATTTTTAAAACGCAATTTACAATATGTTTTATCAGCAGTAGTCATATTAGCTATAGTTGGCGTGATTCGTTCAAGGAGGAGGGCACATGAATAAACAAAAAATTAAGTATGTTTTTTATACAATGACGCATCCAAGTGATGGTTATTATGAAATAAGGCATAGAGATAAAGGAAGTGTACTGTTAGCACTTATAATTGTATTTTTGTTTGGTGTTTCTTACTCTGTAAACAATATGTATGCAGGATTTGTTGTTAATGTGAGCCATCCTTTATCCGGAAATAGTATGGCTGAAATTATAAGTGTATTTGCTTTATTTTTCTTATTTTGTGTAGGCAACTGGTCTATTACTTGCTTGATGGAAGGTGAAGGACGCTTTAAAGACATTGTTATTGCAACCGGGTATGCAATGCTTCCTATGGTTATGGTTTTTATTCCTGCAACCATCATTTCAAATTTTATTGCGCAAAATGAAGAGGCCTTTTATTTTCTCATTATGGGGATATCTATTGGTTGGTTCATTATTCAGGCTTTAGTGGGTATTATGACAGTGCATCACTATTCATTAGGTAAAACTTTAGCCACATTATTTTTAACCTTTGTTGCAATGCTTATTATTATTTTCATTATCTCATTATTAGCTTCATTATTAGGTCAGGTCTTTGCATTCTTTGAAAGTATCTATAATGAAATTTTATTAAGAGCATAAGAAAATAAAATAGTAAAGTGCAACTACTTGCACAGATAGGAGATATGAGAATGAAAAAAATAAAAATCGGTTTGCTTGCAGTTATTGCTATAGCAGCGGTAGGCTTTGTATCCAATCTCGTGCTTCGGTATTATTTATATGATGATTACAAAGAATGTTTATCATCTTATGAAGTGGAAGAAGGGGCAGAGTTTACACCGCTAAATGAAAAGAAATCAGATGTTAAAGGCATGGAGCTTGTAGCTGAGAATGATGGATATAAGCTTTATACAAATTTAGAAACAACAGAAATTGCTATTTATGATAAAGTAACAAAAGAAATTACCTATTCAAATCCACAAGATAGAGAAGAAGATGCTATTGCAAATGGTGTCAATAAAGCAGAGCTTAGTTCTCAGATTGTTATAGACTATTACAATTCAGCAAGAAATAGTGCGACTATCAATAACTATGATATGAGTATTCAACATGGACAATTTGTAGCTGAGTCTATAACAAATGGTATTCGTTATACCTATGAGTTAAAAGAACCTTCTTCATCCACAGGGATGATACCTTTGAAAATTAGCGAAGAAAGACTACAAACATTAGTACTGGATAAATTATCAGACAAAGAAGCAAGGACTGTAAAAGCTAAATATAAGAAAAGTGCAGATGGAACCTATGAACTGACAGATGGCGCATTAAAATCTAAAGTAGGAGTATCAAAGCTTAATAAATTATTTGAAAAAGCAGGGTATACAGAGGAAGATTATGCATTAGATATGGGAGAGCAAAGTGAAGAAGAAGAAAAAATTTCATTTACGATTCCAATAGAATATCGTTTAACAGATAAGGGACTTAATGTTTCCATACCAACTGGTCAAATTCAAGAAGGTGGCGGAGCTAAAATCTTTCGTTTGCAAGTATTAAAATTCTTTGGTGCAGCAGGACAAAGTGAAGAAGGCTATATGTTTGTACCAAATGGGTCAGGTTCTTTAATTCAGTTTAATAATGGTAAAAAAGATACTGCTTATAGTCAACATGTATATGGCATTGATCCAACTGCTCAAAGCTATGTTGTAACAGAGGAGATAGAAGTAGCAAGAATGCCAGTATTTGGTGTGAAACGAAATGACAGTGCAATATTTGCTATTATATCAAATGGAGATGCACTAGCGAACATCAATGCAGATGTTTCAGGTAAATTAAATGCATACAACTACGTTTATCCAGAGTTTAATTTAAGGGAAATGGAACTTTTGGATATGTTTGGTATCAGCAATACACAGTCTGATACCCCTGTTGTAGAAAAGAACTACTATGATGTGAACTTAAGTGTAGATTACGCTTTCTTACCAAAGGAAGAAGCAAGCTATTCAGGAATGGCAAACTATTATCGTGAAGTATTAAAAGAACAAGGTATCTTAAAAGATAAAGATACAAAAGAGGATATCCCACTTTATTTAGACATCATCGGTGGGGTCGAAATGACAAAACATATTTTAGGTGTTCCTCATAAGGAGGTCTATCCTATGACTACTTTTGACGAAGCAGGCAAAATTGTAGACACTTTAAGCTCAGAAGGCATTAATAATCTTCGAATGAATTATAAAGGCTGGTTTAACGGAGGCATTTATCACAGTGTGCCTGATAAACTAAAAGTTAATAAAAAGCTTGGTGGAAAGCAAGATATGGAAGCGTTATCTAGTAAAATTGAGGAAAAGGGTGGCAAGTTATTTGGAGATACCATTTTTCAAAAGGTGCCATATACGAGTAAACGCTTTGACTATCGAATGGAAGCTTCTAAATATTATTCAGGCTATGTTGTAAGCTTTGGAGCGGTTAACCCAGCGACTGCAAGACAAACAAGTACATTAGAATGGTATAATGAGCTGGCATATAATGTAATGTCTCCAAAATTTTTAGTGCGTTACGTGGATAAGTTTACAAATAAACTAGAAGATGTAGATATTACAGGGATTGGATTAAGAGATTTAGGTACTTATCTTAGCTCAGATAAGAAAAGAACCGCAACGATTAACAGACAAGAGGCAGAAGAAATTGTAACTGATCAATTTGAGAAATTAGCTAGTACTAATAAATCACTTTTAGTAAATGGTGGTGATTTATATGCGTTACAGTATGCTTCAGACATTATCAATGCACCTGTTTCACAAAGTAATTACTATATTGTAGATCAAGAAGTACCTTTTTATGAAATGGTAATTCATGGCTCAATAGATTATGCAGCAAGTTCCATCAATTTAAGTCCTATAACTGATGAAACCATTAGCAAATTGAAGATGATTGAATATGGGGTTGCACCAAGATTTACTTTTTCATATGAGGATTCAAGCAATATTAAATATACTTCTTCTGCAGATGAGTATTCAATTCAATACAACATTTGGCTTGAAGACGCAATAAGTACATATAATGAAGTTAATGAAGCTTTAGGAAAAGTTAATGATAGTCACATTATTAGTCATGAAATATTAGAAAATGGAGTAAGAAAAGTTAGCTATGATAATGAGGTTGTCATTTATGTTAATTACTCTGATGAGTCATTAGAAGCAGATGGCATAGAAGTAGAAGCTAAAAGTTATGCTATGAAGGGAGGTAATATGTAGTGGTTAAGAAAAAGTTAACATTAATGCAAAAAAGAGCTATTACAGGAATTTTGTTTATCTCCCCATGGCTTATTGGATTTATCTGGTTTTATGTAAGAAGTTTTATTATGGCGATTCAATTTAGTCTTAGCAAGTTAACCGTCATTGAGAATGGAGGGTTTACGTTAGACTTTATTGGGCTAGATAACTTTAAGTATGCTTTTCTAGAGGATCCAACGTTTAATCAGATTTTAGTGCAATCAGTTAAAGATATGATAATTGATGTGCCACTTATTATCTTCTTTAGTTTATTTGTCGCTATTTTACTCAATCAAAAATTTAAAGGAAGAACCTTAGTAAGGGCAATTTTCTTTCTTCCTGTTATTATGAATTCAGGAGCAATTAGTCAAACGCTTGCACTTGCTCAAGCGGCTGCAAGTGGAGGTGTAGCTGCTGTTTCTGCAGAAGCTGCTGCAGTACAAGGCGTTAATGTGGAATACTTTATGTCACTGTTTTTAGACTTGGGATTTCCAAAGGCAATACTAGATTACATTATTATGGCGGTAGCTAGAATTTATGATATTGTTCAAGCTTCTGGTATTCAAATTATTATTTTCATTGCTGCTTTACAATCCGTGCCAGGTGCGCTTTATGAAGTATCTAAAATTGAAGGAGCAACAGCTTATGAAACATTTTGGAAAGTAACATTTCCTATGGTTTCTCCATTGATTTTAACTAATGTAGTTTATACTATAGTAGACTCATTTGTTATTAGTACAGTAGTAGATAAAGCTTATGAGGTTGCATTTACAAACTTTAACTGGGGGGTCAGTGTAGCCATGAGTTTGATTAGTACATTTATAGTCTGTACGATATTATTAATAGTTGGAAAAGTTTTATCTAAAAAGACATTCTACTATAACTAGGAGGTGAGCAAATGGAGATTGCAACAAAAATTAATCAAGTCAAAAATGAAGTGCAAAAAATTAAATCAGATACCACATTAGAAAGCAAAAAAGGTAAAGTAACAACAAAAACAAAAAATATCTTGATTGGATTATTAAAGCTTTGTATTATCATTGGTGTTTCATATATTATTTTAAGTCCAATTATTGTTATGATATCTAATTCATTTTTTACACCCGATGACCTTTATAATCCAGTAGTATTACTAATCCCTGAAGAAGGCACGCTTCAAAACTATTTAACGTCATTTCATCGTATGGCATATGTGAACACGTTAGGACAAACTTTATTTTATATAGTGACATTAACGTTATTACAGCTACTAGTTTGCTCAATGGCTGGTTATGGGTTTGCAAGATTTGATTTTCCATTTAAAAAGGCACTATTTGGTTGCGTGATTATTACGATTGTTATTCCAACTCATACTATTATGTTGCCACTTTATATGACATTTAGAGATTTTGATGTTTTAGGCATCCTAAAATTATTCACAGGAGAACATGTTAATATTTTAGGTACAAGATTACCAATGTATATTATGACCGCTTTAGGTGTAGGACTACGATCAGGACTTTATATTTACATATTTAATCAATTCTTTAGAGGCTTACCAAAAGAAATTGAAGAAGCAGCATTTGTGGATGGGGCAGGTGCTTGGTATACTTATTTTCGCATTATGCTAGTAAATGCTATGCCATCTATTTTAACTGTTACAGTGTTCTCTGTTGTTTGGCAGTATAATGATTTATTTTATGCTAAGCTATTTTCTATAAACTCTAAATACCTTATTAGTATGAAGGTTTCTTCATTAGGGGCATCTATTGCAGCACTAGACAAAATTAAGGACTCAGGTGTTTGCCAACTTTATGTTTATGCTGGTGTTGTCCTTTCTTTACTACCAGTTGTTTTAATTTATGTTTTACTACAAAAGTATTTTATTGAAGGTGTAGAACGTAGTGGTATTGTAGGCTAGGTTTTATATCTCAATAAAAATAAATGATTTATTTAGGAGGTTTTGAAATGAAGAAATTAAGTAAGAAGTTAATGGCAGTCATGTTAACATCTACAATGGCTATGGCAATGACAGCATGTGGAAGCAAGACTCAAGATGCAGCAGAACCAGCAGCAACAGAAGAAGCAGCAGCAACAGAGACACCAGCAGAAGAGACAGAAGCAGCAGAAACAGAAGCTGAAGCAGCACCAGCAAATGCTTCTCACGAAGAGTATGAAGCAGTAGACTTAGGTGGTCGTACAATCAAAGTTGGTATTTGGTGGGATGTATTTATTCAAAGTGGTTATGAGACACTTGATGACATCACAGCTGCAGGTGGTTCATATGACAATGCAGAAACAACACAAATGCAATTGGATAACTTAAAGAGAATTGAAGAAAAATGGAACTGTAAAATTGAATTTGTTAACTTAGGTTGGGATGGCATTATTGAAAGCATTAATACATCTGTAACAGCAGGAACACCAGAATGTGATATCTACTTAACAGATATGCAATTTGGTCTTGCTCCAGCATTAAATGGATATGTTCAAAAGATTTCATCTTATGCACCAGCAGATGCTGATGTACTTGGTAATCAAACAGTACTTAGTAGAGTGGATGTTTTAGGTGATGATGATTTATTCTTTAATGAATCATCAGAAATCCCAAGTGGTGCTATGTATATGGCTTACAATGCTTCAATGATTGAATCATTAGGTCTTGAAAGTCCAGAAGATTTAGCTGCTAAAGGTGAATGGACATGGGATAAATTTGCTGAATATGCAAAAGCATGTACACAAGACACGGATGGCGATGGTAATCCAGATGTGTATGGATATGGTAGTGCTTGGACATTAACTGTTCAAGGTCTTGAAGCATCTAACAATGGTGGTATTACAACAACTATGACAGAAGGCTTAAGTTCACCAGAAACAACAGAAGTATTTGAATTCATTAATAAGCTTTATAATGAAGATAAGAGTGCAAGACCTTATACTGATGATTGGAATGATGACTTATTAGCATGGTCTTCAGGTAAAGTAGCATTTACATTTACACAACCATGGATCTTAATTCAAGAATTACCAAATCATGACTTTGATATGCGTATTGTAGAAGCACCAAAAGGACCACATGGTGATGGATCTATGACTCCTCCAAATCTTAAAAATAACTATATGATTCCAGTTGGTGTAAAAGACCCAGAAAATGTATATAAAGTATTTGAAGAATACTGCAACTGGTATAACTATGATACAAGTTTACGTGACGTATGGGATTGGTTTGAAAGTGGATTTGTAGATGAAGAACAAGTTGAACTTGCTACAGAACTTGGAAACAAAGCTAAAGCAGACTACTGGAATGTAATTGATACAGAAGGGGCTGTAAACAATGTATTCTATGGAGTTGTTGTAGATGGAGATAGCACAGTTGCTCAAGCTATTGAATCTAATAAACAAATTCTTCAAGGTGAGTTAGATAAAATTGCTGCTAAATAGTTTAATGTAAAAAAATTAATAGATTTGTACATAATTGGACTGTTGCAAAGCTCATTTGGCTATTGTAACAGTCCAATTTTTAGAGGTAGATATTTATGAAAATGGAGTTTCACTTTGATGGAAAAATATCAAGTGCTATTAATAAATTTGGGAATTTTATTTTTTTGAGTCTTTTATGGATTATTGGATGTCTTCCAATAATCACTATTGGAAGTTCTACTGCAGCATTATATTATACAATAGTCAAGGTACTTCGAAGGGATAATGGGTATATATCAAAAGAATTTTTTCGTGGCTTTAAATATAATCTAAAGGATGGAACCATTTTCACAGTAATTTACTTGGCTATTGCAGCGATATTGTACTTAGATGTTGGCTATGTGATGAGGGACGTAACAGGTGGAAATGGGAGCAATAGCTTTTTTTTAGTAGTGTATAATTTTATTATTTTGTTGATGCTTAGCATTGTAATGTATATTTTCCCTATTCTATCTCGATTTAAGATGAGAAGGTTAGATATATTAAAGCTTTCTTTTTACATAGCATTTAGACATTTCTTAGTTACTATTTGTTTATTTGTGCTTCAGTTAGCAACGGCTATACTTATATGGCTTATTCCGATTCCTTGTATTCTATTTATGCCAGCGGCTGTATGCTATATTGATTCATTGCTGATAGAACACATATTAAGGCGTTATATGGCGAAACCTGAAAATAATAGTGAGAAAGGAAACAAGTGGTATTAGGCTTCTAAAAATAAAGAAAAAATAGGCTAATAAGTTTTTATCACTTATTAGCCTATTTTTTTCTTTATAGTGTAAATCGAGCAACATCAGTTTTTAAATGATGTGCAAGCGTATTAAGGTCTTCTATATGTTGACCAAGTTTAAAAATGGCAGCTTCTGCTTCAGTAGTAGAGGCTGAAATTTCTTCAGAAGAAGAAGCAGTCTCTTCTGAAATAGCAGCAATTTCTTCTGTGTTAGAAACCACTGTACTTTTAGCATGCATCATGGTTTTGTTGAGTTTGCTGATTTCGTGAATAAGATCCGTTAGTCCATTAAGTGAAGTGATAATTTGTTCAAATGAGGTTAATGTATCATGAACAGCGGTATTTTCTTCAAGTAAAATGTCTTGAACTTCTGATATAGCATGACTTGCCTCAAGAGATTTTTGGTTAATTTCATCTATAATGTTTCTAATTTCATCTGTAGAAGTCTTTGAAGCATCTGCAAGTTTTCTGATTTCAGTTGCTACCACAACAAATCCTTTTCCACTTTCACCCGCTCTGGCGGCCTCGATGCTTGCATTTAGAGAAAGTAAGTTTGTTTGACTTGTAATCTCGGCAATCTTATCAGAAATGTAATGAATTTTCTCTATGCTAGAAGTCATCTCATTAAATACTTTATTAGAAAGTTGGACATTGGCTTTGGTTTTCTCAGCATGAGCACTGAGAGAATGAAGCATTTCCATGCCTTGTTTACTAAGTAAATGCGTTTCTTTTGAAATGGATCTAGCTTCACGGATGTAATGATCACTGTCGTCTAGTTGATGGGATAGATGATCAATTTGTAAGTTCACTTGTTGAGTATTCTCAGCTAAACTATTGTTACCACTTGCGATTTCTTGCATAGCAAGATTCGTATTAGTAGAAGTTTCTCTGGTTTGTTTTTCAATTTCTACAATGTGAGTTGAAATAGTCACTAGGGAATTTGATGCTTCATGAATATCTTTTAGTAGCGAGGAAACATTTTCCGTCATTTGATTGAGTTCTGCAGCTAAAATAGCAATTTCATCTTTACCTGAAATAGAAATTTTTGAACTAAAATCACCTTTAGCAAGTTTAGAAACATAGTCTTTTAACTTCATAATTTTTGTAATGATTGGTTTGATCGTAATCATGGTAGCCACTAATCCTATGACAACAGATAAAATCATAGCAACAAAAATCAAGCTTCTAAAAGAGGTAAATGATGAAGTAATTTCTTTAGAGGGCAGATAGCCGAATAATTTCCAACCTGTAATATTATCTGTCATACAAGTTAAATAGTAGGTCATGCCATTAATTTTATAAGACTTGCTTCCTGATTGGGTAGCCTCAAAGTCTAGCCACATTGGTGTATCTGAAAAATTCCCTTCAATAATTTTAGCTCTTTCTGGTGAAGCCACATAAACAATGCCGTCAGATCCCGTTAGTTCAGTATAACCAGTATTTAACAGTTTTATATTTTGGACAAAATCAGTAACAGCATTAAAGTTAATATCAAGTGCTACGACGCCTAAAACAGTATCATCTGCTTTAACACATTGACTAACAGTCATAATAGATGTCTGTCTAGCTACATCTATATAAGGGGCAGTATAGTAAGCATAAACGCCATTTCTCTCATTAGTAGTTAATGCTTTAGCAAACCAGTCTTTTGTAACAGGATTATTGCCTACAGAAACATTAGTAGAGTAAGTTACTTTGCCGTCTTGGTTTGAAGTAGAAACTTCTACCATAAGTCCATCAGTGGTAGCATAATACCCTCTTATAGCTCCATCAGTAATGCCAAGAGCAGCAACGATAGAATTTGATACAAAACTAATATTTTTACTGGAATGGTGACCTTTGCCAAGATTAATTAGTTCATCTTTACGTGTAAGCAGATTAACAGGTTGACTAAGGGATTTAAAGTAGATATTGAGCGCTTTTTGGCTTTCCTCTAAGGTTTGGATACTGGTAAGATTGGCATTTTTTAATAATATTTGTTGACTGTTATAAATAGAAAAAGAACCTAAAAATAAAGAAACCAATACGATTAATATAGTAGATAAAGTGATTAATTTAACACCTATACTATGGCTATGCATAAAAAATCTCCTTAAATAATATTATTTGTGAAAAGAAAATAATGTCGTATATTTTACCTATAAAAATAAAAAAGTAGAAAAAGTAATACCATACAATTTTATTATTAAACATACTAATTCTCAATAGTTTTGAAAGTTAGTTTTTAAAACTGGGATTATGACTAAAAAAATAGAGCAAAAAGAATGATTTCTAGCATTTAGTGATACACTAATCCAGTAAAAAAGTAGTGGAAATTATTTCAATACTTAAAAAGCGATATTTTGACAAAAGAAAAGGAGATTATTTATGGCAAAAACAATGATGACTGTAGATGGTAATACAGCAGCAGCTTATGTTGCATATGCCTATACAGATGTGGCAGCCATTTACCCTATTACCCCTTCATCAACCATGGCAGAGACAGTAGATGAATGGGCAGCACATGGCAAGAAAAATATTTTTGGTCAGACAGTAAGACTTGTAGAAATGCAATCTGAGGCAGGAGCAGCAGGGGCATTTCATGGATCGCTTCAAGCAGGAGCCTTAACCACAACTTTTACAGCTTCACAAGGCTTATTACTTATGATTCCTAACATGTATAAAGTATCTGGTGAACTCTTACCAGGTGTATTTCATGTGAGTGCACGTGCTATAGCTGCCCATGCACTCAACATTTTTGGCGATCATCAAGATGTAATGGCCGCAAGACAAACGGGGTGTGCTATGTTATGCTCGGGTTCAGTACAAGAAGTGATGGATTTATCTCCTATAGCCCATATGGTAGCACTTAAAGGGCGTGTGCCATTTATTAATTTCTTTGATGGATTTAGAACTTCTAGTGAAATCAATAAGATTGAAGCCATTAGTTATGAAGACTTGGCGAGTTTAGTAGATTTAGACGCGCTTAAAGCGTTTAGAGAGCGTGCGCTATCACCAAACCATCCTGTGATTCGCGGAACGGTTCAAGGACCTGAGATCTATTTTCAAGGAAGAGAAGCGGCTAATAAATTCTATGATGATTTAATTCCAATTGTAGAAGACTATTTTGCAAAGATTAATCAGATTACAGGTAGAAATTATGATTTATTTAATTATGTAGGCGCTAAAGATGCTGAGTCTATTATAGTAGCTATGGGCTCAGTAACAGAAGCGATTGAAGAAACGATTGAAAAGTACAATGCTGAGGGGAGCAAATTAGGCCTTATTAAAGTACATCTTTATAGACCATTTTCAGTTAAACATTTCCTAAAGCATATTCCAAGCAGTGTGAAAAGAGTTTGCGTATTAGATCGTACCAAAGAACCAGGGTCAGTGGGTGAACCTTTATATCTAGATGTAAGAGGGGCATTTTATGAAACAGAAAATCCACCTTGTGTGATTGGTGGTCGTTTTGGACTAGGGTCTAAAGATACAACACCTACTGAGATTAAGGCAGTTATAGATAATATGTTAAGTGATAAGCCAAAGAATCTCTTTACAGTAGGCATTGAGGATGATGTGACACATACTTCATTAGCAATAGGTGAAAAGTTAAATCTCCATAAAGAAGGTCTTACAGAATGTAAATTCTGGGGACTTGGCTCAGATGGGACAGTAGGAGCGAATAAGCAAGCAACTAAGATTATTGGTGAACATACTGATTTATTTGCACAAGCTTATTTTGATTATGATTCAAAAAAATCAGGAGGACTTACGGTTTCTCATTTACGCTTTGGCAAAGAACCCATTAAAGCACCTTATCTAGTGAATAAGGCAGATTATATTGCTTGTCATAATGCATCTTATGTGCATCAATATCCAGTATTAGATGGATTAAAAAAGGGCGGCATATTTGTTTTAAACTGTATGTGGGATGAAAAAGGGCTAGAAACTAATTTACCAGCATGTTTAAAACGATATATTGCAGAAAATGATATTAAGTTCTACACCATTGATGCCATTAAAATTGCTGGTGAAATAGGACTTGGCAATCGTATTAATATGATTATGCAAGCAGTATTTTTTAAACTTGCTAATATCATTGCACTACAAGAAGCAGCTAGTTATTTAAAACAAGCAGTTACAAAAGCCTACGGTAAAAAAGGTGAGAAAGTTGTTCAAATGAACAACGAGGCAATCGATAGAGGGTTTACAGATGTTAAAGAAGTAAGTGTTCCACTATCATGGAAAGAGGCAGTAGACCAAGAAGAAACATGTAATGAACCCCCATTCATTACTGAAATTCTAAGACCAATGTCTAGACAAGAAGGCAATAAACTTCCAGTCAGTGCTTTTAATGAGATTGAAGATGGTACGATGCCAACTGGGTCAGCTGCATATGAAAAACGTGGCATAGCGATTAAAGTACCTGAATGGATTCCTGAAAACTGCATTCAATGTAACCAATGTAGCTTTATTTGTCCTCATGCCACTATTCGCCCATTTTTATTAGATGAAGAGCAAGAAAAAGGAAAACCAGAAAGCTTTGTAACGATTAAAGCCATGGGCAAGGATATGGGGCAGTTTGGTTATCGTATTCAAGTCGCACCTATGGACTGCACAGGATGCGGAAACTGTGCAGATGTATGTCCAGGCAAAGGGCCAGAGAAGAAAGCACTTGTTATGAAGCCTATTGAATGTCAATTAGAGCATGAAGTGCCAAACTGGGAATATGCAGAAGAAAAAGTAGGGTATAAAGAAAATGTCATGTCTTATAAAACGGTTAAAGGGAGTCAATTTAAGAAACCACTTCATGAATTTTCAGGAGCTTGTGGTGGTTGTGGCGAAACCGCTTATATTAAGCTCATTACTCAGCTTGTAGGAGATCGTATGATGATCGCTAATGCAACAGGCTGTTCTTCTATTTGGAGTGCTTCTTATCCATCCGCAGCTTACTCTGTAAATAAGGAGGGCCATGGACCAGCATGGGCAAACTCTCTTTTTGAGGATAATGCCGAGTATGGACTTGGAATGTATCTTGGCGTCAAACAAATGAGGGCTAAGCTTAAAGAATGCATGGAAGCTCTAGTTAAGATGGATATTATGCCAGAAGCTAGAGAAATCTTTAATGAATGGTTAGAGCATTTTGAAGATGGAGAAATGACAAGAGTGGTAAGTAAGAAGGTAGAGGATATTTTAGAAAAGTTTACTGATTTAACAGGAGAAGCCGCAGAATATATAAAGGCAATTAAAGAACGTAAAGACTATTTGGTAAAACGTTCAATATGGATTTGCGGTGGAGATGGCTGGGCTTATGATATTGGTTATGGTGGTCTAGATCAAGTCATGGCTTCTGGTGAAGATATTAATGTCCTTGTGTATGATACAGAAATCTACTCTAATACAGGTGGACAATCTTCTAAATCTACCCCAGCTGCGGCTATTGCCAAATTTGCTGCCTCAGGTAAAAAGACACGCAAAAAAGATCTTGGGCGTATGATGATGACTTATGGCAATGTTTATGTCGCACAAGTTTCTATGGGAGCAGATAAAAATCAAGTGATTAAAGCCATACTTGAAGCTGAAAGTTATAAGGGACCATCCATTATTATTGCTTATGCACCATGTATCAATCACGGCATTAAAGAAGGAATGGGAACAAGCACAGCTAATCAGGATCAAGCAGTTAAATGTGGTTACTGGCATTTATACCGTTATAATCCAAGATTATTGGAAGAAGGTAAAAATCCATTTATTTTAGATTCCAAAGAACCAAAGGCAAGCTTTAGAGACTTTATTATGGGACAAGTTCGATATGCTGCACTAGCAAAACAATTCCCAGAAGAAGCAGAAGAACTTTTCACACTGACTGAACGCTTTGCAAAAGAACACTATGAAAATTATAAGCGTATTGCTGCTCAAAGCTATGAAGAGTAAATGTAATTAAAGAAGATAGGGGTTTATAAAAAGGTGCACTTACAAGGAGAAATGAGTTAAGCGCACCTTTTATGTGTAAATATGTTTTATCCTACTATTTCTATGCTGTATAATGATAGAGAGTATGATTAACAATTTATTTTGGACGTGGAAAGCCTGTGAAAAATAGAAAATGGGCTTAATCAGTCGTTATACTGGGAGGTATTTATGGTTAAAAAATTTAAATTTGGTGAAGTTATTGAAACAGGGGCAGTTATTTTAGAAATGCCTGTAAGTGAAGAAGCAGTGCCTTATTTACAGGTAGACTGTCATGAAACAAGCAAACTAAAAAATGCAAAAAATGAATACATATTATCTTACTCATTAGATGAAAAAACACAGATATTTGGTTTAGGAGAGCATGTAAGGGGGATGAATAAAAGAGGATTTATCTATGAAAGCCATTGCTCAGATGATCCTAATCATGATGAAGGTAAGCATTCTTTATATGGCGCACATAATTTCTTCTTAGTGCGAGGTAAGGAAACCTTTGGTGTATTTATAGATTTCCCAGGAAAAGTAAGTTTTGACTTTGGCTATTCACAAAGAGACAGTCTTAAAGTGAATATTAAAGGAGAAGATTTTAACTTATATGTTATAGAAGAAAAATCTGTAACTGAAATTTGCGAAGCGTTTAGACGATTGATTGGCAGAAGTTACATTGCCCCTAAATGGGCTATGGGTTATGGGCAAAGCAGATGGAGTTATATGAATAGTGAAGAAGTAGAAGAAGTGGTGAAGAAGCATAGAGAAAATAATCTGCCATTGGATGCTGTTTATTTAGACATTGACTATATGGAAAGTTTTAAGGATTTTACAATTAATAAAGAAGCTTTTCCAGATTTAAAAGGGCTATCTTGCAAGTTAAAAGACGAATATGGGGTAAGATTAGTACCGATCATTGATGCTGGAGTAAAAATTGAAGAAGGCTATGAGGTTTATGAGGAAGGGGTAAAAGAAGGTTATTTCTGCAAGAATGAAAAAGGGGAAGACTTTGTAGGTGCAGTATGGCCTGGTAAAGTACATTTCCCAGATTTCTTACAAGAGAAAACAAGAAATTGGTTTGGACATAAGTATAAATTGCTAATGGATATGGGAATAGAAGGCTTTTGGAATGATATGAATGAACCAGCTATTTTCTATTCAGAAGAAGGGTTAAAGGAAGCTTTTGATGCTTTAGATGATTTAAAGCAAATGGATAATATGGGGATCTATGATTATTTCAAGATGGGAGATATTGTAGGCAGCGTATCAAATAGTGAAAAAGATTATGCAAGGATGTTCCATCAATATAATGGACAAACCATTTGTCACAATGAGGTACATAATTTATATGGCTATAATATGACTAAAGCAGCAGCCGAGGCCTTTGATGAAATAGAACCTAATAAGAGAATGTTACTATTTTCTAGAGCTTCCTATATAGGCATGCATCGTTATGGTGGGATTTGGACAGGAGATAACAAATCTTGGTGGAGTCATCTACTACTAAATATTCAAATGATGCCAGGACTTAATATGTGTGGATTTGTTTATTCAGGTGCAGATTTAGGCGGTTTTGGTGACCAGACCTCTGAGGATTTACTGCTTAGATGGTTAGAATTTGGTATCTTTACACCGCTTATGAGAAATCACTCTGCGCTTGGAACGAGAAGACAAGAAATTTATAGGTTTAATGAGATAGAAAGCTTTAGAAATATTTTGGGCATCCGATATGGACTAATGCCTTACTTATATAGTGAATATATGAAAGCTGTATTAGATGATAAATTATACTTTAGACCAATTGGTTTAGATTATGAAGAGGATGAAAAAGCTTGGCAAGTAGAAGATCAGCTGATGGTGGGCGAATCTATAATGATTGCACCAGTATATACTCAGAATGCAACAGGACGATTTGTTTATCTACCTGAAGAAATGCTGATGGTACGTATGAGCAGTATGGATACTAGAAGCTATAAAGTATTAAAGAAAGGTTATCATCATATTGAGGTAGAATTAAATGAAGTGGTTATTTTCATTAAGCCAAATCACCTTGTTCCAATGGCAAAACCAAGCTTATGTGTTAATGAGCTAGATGAGAGTAAGCTTGAAATCTGTGGTTATGTCATTGATGAGGCAAGCTATGAACTCTATAAGGATGATGGGTTCACAAAAGCATATGATAAACCTGAAAATAGAAATGTATTAAAAGTAACTAGAGAAGATAATACTTTCTTATTTTCATCCTCCCAAAAGTTAGAGGCTACACTAAGCATTAGAGCTAGAAAATAAAGGATTATAAGCATAAAAAATGAGTTAAGCCTACGGTGCCTAACTCATTTTTTATTTATTTACTAAACGGACTATTCGGATTATCTGAATTAGAATCATTACTATTTGGTTTGTTAAATAAAAACATAAGACCTACTAAAATAAGAACAATTGGCCAAATAAGTGAACGATTGATATGAGCGAATGAAGTACCTAAGAAACCAAAAACAGCAACAACTGTTAAGACACCTATTGGAATTAACAGCCCTGGATTATGATTACCAAAAAGGAAGAGTTGAAAAAGTCCAACAGCAGGTGCTAATACATAGAAAGGCCATGTCTGACCTGCAAAATACCAATTGGTATAAGTATTAAATAGAAAGACGATACCTAAAGTAATCAGTATCCCGCCGGGAACAAGTAACCCTGAATTTTTGTGATCCATAAAGAAGCCAAATTCAAAAGCTAAACCAGGAACTAATAAGAAAAGTGGCCATAATTTCGACATGCTGAAGATGTTGAAATTAAAGTAATAACCTAGAATACCTATAATCCCTACAACAATAAGGGCTAGACCTAAAGAAGAGTTAGATTTAGACATACAATACCTCCCTTAATATTTTTTATTATATAAAGTATAGCATTTGATTGAAAATATTAAGGCATTTTAATAAATATTTTATGATAAACAATCAAGGAAGCAGATTATTTTAGGTTTAATAGTCTGGTAAGTGTTTTAATATCTGGTGGTGCAATAAGTAGTTCATGACCAAATGAGTTTGTAAGTGAACCTAGAGGTGAAAGATTACAAAGCTCAGGATTGGCTACAAAAAGTACACGACCTTCTGTAAAATCTGGAACTAACGTGAGTGTTTGGACACCAGAAGTAGGATTAGCAAGTTCAATTTGAATTTCTACATCATTTTCAGCATAGTTAATTTGGACGCGAGTAGGATAAGGAAGAACAGTATGAAGTTCATCCATAATAGGTGCAATAAAATTTTCTGTTAGAACAGACATTTCTAATTCTCTACGTTTACTAAGAAGTTCTGAAATCTCATGTTGGACATTATCAACTACGGAAGAAACAATACCTAATGTTTCAGGTAAGTGAGCTTGTTGGGGTAATAAAAGGTGTATTTCTTCTTGGAGTTGTAAGATAGAAGCTTCAAGTTCTTGAATATGAGCTGTTAAGTTAGTAAGTTTAGGTGATTTTTCATAGGCTTTAGCTGTACAAGCTAATAAATCTATTAAATTCATAGTGATATTCTCCTTGTTATTTTATTTATATTTTAATGGAAAGAGGTCTATTTTTGTAGTAGAGTCATTATATCACAGAGTGTTTAGTAAGTGAAGTTATTATAGGAGGGATTAGATGATTAGAGAAATCAATAAGGAAGATTTTGAAGGGCTTATGACACTTTATATGCAGCTCCATGATAATCCGATGCCAGAGAAAACCAATGAAATCATGGCATTATGGAATCAGATTATAGAAGATGACAATCATCATATTATTGTGGCTGAGGAAGATGGAAAAATTGTGGCTTCTTGTGTATGTGTTATCATTCCAAATCTTACACATGGTCAAAGACCATATGCTTTTGTGGAAAATGTCATTACGGATTCTAACTATCGTAAAAGAGGACTTGCTACAGCTTGTTTAAACCACGCGAAAGAAATTGCATTAAAAGAAAACTGTTATAAGCTGATGTTACTAACTGGTTCTAAAGAAGAAAGCACTCTGCATTTTTACGAGCAAGCTGGATATAACAGAAAGGATAAAACTGCATTTATTCAATGGATTTAAATTCCAATACAATAGTCTAGGGTAGTAACTAATCTATAAGGAACAGTCGGTAATTATAAATTGAAGTAGGAGATGCGTATATGTTGGATGAGCAAAGTACAATAGGAGAAGCATGTAAAATTCATGAAGAAGCAGAGGTAAGAGAGTCTATTTTAGCTGATGAGGTTGTGGTGGCAAAAGGAACAACACTATTACATACAGAATTAGGCAAAAAAGTAATGCTAGGTAAAAACAACAATATTGTTTATTCAAAGATAGGGAAGTACTGTTATACTGGAAATAATACCCATATCCTTAATGCAACACTTGGCAAATTTAACGCCATATCATGGAATGTAAGTATTGGAGGAAATGATGTCTGGATTGCTTCAGAAGCTAATATTTTTAGAAATGTTACTATTGGAGATGGCGCAGTGATTGGTGGAAGTGCGGTTGTTACAAAAGATGTGCCATCCTATGCTATCGTGGTAGGAAATCCAGCTAGAATACTACGTTATAGATGCAAAGAAGAAATGATTGAAAAGCTTCTGCTACTTAAAAAATAATTTATAAAAAATACAAAAACTCTATTGACCCTCGTACCATGCAAGGGTTTATTCTTTTTATACAAACCTGCAGGAACTATTAAAATGTTAGGGAGAATATTATGAAGAAATTAATACAAATTGCTCATCGTATGGATGATTATGTGTGCATGTGGAATGGTGTAGAGGATATGTACATCCAAGATACAGGAGAAACACTACCTCCAAAGTTTTTCTTTGTGCTTAGCAGCTTTGGAAGTTTTTGCTATATGAAAACTCCAAAATCAGAACTCAAGCGTATGGTTGCACTTGGTGATGGAAGAACGGCAAAGATGTATGAATTCCTTTCTCCAATTGTTGGATTTAATTACAAGACTTATCAGTATAAAACTTTTGAGAAAGCTCTCGCAAAAATTAAATCAGAGATTGATGCAGGTTATCCGTGTATGATTGGTGCACTTGATATGTTTTATCTTCCACATTTTGAAAAGATATATCATAAGGAGCATATTCCATTTCACTATGAACTGGCAATAGGCTATGATGATGAAAGTCAGATTTTGTATTTTAATGATTGTGGCAGAACGGAAATGCAGTCAATTTCTTATGAGGAATTAGAGCTTGCATTTAATTGTTCGTATCCTGGCCTGTCTAAACCGAATACAGTATGGACTATACGTATGCATACAAATAAGGGAAAATACGAAATTGCAAAAGAAGCACTCGCAAAGAAAAAAGAAATGTATTTAAATGCGCCTGTTGGTTTTGTGGGTCATCGTGGTTTTGAAAAATTTATCAAAGAGTTGCCAAATTGGAAGAATGAACTATCAAAAGAGGATTACGATAAAATACTTTATAATATGGTACAGTTTTTCGGAACCGTTCCTACAATTCCTAATGCACTTCAGGGGATTAATGAACCTGATACAATAGAGTTTGGCGGTGGATTCGATAAGGCAGCTGTAGTCTTATCTATTCTTGGAAAAGAATATAATGATGAAAGTATGGCTAAGGCAGCAGAAATATTTAATGCTGCAGCACCAATCATTAATCAAATAAAAGAAATCATTGTTGGGTATCTTGTAAACAAATACAATCAAACAGATGAATTACCAGCGTTGTTTACACAGGTTGCTTATAACATGAAGGAAGGATTTGAAGCATTATAAGGACTTTAAATAAAAAGAAAAACAAATAGGATAAAGAGATTAGGGAGAAATTCATATGGCAGTTGATTTAAAGAAAGAATATAAGGCACTCTATGGAGCAAAGAATAAACCTGAGATTGTAAATGTACCAGCAGCAAATTATATAGCTGTTAGAGGAAAAGGAAATCCTAATGAAGAAGGTGGTGCTTATCAAAAAGCAATAGGTGTCATTTATTCAGTAGCCTATACCCTTAAAATGAGCTATAAAGGTGATTATAAGATTGAAGGATTCTATGAATATGTGGTACCACCTCTTGAAGGATTCTGGTGGCAAGATAATGTAGATGGTGCAGATTATGATCATAAGAATACATTTAACTGGATTTCTATTATGCGATTACCTGAATTTGTAACCAAGAAAGATTTTGAGTGGGCAGTACAAGAAGAAAGTAGAAAGAAGAAGATGGATTGTTCAAGCGCAGAATTTTTAACTGTAGAAGAAGGACTTTGTGTGCAAATACTGCATATAGGCTCATTCGATGATGAACCTGCTACTGTAGCCATTATGGATGCTTATCTAGAAGAAAATGGCTATCAAAATGATATGAATGATAAAAGATTACATCATGAAATCTATTTATCAGATGCAAGAAAAGTAGAACCAGCAAAAAGAAAGACGATTATTAGGCATCCTATTAAGGAAAAGTAAAAATCTAAAGAAATCCCCCTATATAGGCGAAATATAAGAAACAATAGATGAGCTTGGGGGAAAATAGGTGTTAAAAATAGGTGAGTTCTCAAAAGTGACAGGAATTAGCATTCATATGCTAAGAAATTATGATAAAATTGGTTTACTTGTACCCAGTCAGGTAGATGATCAAACGGGATATAGACATTATGATGAATCACAGATTATAAATGCAAATCGAATTCAAGTGTTAAAGTGCTTAGGATTTGGACTTAAAGAGATTATATTACTTCAAAAAGAATTAACTTCTAATGAAAAGCTTAAAGCTTTCCTGCAAGATAAGATGACTGAAAAAAAGCAGGAACAAGAAGAAATTGCTAGGCAAATTGAAAAAATCCAAAAAGCTATAGAAGAAATAGAGGTAAGTTCAATAAAGCATGCTCTTGAAGTTAATGTAAAGACAGTTCCTTCAAGAAATGTAGTGAGCCTTAGAGAGGAGATACACACTTTTGGTGAAGAAGGAAGGCTTTGGGAAAAACTTATAAACATATGTCATATAAAACATATTCATATAGTCGAGGTGGACTATGCTTTTGCCATTACACATGAGATGGATTTTAAGCACAATAGGTTAGATACAGAAGTACAATTTATTGTTGATAAAGTGTATAAAGGAATAGAAGGAATCGAGTCTTTTACTATTCCAGAAAGACGGGTTGCAACAATAGCCTTTAAAGGCGAATATAGGCAGATTGGTGAGATTAAAAACTATATGGAAAAGTGGATTAAGGATAATGGATATAGACTTATAGGAAAGCCTTTTTCAACTTATTATCGTTCACCAGGGAATGAAATAGACTCAGAGCAGTTTATAACAGAATTATGTTTTCCAATCCAAAAGGTGTAAATAACTAAGTAAGCGTCAATTCAAGCACACCTATAAAAAATACGCCACCGCTAGTATACTATTACTAGTCTTGTGGCGTATTAA
>CAKVCL010000025.1 GCA_934725855.1 uncultured Cellulosilyticum sp. | reverse complement strand
TTCTCCCCCTGAAGCCTAGGTTCTTTTTATGTCTTTGATACTCAATGGGTTAATTTAATTTTATATTGTTTTGTGAACTACATGTGAACTACTATTTAAAATAAAACACCATTAACAACTATTAATCATTGTTTTGGTGTTCTATTTTAATATTTGATGTACCATTTAATTTATCTATACATATTACTATTTTTATTCCACATTCATCTTGTTCTTTATGTATAATCATGTATGGTCATGTACATTTGAAGCCCATTCTATACTTTATTATATATATTTATTTTTCTTATATACTTAATATGGAAAATAATACATTTATACATAGTATAATATAAAATAATAGCCTTAATCTACTGACTATCAATAGATTAAGGCTATAACACTGTAGAAATTAAATATACACTACTATTTTGTTAGATATTTATCTTTGTAATTTTCATTATAATCCTTGAGCTGGCTCTCAGAAAAGTAGTCACTAATCAGTTCTTTACTCTCTGTAATGTCACCTGGGTATAATCTTTCCACCATTGCCAGACTATCTCTCATATCATCTGTAGCTGCTTCAACATTATGTCTATATTCTTCCACAGTAGCATCATGTATAAAATCAAATAATGAGCAAATTTCATTATAGGAAATATATGCCTTAGATAATTCTTTATACATCTCGTCATATTTACTTGAGTGCTTACTCATCATTATGAAATTTTCATCTAAATATTTATTAAGATATTCCAACCAGTGCTCAATTACAACGCAACTTTGATTATTAGATTTAATTTCATCTAAATATGATACTATATATTTTGTGTTTAATTTCTCCCATTCATTAGCTATCGTGTTACACTCACCGCTTACTTGAAATCCGAGTGAAATGATATGATACGTGTTTTTATATGTTTCTAAAAATTGTTTATTCTTATGTACATTAATATATGAAATCACACCACCTCCACATATTAAAACTACACATACCACTATCGCAATAAAAACCTTCTTGTTTTTCATACTAACTTTTCCCTTTCATTTTATTATTATTATATCATTCTCAAGTGTCACATTTTGTAATATTAATGAATGAGAATATAAAAATAAGACTGGATTGCTCCAGTCTAAAGTATCTTATTCAATAATGATATTATCTGTATTAGAGTTATATATAACTGTTTTTCCTATAGCTTCTGCCACTACTCTTGCAGGAACCATAGTTTTATCATTATAAATAACTGGAGCTACATCTAATGTAATTGACTCATTATTCTTCCACATGTTCTTACTATCAATTTGTAAAATAAATTCTACATCATCTTTTTTGCATTCTATTGATTTCAGTTCTGTATCGTAAGATAGTATAGAAATTCCTAATTGTTCGCAAAGAGGTCTTAGTTCTACTAAATTTGTGTCATTGACCACCACACCATCTATATTTACGTCTTGACCTTGAATCATAAAATGTGCGGTCTTACTGGTATACTTAGGAGCGCTCGGTTTTCGATTGCTTGAAGATGATGTACTTCCACCACTCTTATATGGACATATTCCATTTTCGTGTAAATGTGCAGGATACCCACCGCAATGATAATGATATGAGCCTAAGCCACTTTTATTTTTATTATCCTTATGTCCGCCGCTGCTATCTGTTCTACCACTATGTGCAAATAAACTTGTACATGCCAGTATAACAGTAAGTGCTCCAATAATCAGCTTTTTAATTCCTTTATTTTTCATAATAACCACCTCAATAATGAATTTTTATATTATAATATCATGCATTTTAAGAGTATTTTGTCGAAACTAATCAGCATAAAAATAAGACTGGATATGCTCCAGCCTTAGACTATGCATTTACCTTGTTAAGAATTTTTGTGTATTATCATATAAGCTCTTATTATCCCTATTACTGCTCCTACTTCCATACCAGTACCAAGTAGAGTAAGTCCTCTAGCAAGTGTCATAATATCACCCCTTATTTATTGATAATATAATTATTGCCATAAGCTGATACTCTTATACAAGTAAATAGAACCAGATTGATTCAGCCAAAACAAACCATGTTTTTAAGCATAAAAAATAGACCAAGCTCTGCATCTGGTCTATGATCTAAAACTATTATTTTAAAACGATATTTTTGCACAGTAAAAAAGTAAAAATGTGGATAAAGTTGTGGATAAAGTTATTTATTAACGCATAATTTAGTGTTAAAATGAAATAATATATAATAACAATTATAATTATTTCAAGAGAGGTGAGAAAAATGAAAAAGCCTTTTGCACCAAATTATTTACCAATTAATTTAGATGAAAAAGACATTATAGAAATTTTGCGACTAGAAATGGATGCTCGAGTAAAAATAGAACGTTACAGCCAAATGTTATCAAATTCACTTATTCAAGATGATATTTTAATGATGTTTTCTATGAATGAGTCAGTACAATCAACAAAAATAGAAGGCACACAAGCTACATTTGATGAAGTAATCGAATCAGAAATAACTGGTGAGAAAAAAAGAGATGTCCAAGAAGTTCTAAACTATTTAGAAGCTTTACACCGTGGTGCTGACCTATTGAAAAGTATTCCATTGTCAACAAGATTATTTTTACAACTTCATTCAATCATATTAAGAGATTCTAGAGGTCAAAATAGAAGTCCAGGGGAATATAGAAAGATACAAAACTTTATTGGTCCTACAAACAGAATAGAGGATGCTAGTTATATTCCACCTGAACCACAACTAATAAATAGTTATATGTCTAATTTAGAAGAATATATGAATAACAACATAGATGACTCACTTGGTCCTATTGCTAGAGCTGCGATTATTCATGCTCAATTTGAAACAGTCCATCCCTTTTTGGATGGTAACGGTCGATTAGGACGAATATTGATTATCTTATATTTCTTAGATCAAAAAATACTTCAAGTACCTTCTTTTTTCATAAGTGAACAATTAGAAAAAAATAAGTATAAATATTACAGTTTATTAAATAATCTAAGAACCTCTAATCCCAATTGGAAGGACTGGATTTTATTCTTTTTACAATCATCTATAGCTCAGGCAGAATATTATATAGAAAAACTTCAAAAGATTGAATCACTATGCATACAAATGATAGAATTCAGTAAAACAAACAATGTCAGAGATGATATTGTAATGTTTATCTTCAGAAAACCTGTGTTTACAATAAAAGATGTAGAAAATGCACTTAATATTAGCTATAACACGGCAAGAAATAATATATCTAAACTTGTACAAAGTGGTAAAATTTATGAAGATGATAAAAAAAGAAACCGAGTATATAGATTTTATGATTTTATGGATATAATTAGATAAAAGCAAAAAAGCTGTGAAAATTTAAAATCATTTTTCGCAGCTTTTTGCTTTTATAAACAAACTACTATTTTATTCCCCATTTAATTTTAAGATTATAAGAGTAGTAACAATGTAAGAAACACAGCCTACAATTGCTATTTCAAAATCTATCTTTCCTTTCTTTATAACTAATGATGCAACTATAAACGTAATAATATAAATTAAGATATTCCTTGATAACTTCTTCATTTTTATTGTCCCCCAAACATAACTCATATTTTTTAATGAGTTTTACTTATTATATAAAATAAGATCAAGTATTATCACCTGATCTTATCTAAAGCTACTATTTATTCTCACTCCGTTGTATTTGTTCACATTTTTCAGCATTAGTTGGGATTAATCCTTTAATAAAATTAAAGTTATATGCTATCGCTAAAAATACTACAGCTATAATGACTGCCAAATTAAAATAATAGCATAATGGATGCAACTTTTTACCCTTTTCCAAAAATTTAGCATCATCATTTACCCTTGCATTAACGGCTATACTTCTGCCTATAAGTTTAGAAATTAAATATAAAAGCAAATACAGTATATCAAATATCACTAACCCAACAAGCAAACAAATACTGGTACCCTTAATAAAACCAATCTTATTGGCAGCTAGCATTTGAACGATTGTATTAATCATCGTCAACCCGCCGAACATTGAAAAAACTATTGCTGTAAATAATCCAATTACAGTAACTACTTGTACATAAACATTTTCAGTTTGCTTTTCTAAATCCTCTGCTTTCTTACCTAATTCAGAAGAGCTTTTATCAAATTTTTCAATTTCTTTATTTACAAACTCTGACAACTCTTTTGTACTATTTTCATGTTGCTTACTCTCTTCTAAGTTTTCCATTATAGTTGCTGAAATTTCTTTAAAACTTAATTGATATTCCCTTGTCTGTTCCAAACGAGCATGTTCTAATTGAATATGATCATATAATTTTCTAAGTGATAAACTAACACTCTTATATTCTTTACAATTTTGATATGCTCTGGGACACTTCTCAGGATTATATGATTCTTGCTCTTTACATCTAGAATATTCATCTCGTTCCGCACACTTTCCACTAGTCATTTCTATAAAACTAGCTATTCGTGTAGTTAGAAATTCTATATTTTCTTCAACCCTGTCATTTCCATCGTCCCCTTTTTTCATTATGTCCAACAAAAATAATGAAATCTCATAATAATAGTGCCTTTTATATTTTCTATAAAAGGCGATGCAGTCGTTAATCAACTGTTCATCGCCTTTATTAGGGTCCATAATATTTTTTAATAAATCTGTAACAGTATTAACCATAAATTCTTCCTCTATTATTAGCAAAGTATTCTTTTATCTTTGAGCATTCAATATTAGAGTTTATTTGTGTGTTCTTCCATGGATCTTCTTGATGCGTCTTTTTCACTAATTCAAACGCATTTTTATTCATTAAAGCTTCAACTACTTTATCAACTAGTAATGCATCACCATGCTCTATTTTGTCATCAAAATCATTATTAATTGGAGACAGTACAAATCTTCCATCATTACCTATACGAACCTGTGACATGTTAATATCTTCATAGATACTTTTTATAGGTCTATCTAAATTTTTCTTAAATTTTCTGTATACAGATTCAATAACTGGCCCATACTGCCATGCAACTATAGATTCTTTAAATGCTGGTTTGTCTTTTTCAATTAGAAAGGCTGCCTGCACATAGTACAATATCTTTTGCAGTTTTAAATTAGTAATTTCACCGTTATTTTCATTGCAATACTGTATAATATGATTTGCTACATCAATTGCTTTATATGACATATAACCGCCTCCTTTCTTAATATAAAAAAAACAACAACTAAGCACTCCAAGCCATACATTGTTGTATAATTTATTGTATTCATTTTGTAATGCAATTATACTGTTTTATCTGAAAAATGTCAATTGTAGTTTTGCATTTTTTTATTATTAATTCGAGTTTTTAATACTTTAAAATCTACATTAATACAATAAAATCCGCATTTTAGGGCACAAAAATAAAGGGTAGAAGCCTAAGCCTCTACCCTAACTTACTATATTTAATTATTAAGCTTCTTACGTGTGTAGCATTGTATTGCTTACGTTCCCACAATAAACCATCTGTAATAATTTTATCCTTAACAATTCTATCTATACCACCCATATGCTTAATTAGTCCAGGTACATATTCCATCTTAAACTTGTCCATACTGTACCAAACTTTAGGACTATTAATAATTCCACGCTTATACAGTAAATCTACCGCTTTAATAAGCTCGGTGTCTTCTTGCACTGGCTTTAAGAACAATGCACTCTCAGCTTGCCTACGCCTTGTAAGACCCTTTAATTCTGTTAGCTTACCATTTACACGAGCTTTATTATATAAAAGCATCTGGCTTGCTACGTTACTCCATTGGCTTGCTTTAATAGCATTAAGCAAATTGCCTTTAAAGATACCTGTTCCTAAGTTATAACAAAAGCTCACAAGCGCATCAAACTGGTTTTGGTTAAGTGGTGCACCTAAACGGTTGACTGCATTCTCGTAGGCTTGTAGATGTTCCACTAGCAACCTATCTGCTTGTTCCTGTGTAATAACCATGCCTTGGTGTGGTCTTACACCATTTACTGGTTCCGTTGTTCCCCATCCGATAGTCCATACACCTGCAGGGCAACGATAAGCCTTTAACTGACATCCCTCGAA
Organism: uncultured Cellulosilyticum sp.; assembly: GCA_934725855.1. GTDB lineage: Bacteria > Bacillota > Clostridia > Lachnospirales > Cellulosilyticaceae > Cellulosilyticum. Next base: position 42,787 of record CAKVCL010000025.1, on the reverse strand, counting down.
TGATTTAATTAAGTCTAATCCTACATTAGATATTTTTAAAGCCATTTCTATCACTTCCTTTCTTGTCTTTATCGCTTCCGTTTCTGAGTTGAACTAAAGCGTCTTTTAATTGTTCTGGCCAAGGTACACCTACATTAGTGGTATTTTCCAGTAAGCTAATACCCTCATTCGCTATAAAGAACATTAAGACTATCTCACGCAGTGGTAAAGGCAGCAATGCTTGTAAACTACTTGCAAAGCTAACTACTATAATCATCATTACTTTTTTAATAATGCCTTTAAATCCTACTTCACTCGACAACTTATGATTATACATAGCAGCCAGTATACCTGTTGCATAATCTGCGATTATAGCCCCTATAAAGACTTTTAGTAGTAAATCCCATCCCCCTAAAGTACTAGCTAAGAATCCACCAATAATCCCTATACTCATAGATGCTTCATTAAAATATTTCATTTTCATCCCTCCTAAAACAATCTATAACGTGGTTTTTCTTCTTTAAACAGCCAATACCGTAGGCAATCGTCCAGGATAATGGCTACAATAGCTAAGAAAAACCATGCTATTGTAAATGGTAAGCATATTTGCCCCAGTAAATTAAAAGGCATCTGAGAATAATCCCAAATGCCTAATCCTAACCAAATATTTAATATAACTCCACTAATAAACTCTAACGTCGTTATAATCGTTGCTCCGATAACAGCTTGTAGCCAAATAGGTGTTTGCCAACTTAAGAACTCATTAATTAACCCTATAAGTACAAAACATGTTCCTCCAACAACTCCCATTGTCCAATGAGTATGTCCCCTATATAGAATCTCAATAAATAGGTATAAAAAAGCACCTACTCCAAACAAGAATAAGTGCTTAAATAGTCCTTTCATAACCTTCACCTCTTTTAATATTCAATTTGTATTGCTAGTGCATCTTCATCAGTTTGACATTCATTTACAGCCACTTCATATGCCTGTTGTTTTGAAACTCTAGGATAGACATATTCATATATTTCATCTGATAACTCTTTCAATTCTTCATATGTCCAGTCTTCACATTCTTTTCCTTCTGCATTCCACCTACAGGTAAAAGCTTCATTATTTATTCTAGCTGTTGTTGCCTTAAATAACATCTGCGTAAGTTGTGCTTGCTTCTCTTGTGTTACAGTATAAGTTTCGCCCTTGGCATTATGAATCTTAGATGTTAAAGGATTATCCTCTAACCATTTGGCCAGCTTTTCTTTGCTTTCTTTAATTAATCTTTCCTTTGCAGTAAGTCCAGTCTTTTCATATGTTACAATGATCTGGCCATTGCTATCCAATTCATAGTGTCCCGTATATCCTTCTCGTCGTTCTATTTCTGGTGCGTCTTCTATAACTAAGTATTTAATACTATCTGTTTCATTTAAATTTCTACTTTCTAGCAATGTATTTGATTTATTATCTTTACATATTAATAATTTCATAATTTTATCACCTCTTTTATTTTAATCCAGTAAATGTCCCATATGCTGAATCACCAGAAGTATTACTCATTTCAGTAATTTTATAGGAAGCTCCTTCTGATAAATGTAATAACAAAGAATAGTATAAACTTACGAATACAAGAACACTATCTGAAGGATTCAATGTTCCCCTTGACGCTACTGTCGCCTTAGCGTTGTTTATATAATCAACACTTCCAGAAATACAAGTTATTTTAAATGTTATAGAAGCTCCACACGATATATTTTGTATTATTCCAAAACTACTATCTATTGTTTTATTATTCAGATAATCTAATATGCCATATGGTGCACCAACATTAATAGCATTAAAAACATTACAAGTTTTAAAATCAATTCTTTTTTCTATTTTGTTGCTAATCCACCATGCGTAGTCGGCTCCGCTATGGGCAGTTGTTAATCCACTAGCGTATCCTAATTTGTTGTTAATGGCGTCGACTACGGCTTGCTTTCCATTAGCAACAGATTGTTTTAAATTTACAATCTCCCAACTTATATTCATATTATATGCTGATGGGTTAATTGTATCTTGCCAACACATTCCGCCATTTGCTGGGTCAAAATACAGTCTTCCATCAAAGTCAGCTGTACTTCCTTGCTTATGGAAGTCAATCCATTGTCCTATTTCAAGTGGAAGACATCCTGTTAATGGAACATAGGCCGCATCTTGATATGCTGTTCTTGGTAAGTAACCTTGTAAACTAGATGCGCAGTCAACTCTTGTCTCAATTCCTTGTTCTGTTAGTAGCGCAAATCTTCCATCTCCGTATACGTTATGTTTAGCATACAAATAATGTGATGCCCCATGTGAACCTCCATCTGCTGCCAAAGTTCCCATTTGCCAAGCGTGCAACCCATCTACTGTATCAGAATTTCCACCATTAGCGGGTAAAGATGTGGGCATATTAAGAATCTCACTTGCTGAATAACTCGGTTTTTGAGATTGTTTAGCCCAATCATATACATCACTTGCGGGAAGTGTAGTCGGATAATCTGGTAATTTTATTAATCCATTTTCTTGTGTGTACACCTCACCATTTAATTCGATCTTAGTAGTAAGTCCATCTTTCCCATCCTCTCCAGGCACTCCTTTTAATAATTCTAGTTGTTCTTCTGTAAAATCTTCATATGTAAAAGCATCTCCCTTTAATGATAATCTTTGCTCTTCTGTAAGCTCATCAAACGCAACTGTTCCATCTTGTCCTTTATCGCCTTTTAGATTTACAAACGTAAATTCTTTTTCTTCTGTAGTCTTTATACCTAACGATGTTTGATTCCATTGATATTCAAGCCCTATTCCTTGATCTCCTTTATCACCTTTTAATCCTTTTTCCATTAAAGCAATAACTTCTTTTTTGGTAAAGAAATCAAGTGCATTAAACTTCTCTAGCATCTCTTTTTCTAATGCTTCATGTCGCTCCTTATTATATTTAGTATTCTCTAATAACTTCTCAGTGGTAGCATTAAAGACATCTGCATGTACAGAAGTTTCTGTTGTGTAAGGTGTTATATTTTCATCATTAAACGTATAACTCATCTTTCTATCACCTCAATTCAGTCAATTATTCCTAAAACAAGATAGGTATTACCATCATAGAGAATTGCAACTCTATCTCCTATCTTAGGCTTATATGAAGCAAGTTTTTTATAAACTCTCGGAGAACTTTCCTTCTCTCCATTAAATCGGATATTAAATCCTTCATTGCTTACATTAACAACCGTTGCATATTTAATCATGTTATCACCTCTTATTAAATTGGCACTACCTCATATGTTGTATGGGTCATGCTCCCACCTGTCGATAATTCAATGCTATAGCCACTTTCAATTACATTGGCCAATATATAAGGATGCTTAATCTGAATACATTCTTTAAAGGCCGGTGTATAGATTGGGGTTTTAAACTCTACCGTTTTATAACCTTTTATAGCTTCGGCTGCGTTCTTTTTGCATTGAGCGTATAGCGCGTCAAAGTATAAAGCATCTAGATTGCTTTGACTGTTTTCATCAATACTAACGGTTACAGATTCAGATAAGACATTCCTATAAGCGTTAGCGGTACTTGTAGGCGATTCCGGATTACTATTTTCATAGGTAGCTACATAATCAACATCCGCTGAATTTGTATAACATACAAATACGTTAGGTACGTTAAATAAATCTATACTAGATGTAATTTCTAGCTCAACAACGGATCCTTCATCTGTTGCATCAAAAAAACGTGTAGGCGCCCTTTCTTCTGGAAGAAGCTCAGCTTCAGCACGATAAGATCCATATTCATCTACATATAAATTCGTGTAACCTGCAGTATTAAGTAAATAGTTAATGACTTCTATATAAGAGGTTCCTATTTCAAAGTCTTTATCCTCTGTAGTGGCTTTCCCGCAATCCTCAATAAATACTGGCATTTCATAATTAGAAAGGATTCTCTTAACTTCAGCTATTGCATTAGTTCCTAGTGGAATGAACAATCTTTTCTCTGTCTTATCAGCACTAAGCGGCCATAGTGTAGAATAGCATGTAATATCAACTTTCTTACAATCATCTGAAACCGTATCTTTAGAAGTGCTCACTAAAAAAGTCCTCAATAAAGATTTTTCTTCATTAAGGACACTATAGATTCTTATTTTCTTTGCATTAAAATTTTCATCTAATCCCATGGAAGCGGTCAGTGTTGCACTTGGTCCAAGTTCATCATCATAATTTTCACTTATATTGCCACTCTCTATACAATAGATAGCTTCACCATTAGAAAAGTTCTCATCCAAAGCTTCAAATATAAAGTAATGCGTATTAGTTAATGCTATATCCATCTTATTTCTCCTCTACTGGTACATAGTTAGGATCTTCTCCAGACATCTTAATTGTATCATCCATCTTATATTCTCCATCCATATAGGTAAGCTTCATATAACCTCTTCCACTATACATCTTCTTTTCCTCAAAAGCGACCTCTGTAATAGTAAAGCCCACGTTCTGATATTTATAATTTACATCTTCTATATCTGTTATGCTGATATGGCAATAGATTTTACCTCCTCTATAATCTTTAAAACAAAAGGTATCACCCGTTTCTATAAATTCAATAAGGGCATTTACCTGCTCAGCTGTTAAACTTCTTGCCTTATAAGAACCACTTCTATAATTTACCTTTCCTTTAAAGATTCTAGGATGTTTTAGTCCTGCATAAAGAACAGCTTTTTCATCATTATTATAGGTAAGAGAACTTTTAGTAACAAAATTAAGTCTTATGGTTTTAGAAGAATCCTCAGTATCTGCAATCAGATAATTTTTCAGTGGCACATAAATTTCTTTTACTGGTCCATCAGAAGGTGAACCTGAAACATCAAACACTCTTACTTTGTAAAAAAGTTTTTTGTTGCAGCTTGCAAAGGGATCAGAAATAGAATCAATCGTATTCAAATTATCTGCAATCTCAAGCCACTCATCCTCGCCTTCTGCTTTTCTAAGAATAGATGCACTTTTAAAAGTTTTTTCTTGATATCCGCTAATAGATATCATTACCACGCCATCTTTTACAGCAAGTGACATTTCAGGAACCAATAAAGTATTAAAACATGTTTCTATGACTTTTGAAGCTAAATCACTCCACTCATCATATTTATTTTTAATCTTAAGTTCCACTAGATACTTTGTACGATCTTCAAGCATTGTTTCAACTTGGTAGAATTTGTTGGCTGAAATATCTCTATTACTCTCTATAAGCTCATCTGTTTCAAATTTCTTTATGCTGAACATATATTCTACTTGTTCATCAGATTCCCATGTAAACTTTGGATATCCACTGGCATATAATTCATTTCCATCAAAAATAGGCGTACTCGGTTTCCCATAACCATTAAAGCTTACCGTCTTAGCTGCAGTTCTAACAATCGTTTTATCGTATGATGGTGAATAATAGATAGTCAGCATCATAGTATTTAAGCCATTTTTAAACATTCCTGAACCAAAATGGGCTGTTCTTTCGGATGTTCCCGTAGTAATATAGCCAGCTGCATTCAGCTCCCATCTATCACAAAATTCATTTGTATAGATGGACACTTTAACCGAATCATCTACTTTTACAGACACACCGCTAGGCTCCAGATAATAAATCGTGGGGATGTTCATGGTAAGTGTAGTTTCTAAAAACATTTCAGTAGAAATAGAATCAAACCCAGAATCATAAATAACTACTAGCTTTAATTTTGTGTTTCTTGCCATAAGTCTTCCTTCCGGAATATTTATGAAATTACCTGCCCCGCCACTTACGATCAGCACATCATCTTGATAAATCTCACACCTAGATTGATTGGTAGCTTCCCATGTTGCAGTAATGACATGATCTATGTTGGTGTCAGAAATACTAAAACTATCTTTTGTTATAGTTGGTTCAATCCTCTTAAAGTTTATGGATGTTTGAGCTGATGCACTTATTTCGGTATTAGATACGCCTTCTATCCCTTTCTTGATTACTTCTACCCTTATTTTGATAGAGCCAACTTTAAAAGCACCTGGTGGAAGAGAAACCGCAGTTGCTGACCCATTTACTGTATAGATCAATTTTTCATTAGCATATACGTTGGCCAATGATTGATAAGTTGAAACCCATGAAACCATCGTTTGATGGTCGATTAAATTATCTTCGTTTTCTATAACCAGATTACTAATAGTTGGTGCAATTGTTTTTAAAGTGACTGTCTTTGTATTGCTCGTAGTAGACTTTACATAAGACCCATACTTTGGATCATATAAATCATTATACAGCTTTACGTATATAAGATTCTTACCTACTACCAACTTATTTTTAGGAATAACTGCTAATACAGTTGGTGAAAATTTTCCAGTTGCAGCTAAGAAACCATTATTATAAATTTCATATCTTGTATAATCATATCCTTCTATTGTTACACTAACATCTTCATCTATATAACCATTAGGTGAATTGACCTCCACGTTGCTTAAGGTTGGAATAGTCTTTGCAATTTTCAAATTTTCAATAGTATAAGCGGGAGAACTATAATCATAATTATCAGCGTACAACTTAACAGTATTATAATCAGTACCTATAGAAAAGAAGGATTCCGGCACTCTTACTTGTCCAGTACATTCTTCACCATAAAACTCCGTGCTATACCCGTTAACTACCGCTCTTATTTTTTGGACTGGGGTAGATGTAATTGCTTCAAAAACAACCTCCAACTTAGCATAATTCCTATAAATAATAGCATTACTTATAATGGAATTATCACTTGTTATTGCATAATCCATTTGGACGCTTCTATTAGCATATAATCCTGGATCTTCATAAACAATCTTTATTCCAGGAGCATTTTTATTCTGTGAAATACACTCCACAAAAGCAATGAGTTCCGTGTCCGATATAGATAATAGATTACCTGTAATACAGTCTCCGTCTTTTGGATGTATTGGGTAATAATTTTTACCAAAACCTAAATAATGAACCCTTCTTCCGCCGTATTTTATCCATTCACCATTTGCATTTCTATAATATATAGCGTAATAGTTTTCATAGGTATAGTATTGTGTTCCGCCACCTATAGACCCACTACCATAAGGTGTTGAATGTTTATCAAATTTATCATTTACAGTAAAAGAAAATGCTAAGTTAAGTGTCTTAATACCTGTGCTAAGACACCTATTTATTAGTTCTATAATTCCTTTCCCTTCAACTACTATGGAATAGTTATCACTTGTATGAGCACTTGTAGAAAAAATAACTGGCACATTGTCACCTCCTTACCTGTTACCACGTTTATTATTATTAATGGCTTGCTGTCTTGGTATTTCAACAGCTAAGCCTTTCACTGTACTACTTAACTGCTTAATACTTGCTTGTAACGCTGAAATACTATTAACCACCTTAGTATCATCATATTCTTTATAATTACTATCTACATTCCTTTGTGCTTCATAACGCTTATTCTCTGCTTCGGTAAGTACTCGCTCCCCTCTATGCAATTTAGCCTTATAATCATCAAAAGGGACATAATCTAGTCCTTGGCTATGAGAACCATTGTAAGTATTTCCACTAGAGTAACTGCTTGCACTGCCAAGGCTATCCATTTCTTTTTTTATTGCTTCAAGTTTTGTTTCCCAAGTATCTATATAATCAAGAATACTCTCAGAAGTGCTATCAGCCATTTTTAAAAGTGCATCTGAAATACCTTGGTTAGTAGCTAACAAATCATTTTTAAATACTTCTTCCATGTATTTATTAATTTCATCCATTCTAGCTTGCTCTTCAGCTTGGCGCTTATCATATTCAGCTACGGCTAAAGCGGTTAATTCAGACTCAGATATAGAAAAATCTTCTTTTTGTGCTTCCAATGAAGCTTTTCTTTCGTCCTTATAGGTATTCTCCATTTCTATTAAAGCATCATACTTATTTTGGGCCGCTTCTATTTCTGCTGCAATAGTATCTTCAACAGCTTGAAGTTCTTCATCTCTTGCATTATTGGCAGCATCAATTTTATTTTGTAAAGAATCAACTTGTGCCTGTTCGTTTTGCTCATACTGCCATTTTTGGTATTCGGCAACTGCATCTTCGTACTCTTGTTGAGTTTCTGCATTGTCAATTGCAGTCCTAAGTGCAACTTCTTTTTCCCAGTCAGCACGTTCATTTTGAAGATTTTTAATGGCATTAATTTGAGCTTGATAGCCACTTACTACCGCATCATATTTCGCATTAATGCTTGCTTTAAGGGCTTCCAATTCTTGATTATACATTTCAATTTGAGCATCTCGTTCATCTTCATAAATCTTTACTTTAGATTCTTCACTTGCTTCTAGCGCATTAACTTGATTATCAAGTGAGTCTTCATATTCTTTTTCAAGCTTGGATCTTATTTCACTTTCAATATTTTTAATTTCATTCCACTTGTTAACCATTTTTTTAGTGGTTTCATCTAAAGCACTAAGTCTTTTACTATCTTGCTGATTAATAAGCGTAGTTAATGATTTTTCAATAGCAACAACGGCTTCTTTATTGCCTTGGTATTTAGCGAGATACTTATTTAAGTAATCAATACGACTTTGTAAGGTATCCTCATCCAAATTGTCTACATCTTTACTTGTTTGCCCTAATATATCAATTATCCCTTCATTACAAGCTTCAACTACTTCTCTGTATTTAGGGTATTGTTGCGCTATGCTCTCTAAATAGGCAACCCTTGTTTCTGCATCCTTTTCAGAAAATGTTTCCATTTCTTCATAAGCGCTTTTAGCATTTTCTACAATCTGGCTTGATATCGTCTTTGTCCATGCTAACTTATCACTCTCTGACTTACAAAAGGTATTATAGACATATTCATACTGAGCAACTTGCTCTTCTGCTGTAAGTTCACCAAGTTCCACACGTTCTTGTATGATACGTTTAAATTCTGATTGACCGTACTCGTTAACTGCTATAATATGCTCTGCTGTATCAGAGTACTTATTTTTCAGCTGTACAAGTCTTTCAGCTTGTTCTTCTAGTGATAACTTACCTAAATCTCTTTGCTGCTCATAAACTTTTTTAGAAGCTTCAAGTGCATCCTCAGTGGCCTTTTTAGCAGCACCACTTGATTTACTTCCTGCTTTCTCAGCTGCATCACCTAATGAACCAGCTGCATCTACTGTGCCATTAATAGTTTTTAAAAATGTTTTTGCTGACTGATTTTCTTTTTCAAGAGCACTTAATTTACTTTTCTTAGCACTTAATTCATCTAAAATATGAAATGTTGCTGCACTATTAATTCCTAACGCTTTATCATTTTCTTGATATTGTTTTAGTTCAACACCTAACGCCTCCATTACTGTCTTTATTGACTGTATGGCCGCATTATTGTTGTCAATTAATGCTTCAACTTCTTCTTTAGATTTATTAACTATAGAACTCGCATGTTGACCAAACGCAACCGCTTCATCAGATTTTGCATTTTGTACTCCATAGAATAAAATTTCTTCTGTTCCTAAAGCTGATACTAAAGCTTGTAATTCATTATCTGTATATCCCATTACATCATCAACAGATTGCCCTGTTGCTGCTGCATATGTTGCCCGCATTTCGCTAACATTCATAAGGCTAACTAAATGTTGTGCTTCTGCTTGCATTTCCTGTGCTGTAGCTTCACTAACTGCTCCACTAGCAACACATTGATCTAGTAAAGATTGATTATTTTCTTCAACGGCTTCTGTTTCTTTTTCCATTGCTGCAATCTGGCCATTCACCGAATCAATATGGCGTTTTTTAGCTTTTATTGCCTCTTCAATAACATCATAGTTAATAATATACTGCCCATTCGTATCATCTACAGCTACCGCTTCTTCTCCATAACAATCCCTTAATTCTTGAACGGTTTTCTTTAGATCGTCTTTAGTGTCCTCATCTTTTTTCTCTGTGGCAATTAATTCCTCAAGATGCTTCTGATAGTCCTTACCCGCCTTTATTAGCCCCTCGGTAGTCATTTTTTCTTGCACCAATGATTTAATTGACTCTTTTGTTGTGTCATCCAGAACTTTTCCTTGCTTTTCCCATGCTTCTGCTACTTGTTCAATCGCATCTTGTTGAGCTTTCTGTAATTCCTCACTATTACTAAGTTCTGCTGCTAATTGCTTATATTTTTCTTTGGCAACTTCAACACTGCCATAATTTTCTTCAATAGCCTCTTTTTGGCTTTCATAGGCATCCCTTAATACAGTTAACTGTTCTATCAACTCATTGTATTTTATTGAGCCAGTTACTGCATGAGAATCTTGAAACTCTTTTTCTTTTTCTACCAACGCCTCATAAGTGGCATTAAGGTCATCTAGAACACTCTTTAGGTGATTATATTCATCCGTTTTACCCTCTTTATCAGAATCAGATAATTCATTGTACTCATTTTGAAGCCTTATTGTTTCTAAAAGTGTGGTATTAAACTCTTTGGCCTCTTTATTGGCTTCTGCTTTTTTTGTAATCCATGCTCCAATAGCTGTAATCGCTGTAGTTAGTAAAAATGACACACCTAGTGACATGACTGTATTTCTTGCTTGCGCGGCTACTGTTTCGGTTCTAATAGCGGCAGTATTGGCTGCTGATGCTGCTGTCTCCTGTGCCTTTGCAACTGCTACCTGCTTAGCTTGTACGGTCTCTTCAGCTTCCTTTAGCGCAAGTTCAGCTTTTGCAACTGCTGATTGTTTGGTCTGTGCAGTATTCCTCGCTTCTTCTACTGTTTGACTCGCTTTCGCAAGTGCTTCTTGTTTGGACTGTAACGTATCTTTAGCTTGTTCTAATGCTAATTGCGCCTTTGCTAGTGCAGATTGTCTTGTCTGTTCTGTATTTTTTGCCATCTCCAATGATAATTGTGCTGTAGCAAGCTTTGCTTCTTTTTTTTGTAATGTATTTTTAGCTTCTTCAACGGCCAACTGTGCCTTAAGTGCCTTTGCTCTGAGTGCTTGTGAAGCCTCTGCCGCTTCTTCTACACGTAATTGCATCTTTGCTGCCACTGCTTGAAGGTCAATTATTCGATTCTTTGATTCTTGAATTGCCAATTGCGCCTTAGCCACTGTCGTTTGACGAGTTTGAACTGTATCGTTTGCTTGTGCAAGTGCTAATTCTTTTTTAGCTACAGTATTTTGTCGTGTCTCCACTGTATTTTTAGCTTGTTCCACTGCTAATTGTGCTTTTACAAGTGCGGATTGTTGATCTGCTGATACATTTACTGTTGTAACTGCATTTTCTTCTTTTTGAGCTTGATTCAGTTCTCTTATTGCAATCATACGTTGCTTCTTTGCTGTTGATAATTCACTTTCTGCCTTTAAAAGTCTTTGTGCCTCAATTTCACTTGCTTCTTGTGCTTCAAGCATTTCCTCTTGAGAAGTTACTGCTAACTTCATAGTAGTTGCCAATTGTGTTGTTTTTGAAATCAGCCCTTGAAATCCAATTATTCCTTTAGATACTATTGTATTAACTACAGCTAATCCCCCAAAAGCAGCAACTATTTTTGTTACACTTACTATACCTTCTTTAACTCCGCTATCCATTTCGTTAAACTCAATTACAAGTTCACTAATTGTCTGTACTGCATTTCTTAATCCATCTTGAATAAGATCTCCAAACTGTAATGCTGTTTCTTGCAAGTTAGACTCCAAAATTAGAAGGTCACCCTTAAGGTTATCCATTTTGGTATCAGCCATTTTCTGAGCTGCTCCTGCACAATTATCAATCTCTTCATAAAGCGCATGGTATTCGTCTGGCAATGTATTCATGATTGATTGTACAGCTGCTAAATCTCTCCCATTAAATATGTCTGCCAATACACTCATTCTATCAACATCGCCCATGGATGAGGTTGCTTGGTTAATGTCTTGCAAAATATCATAAAGCTCTCTCATGTTCCCTTGACTGTCTGCCACTTCTACGCCTAAATTAGCAAGTGCATCGGCAGCTTTATCTGTAGGCGCCGTCAATGAAACAATCATGTTTCTTAATTTTGTACCGCCCTCTGCTCCTTTTATATTAGCATTTGCAAGAATACCAAGTATTGTATTAATCTCCGTAATACCGCCTGATAAGACACTAGCCGTAGCCCCAACCGTTGTAAAACCTTCTCCCAGCTGAGCAACATCTGAATTTGTTGCATTTGCTGTTTGTGCAAATTCATCTACAAGATGATTTACTTCTTCTTGTGAAAGACTTAATGCAGCTTCGCTAGATACAAGATAGTTGGCCGCACTCGCAACTTCCATAGCACCTGCAGAGGCTAGATTCAAAACATCTGGAAGCAATGCTATTGTTTCATAAGCATCTTTACCAGCTTGAGCAATAAGCCCCGCAGCTTCTGCTGTTTGCGTAGCCGTATATTGTGTAGCCGCAGCTAATTCTCTGGTCGTGTTCGTTAAAGCTTGCATTTCTTCATCAGTTCCACTAAGAATAGACTCCACGTTTGACATTTCATATTCAAAATTAGCACCTATTCCTATAAAACTTTCTGCCAAGTCTGCTACCGCCTTGACCATATATAAATTAACCATCATATTAAATGTCTGCATGCTATTTCCCATACTAGCCACATTTTGATTAAATTCACTAGACACCGTATTGCTTAACTGCCCAAACTGCTGTAAAGCTACCCTCGCCTGTCCATCTTCAACAGTAATTCTACCTACAATCCCGCCTAAGTCTGTCATTTCTCTCCTCCTTCCTCTTCAATTTCAAATAAAGGTGTATTAAATAACCTTTCATCTACTCTAGTCGCTTCAATCTGTTCATAAGCATATGCTTCTTCTAAATACTCCCTACCCTCCTTAGTATTGCTCATATTGTAGATGAAGGCGTCTCTTAATAGGAGCATATATTCATCTATATCCAATCTGTTCAATATTTCCAAAAACGAAAGACCTGTATATTCTTTAATGATGTGTAACTCTCTTGTACATGTGCTATACGTCGGTCTTCCCTTTTGTTCCTTTTCATAATAAGGAGTGTAAGGAATACTTAGTTTTTTGAGTTTTCCCTAAGATACCCCATAATCCATGTCATATACTCACAAACTAAGGCATCAGCCTGAGTAAAATTTAAGTCAGAATTCTTAAATTCGATGCCTTCAATATTTCTGTTTAAAATTCTTACACCTAAACTAAGTGTTTCTTCAAGTTCCTGTTTATCATCCATGTTATTAAGTTTATGACTTAGTTTCACCAATGCATCATATAGAGCCTTACTAGGCTTTCTCAAATGAAGTACACCTTGTTCTTCTGTAAGTTGTACCTCACAGTATCTTTCCTCTATTTGTTGTAAATTCAGCATTCTATTCACTCCCTACTATTCGATTAAAATAGAGAGGGCTTCTTTCCCTCTCTATCCTACTGTCCTTGGTCCTTATCTTCTTGTATAGTGTCTTCTGTTGTTTGATCTGGCGCTTGGACTACTTTTTGACCTTTTCTAAAGATACGTGCTTTAGTCGTTTTGCCATTAGGTTTTTTAAATCCTTCGCAAACAAATTCCATTTCCGGCTGGGTTGCATTGTCCTTAACAAAACTAATATCAAAACCAGCCTTATTATATCCTTTCATCAAAATCTTAAGGCCATTTGCCGCAGCCCCCTCACCCACAAAATATAAGATGTACCTGTTGTCCTTGAAATTTTCAGCCCCACCGATATCAATAATTTCTTCTCCTGTGGTATCATTATTTTCAACAACTGCTGTTTGGCAAAGCTTCTCTAGTACCTCTGCATTCCATGTAATAAATTTCGTTTTGAATGTAACTTCTTCTTTTGTTGGGAACATAATAGAAACTTCCTCTAAATCATCATGATCCTCATAAAACGTAGGTTTATAGCTTAATGTCGCACCGCCCTTAATGTGTGCTAGTAAATTTTCTGGCTTAGCTAAAGATGCTAAGTCCTCAGGAATTCCTGTGGATTCGTTATATAATACACAATACGCTTTTCCTGAACATACATTGTAATCTGTAGCTTTAATCATCCTCTTATCCTCCTAATACTTAAGATTTTTAACACTAAAAAAGCCAAATACATGATAAGTTCCAACATCTGTTTCCATCGGGTCACTACCACCATTTTGGCTAATTTCTATAATGTGTTCTGTTTTCATTTCATCCCCAAATGTAATAAGGGATTTCTTCACTTCCTCTAAAATTTCATACACTTTAAAGACATCTGTCGCAATACAATTTACTTCAAATCTACTCTGCTCTATAAAGTCGTCTACCATAAGTGGTACAAGCTTATAAACAATACAGTCTTGTATCATACTTGTACTAAATGGATAAATTTTATCATCTTCTTCACTTGAGCTTAACAGTTCTTTAAGATTTGTATTTTCTCTAAGAAGTTTTAACAGTTCATCTAGTACTGTCATTTGAACACCTCCGAGAGCGTTTGTTTTATTTTATCTAAGTTGTTATCAATGGCAGGTTGCAAATAAGGTTTAGGTTTCCTACCATAAGTACTATGCCATTTTCCATTAGGGGTTTGATATTTCCAAGGTACTTCTTTACGACCGTTTCCATCAGCCGCATAAATACCTGTACCTTTTTCTACATAGCCGGCATATTCTACATTTGTGCCTATGGTGCAAGTATTCCCTACAGTAACATGAGTAATAGACCCGCGTAAGACACCTGCATCAACTGGACAATTTCTTTTGGCTTCATTCTCAACCAATTGCCCTGCCATATCTAACCTTTTAGATATCTTCTGCTGTAGTCCACTACTTAATAGTGCAGACACATTCATTTCTATGGTATTAGTCACATGGATATCAGCCATTAGCATCTACCACCCTTCTAAGAATCAGCTGCGTTCTTCTAGGTATCGTATTGATACTCTTAATTTCATATAAGATATCACCATCAACTAATTTATAATCCTTTGATAAATCAAAATCCTTGTATTCTGTAGAGCCTACATATTCGCAGTCCTTAAATTTCTCAACATTTACTTTCTGTGCCATAGTAGAAAAATTGATATCTACATAAATGTCTTTTACTTTCTCATATGAAGGAACCATCTTTCCACTTCTTTTATCTTGCTTCAAGCTCGCTACCTGCAACTCTATTTTCTTTTGCCTACTGTAGATACTCATTTCCACACCGGCTTTCTATGTGCAACAAGTGTGCGCTGTATAGGTAATGGTATATCACTACTATAGCTTTCAGAAGAACCACTATTAGATTGCGAAGTTAATCCCTCAGAGCCTTTTCTATTAAACTTAATAGTTGCTAGATCAATGATTTGTTCACTCAAATTCTTCTCGCAGTATGCTTTGCTTTGGTGAGTGAAATTAATGATATCAATAGTTGCTTTATCTAATAATCTTTGTAATTGACCATCTCGCTCTTTATCAAATATGCCTAAATCTGTCTTAAAATCTTCTAGCATAGCCACGCCCTCTCTCTCCTTTTATGTACCTTACCTTAAAAGAGGACTTTAGAGTCCTCTTAAGATACTGTAATGACACCAACTTGATCAGCATATGGGAAAGATGGCATTGCTGTAGCAACTGCCTTAATCCATTTAGCTACTGGATCAGTTGTATTGTATTGCTCTACTAAGATATTTCCGATTTCTTCAAGCTTAATACTAGGATCATTTCTAAGTTCTAATTCCTCAGCTGTCACACCATAGAAAGTATCACCTAACTTGCCGTCTGGCATAAGGACAAATGCTGACTCTGGCAAATATCTTTTTGTGCTATATTTACCATCCTTCCCTTGAACACGATAAAGCTCATCATATACTGCAATCTGTGGCATAGAGTTAGCTGCTAAAAATTCATTCAGTTTATTAACAGATAAAATCATATCTGAATTTACACCAAATACTGCTTTTCTAATGGTTGCATCTTTCAATACAACATTTAAGGTTGTCGTTGAAGTTAATGCTCTAGTTGGCTTAAACCCTGTTGCGGTTTTAATAGCGCTTGACAAGTTATAAATATCATCAAGGATTGAACCTGTACCATCTGACCATTTCTTTGATACTTTATTAGCTGATGGCATGCCATAATCAATAATTGCTTTAAACCCATTTTCATTAATAGTAAGCTTACCGGTTGCAAGTGCTTCCAGTCTCATAGCTTCAACTCTAGCCAAAATTCCATTTGTAAGAATATCTACATGATCAAATAATTTGTTAATAAGCTGCGCTTCCTCTCTGCTGTTGCGAGGATTTGCAAGTGCAATAATCTCTTTCTCTGTAACTTTGTACTTACGCTTAATTAAAGCAAGCTCTTGTAAAGTTACTTTTGCATCTTCAAGGCTGCCAATTTCTGTTTCTGAGTCAAAAGCATGGATGGATGCTGCAATAGGTGTATTGTTTGCACCCTTTACAAGTTCCGCTTCAATACCTTCTAATTTTGGTGCTGTTGGGAAAAGTGTCTCGCCAATCATTGGTGGAATTGTTCTTACCTTTGTGTAATCAATTAACTGTCTATGATTTAAAATATCTTCTACTCTTGGCATTTATATCGCCCCTTCCTTACATTACTGTGATTTTTGGTAATAATGCCTTGAAGGCATCTGATTTAACGTATTCAGGAACACCGTCTCCATATAAACGATCTGCATTAATATATCCTTCTACGAGTACCGCCATTGGTTGTGGTCCATACGTCACATCCTCTGTATTAAACGTAATTCCTACAGGTGTAGTACTTGGAGTACCTGATTCTACAGTTACAATTTTTCCTTCTGCATCGATCAATGCACCTTTAGGGAAATAAATTTTCCCTGTATCATCTGCTTCTAATCCTGTATTAACTGCTGTTTTTGTAAAGCATACATGATGTTCAGCAACTAAAAATTCTGGTCGATTCGTATAACCTACTTCTTTTACATACATGTGTCATTCCTCCTTATTTTGTTTGCACAGCACTTGTCTGTGTCCATGGGTTATATGCTGGTGTTGCAACTGTATTTCTTGATTCTGCATAAGTTTCCCCATATCCTTTAGTTGGAGCTGGGTCGCCACCATCTGGATTGTAATGAGTAACAACTTGCTGCTCACCAAACATAAACTTGGTATCGTCTGCACTAGATAGTTCTTTCAATCGATTGTCTAACAAAGTTTCATAGTCCTTATCATCCTTGGCATTGATTTCGCCTATTAATGCCTTAACTGCGATTTCATTCTTAGCTTTATACTTGCCTAATGCCTTGGTTAAAAGACTTTCACGTGCTAATTTCGTAAGCTCTGCTTCATGTTCTGACTTCATAGTCTTAATAGAGTTTTCATACTCTGTTAACTTAGCTTGTAAAGTAGCATTGTCCCCTTGGCTTTGCTTTAAATCATCAATCGTTATATTAGCTGTGGTAAGTTCACCTTCAAGCTGTTTCTTTTCTGCCTTAATAGTTTCGAGTTCCCCTTTTGCTTTTTCAATATCATCACCATTGATTTTCATGATGTTATCAATAACTTCTTTACGCTTTGTTTCATCCGTAATAAGCCCTTTTAATTGTTCCTCTAGCTTTTCACGTTTCATTTCTATAACCTCCTACGATTTTATACGGGTTTTCATCCCATGGATTTAAGCCTTTTTACGCCATGCTCAGGGCATAATAAAAGGACTATATGATTGATATAAGCTTCTTGATATGCTTATAAACTTCATGATAGTCCATATTTTCATTAATTAATTTAGGTAGTTTCATTGAAACTATTCTTTCCAATGCCATAACATCCATTAGCTGCTCTTGTGTAAGTTCATCGCGCTGTTTATTTTTTAAACCCAGCTTATCGTTTACTAGCTTAGTAAAATGCTTATAGTACATTTCCGGTTTATGGCTACCGTTTTGCTTTGCGTAGGCTACAAACTCTTGAACTTCATCTGTAAAGCTTCTACGTTCAATTTTTGATTTTTGCCTTACCCCTAACCACTTTTCATCTTTCTCAGTGGCAATGTAGTAACCATTCTTTCTAAGAGAAATAATTGTTTCGTATACCCAATCATTAAATTTCTCAGCTACTTCTTTATTTGACCAACCACATATAGCATAAATTCCACGCTCAGTATACATGAATACTTTTTCAGCATTTTTGTTTTTATTTATCGGGGGTACAAATTGAACTCCCGATACTCCTATGCTAAGTCTATCAAGCCTTTCTTTATGTCTTAAGTGAAGTATTCTAATAGCATCAGCTGGATTCCTATATTGTAGTGCATATCCTATTTGAGTACGACTCATATAAATGTTTTCGTTCTCATCAACATAAAAATCACATTTCGTTCCTAAAAAATCTCCCTGTTTAACAAGTGTTAGTTCCATTTGTATCATTCTCCTTTTTTCATAAAATAAAAGCACTCATACAAAGTGCTCAATTACGACATAATATTCAATTTTCTTGTAATATAATGCATGTATCAGCTTTGTATAGCTGAAATACTAAAGAAAGGTGGTGAATATGATGTCTAATCAACATGTTGTACCAAATCCTAATGGTGGCTGGGATGTCAAGGGTGAAGGAAACTCAAAAGCAACTAAACATACTGATACAAAACAAGAAGCTATTGATGTTGCTAGAGAAATTTCTCGTAACCAAAATAGTGAATTAATCATTCATAACAAGGATGGGAAAATAAGCAATAAAGATAGCCACGGAAATGACCCTTGTCCTCCAAAAGACAAAAAATAAGTTGTATAAAAATAGCACCTACTCTTCGTCTAAGTAAGTGCTATTCTTCATCATCTAATACAATTCCATGCCTTTTATTAA
Organism: uncultured Cellulosilyticum sp.; assembly: GCA_934725855.1. Lineage (GTDB taxonomy): Bacteria > Bacillota > Clostridia > Lachnospirales > Cellulosilyticaceae > Cellulosilyticum. Next base: position 24,066 of record CAKVCL010000025.1, on the reverse strand, counting down.
AAGCTTTTATTTTCTCTTCTATTTCTTTCTTTTCTTCTTCGGTAAACTCTCTATGTCCAATAACTATAGGCCTACTAGTATCATTCCATCTCGCATCAGTATATAACTTCTTCTCAGTGTTCTTCATCAATCATCCTCCACTAAATATATTAAGTATACACCTTTTGTTCTTTTACTTCCTAAAACTCTAAATTTTGAATTTCTTTCGTAAAGAACTTCTAGCTCTCCTTGATTAAAATTGCTTATATCTCTACCTTTTGAAGAATCAAATATATAAATTTGAACTTGCCCATTTGGATTATAAGTATCACCAAATGTTGTTGATGTATATGCAGGATAAGTCACTTCGTTTCCAACTGAATGATCTTGTAGAAAGTCATGTAAAGATTCTTCATCATCAAAATGTAAAGATCTAGATAAATCTCCACTATAACGTGGCATCTTCTCTAGTGCGCTATCTAAGTTAGTTATAACCTCTTTGTAGAAGGTTGTCAATGTACTCCCTGTTCTAAGAAACTCATTTATTTTATAACCATCTCCACTAATGTATGTCTTTATAGCTCCTTCTTCTTCATGTGTAAGTTCGGTTTTACTATCATCAGCATCTTTAATACTTTCTAATACAGGTATCATTGTACAGCGACAACGAGGGTGTGCGGGAGCTACATCTTTGCTAGTAATATCTACTACAGTACCATTCAAACTTGCACATTCATCACAAGTTCTTTCATCAAAATAAGCGAGCCACTCTAACTTAGTGTAACCCGCTTCTTTATAACAATATCTTTGCGATTCATTAATCGTGTGCATTAACTCAGTTCTTATCAGCCTGTCCGCATTTTTATAAGCCTTTTCCATATCATCATCTACGGTCGCCTTTAATTCATCCATAACTGATTTATACATATGGCTTCTACTACTACCTAGTAGCAATGTCTTTTCTATGTTGTCTTTTAAGACTCTACTTAACTTGCTTGTATTCTTCCATATCCTAGATGAATAGTTCTCACCTAGCCATGGCATATTAATGATTGTCTTGGCCATTGTAGGATTGTACAAGCAAAACTCCTTGTACTTACCCATTTCTTGGCGAGTAGCATTAAATACATTAAGAAACTCTTTGTCGAACAAGTCAGCAAATATCTTGTTTTCTTTACCGCCTAATTTAATCAATTCATTGTTTATTGTCTTTTGTAATCTAATGTACCGATTAAAGTTATATAAATCACTTCGGTTGAGTTTTCCTTTTTCAGCTAACTTAATAACCATTGCTTCAATCTCATTTTTGATATTCTCACTAGCATCATCATACAGTTTTTTAATCTGTTCAATGGTTTCTTCATAGCTTTTATCAAATCTGTTTTGTGCAATAGCATCTAGCCTGTTCCCCCAGTAATCAGATGATTTCCTCATTATTCATCATCTCCATTGTACTTTGTTTCGAGATTGTTTTCTTCCTCAACCTGTTTTTCTTCCTGGTCTGCATCCTCTACCCATGGATGATTCTTATAAATGGTTTTACGAGATATGATATTAATACTTGCCTGTGCGATCTGAGATAGTTCCAAATCATTTTTAATCATGTTCCTTGTCCATGTTTGAGTAATAGGAAAATACTCTTTGTGACCTAAATATGCAGCAATAATTCTAATGAGCTTATTAAACGCTGACTTAAATTCAACTTCCATAAGCCCTGCTTTTAGTTCCAATGGAGCATACATAAACTTTAGTGCTTCCCCACTTGCATTTCCAAAGCCACCTTCTGGATGAGGGTCAAGTCCCTGTCCTTGTTCGTAGATCTGCTTTCTACATATATCAATCAGCTTGTTTCTAGCTTCAACTGGAATATCAATACTAATCGTTTGAACGCCTGACTTATCATCATTACTGCTATTTTCAATATTAATAGCCTTATACTTCTTAAGATTTCCCTTAAACTCGTCTAAGTCTGTTCCACCATAATTAGTAAGTACCCAAACAATCTGTTGAATATCGTCTATATCGTTACAATATCCACTAAGAATGCAGTCCATAACATCTATGAATGGCTTAATCTTTGTTAGATCTGAGTCTTTAATATTGTTATTAGGAAACTCAATAAATGGTACACATTCAAAGTCATGCTTCATATAGTTGCTATCTGTTATTGAACCAGTGTCCACATTATGAGTAGTAAAATGATTATCATAAGCAAAGATATCCCCTAGAGCTGTGCTCTGTTCTTTCTTCATGAATGCTGTACAGCCTTCCTTATCCCAATACTCATAAATTGTATAGGTTTCATCTTTCCCAGCTTCTATGAGGGTTTTCGTGTAAATACGAATAACTGCTGTTAATTCCTTAATCAAGCTGCTTGAATAAATAGGTATGATTTGAACTGGTGGTACTGGTGCATATTTTAATTTATTTTGCTCATCTTTCCAAACATGGAGCCATGCCGTTTTATAGTTACTTGCATCTGTGCATAACACATTGCAATACTTTTCATAGTTGTCGCCTAGCTGCTCTTTAATCGATTTATTCAGCTTATCATTCCCAGTATCAAACAAGGGTGGAAACGAAAACAAATAAGAAGCCTTTTGATTTACTAGTTGAGCGTGATAATCATGAGGTATTCTGTTATCCGCTGCCCTTAAAGGATTGCTCTCCTTATTTTTATTCCTATTAGCTGGCGAAGTATCATAGTTGATGTCATTGTCATGTCTATAATAACGCTCTGCTATTTTGCATTCTTCCAAATACTTGTCGTGCTTAGGTCTATATCTTTCATAAATCTTTCTAAATTCTTCTACGCTTATTGGCACTCCGTTACCCCCCCCTTTCTATATTGCCACAAATAATTCGAGGTTATCTGTGGTGCTTGTCTCACACACTGAAAAATCAATGTTTTTAAACAATAGATAATTGAATGTTTAGTATTTATGTGATTTTAAAGCTCTTTTTTAGGTTTTAAGAAGCTCATTCTTGATTTACTCATAAATTGTTCTGCCACTCCTGTTGTAGCATCTGGTGCATCATCATGTGCGTTTTTACCCTCGCGTTGATAACTAATCATTGCATTGTAATAGTCTGGCCATCTGCTACGCCAATTCTCTGGATAATAAATGTTATCCTCTACCCATGAGCTGTTGCTAAGAATACGAGCCTCTTTGTTTTTGCTTTGATGAAATGTTTTAAACCTGCAACGATTACCGCCTAAAGCCTTATATTCCCTTTCTACATTCCTTGCAAACCCTTCACCACCATTATTACTTTCAACTAAGCATTCTCTTACGTCATAATTAAGTAGTCGTTTAGCAGTTTCTTTCTCTGTAGTGCTCATAGGGTCTTGGGTATAATAAACATCTCTTATATATGGCAGCTTCATATAAACCCCATAAATAATGCTGCATAAATAGTCAGCGCCTTTATCTGCTGTATCTATGTAGCACTTAATTCCGGTATAAGCATCAGGTTCTTTATCATATGTTTTAAAGGATTTATATAAACATCCTTTTAGATCAATAGGCTCTTGCTGATAATTGGCCATAAAAATATCCTCTCCCATAGCCGACTTCTTTGTCATAGCCGATTTGTAGGAAAGGACTTCATCACATAACATGCTGCCATCATCCTGTATGGCCTTCATGCTAACTAATCTAAACTTCTTATTTTCTTTTTGACACCAATTAATAGCTTTACCTGCTAAATCACCACTGGCCCATCTTGTCATAATGATTAGTATTTTCCCACCTTCTTCAAGGCGACTAAGCATTGTATTAGTAAACCAATCCCAATGCTTCTCTTTAACAGACTCATTATAAGCTTCTTCTGCATTCTTTATTAAATCATCAATTATCATTAATGAACATCCAAAACCTGTTGCTGTGCCTGTAGGAGAAGTAGCCAAATAGTTATTATAACCACCTTCAAGGCTCCATAAGTTCATAGCTCCATCACCATGCTTAATTGTTACTCCTGGAAATACATCACTAAACACTGGCTTATACTTATCAGCTTTAACTTCTAATATGTCATTCCTAACATTCTTAGAAAACATAGTTGATAGGGTTTCATTGTAGGAACCTGTCATAACCTTTTGACTTTGGTCACGCCCTAGTACCCATTCAACGAATAGTCCTGCGGTTCTACTTTTACCATGTCTAGGTGGCTCATTAATTATAAGTACCTCTTCATCAGAATTAAGAAACTCTTGCATATCATTACAAAGCTCTACAAGATATTTTCTATCATCCTTGTAGAAATCAGGTGCTTTCAAATTACAGTAATTAAAAAAACATTTTCTTGCAGCTCTTATTTTTTCTTCATTTCTCAGTTCTTGTAGATCTAGTAATTCACTATATCGTTTTAAATTAGCCATCTCTATCAATCCCTAAGCTTTTTTCTAGCTTTTTAATCTCTTCATCTAGCTGCTCATCTGTTAAATTGGAAACTTTATTATTAATTTCACCTGACACTTCCACATCTCTCTTATCTCTCCATTCAGAAGGCTTACGATTTTTCAACCAAAAGATTTGTGCTGTAGTATCTGGAACAACCTGCTTGGTAACTATTTTAGTCGTCTTTAACTCAAACTCTCCTGTATCTGGATTCATTACCTGCTCTTTTGTTACTTCGTCATACTTATACCCAAGTGCTCGTTTAAGTAAAGCATTTTCTACTTCACGGTCAACTACTTCTTTCCCCCTTTTTAGGGAGTCAGAAAAGTCAGAATGAGCTGTTTTATACTTGTAAAATGTGTCTTTGCTTATACCTAAATTCTTGGCTATCTGCTCATCAGTAAGGCCATCTCTAGCCCAACCCTCAATCTCAACTAATCTTGGTAACACATGAGTTTCATATTTTGACTTAGCCATGACCTCACTTCCTTTCTGTAAAACAAAAAAGAAGACCAACCCGAGGATAGTAGTTGCACCTACTTATTTTTTAATAACTCGAATCAATCTTCTTTTCCTTTGTATTCATTTCTCACATCTTAATCATAACATATTACAGCTATGACTAATAGAGACATTTTAGGACATTTAGGACAAGTTTTTATTATTGTTTTTCAATTTTCTTAATGCACTCTTATGAAGTCTATTAGTATGTCTATAGCTGTAGTTTACAACTCCACAGATATACTCTATCGTCTCACCGTTAATGTAATATAATTCTATTACGATTTTCTCTTTTGGCTCAAGTATATCTAGTTCAGCTCTTACCTTCCTTATAGTTTCTTTTAGTTCAACCTCTTTTTTGCATATATATTCCTTAAGTTCTTCAGTCTTGATTAAAATATCAGCACTACTGTTATTAGGGTTAGTAACATGACTTCCAGGTGTTATATTTGAATTACTAGATGACTTAATTCCTGTTTGTCCTTCTTCTATCTCTTTTAGTTTACTTTTGTAATAATCTATATCCATTCTTAAATACTGTATATCTTTAAGAGCTTTAATAACATCTGTCATTTTACCCATCCTTTCAAATTGTATTAATTCTAGTACGCTAAAGCGTTAAATTTCTTACCTAAATAATGTAAATTCCGACCGAACATATGTTAGATATAGTTTACATATTGTCTTAAAATAACTTATATTTAACATAACATCTTAACAAATAATTAAATTTATGTATGATTAAGTGTATATTCGTTTAAATTTTTCTAATCATGCACACCCCTTGACTATCAATAGCTATACCCTGTTTTTTCTATCTCCTTTATGTATATATATTTATTTTTCCTATAAACTATATAGAAAAAATAAATATATATATAAAGATATAAAAACGCGATTATTCATACATGACTATACATAGATTAAATATTAAAAATGCGTTTAAAGCTATGACTATCAAAGGTTATGTATGTTTTACTCATACAAATCAATCATACACGAATTTTCCCTTTATACTCCCATATCCTCTGCTGACCTCTACATGGTATAGATTCATCCAGCAACTTAGCCCCATGCATCACCCAAGCATAGCGCCCGAGTGTGTAATCGCCAAGAGCTAACTCCTGTGGAGATAATGTTGAAATATACTCTGGCGTAATCTCAACACAATCAACTAAATTTGCGGTTCCTATAATTGCTCCAAATTCTAAATCACATATTACCTCCCTATTCTCATCTCTATACTCAATGTAATAAGGTCCACCATTCAATACTTTTCTAATAAAATAATCATGTCCAGCATCTGACATAGCATTGTTTACATCCATCCAGCTGCCTCTAAGCAATCCATCATTCCTAGCAGCTGCATGTATCGCTATTGGTCCTCTATATTTAGTAGGCCATGACCTAGTTTCATTCTTCTTAATTCCTAATGCAAGAGCTGTCGCCCATAATTGCCATACTGTTATTGCTTTCACAGTCTATCACCTCACCTGTAGATTCATCCTGTTCCATGCTCTGGCATATCCCCTTCTTAATACATAAGGAAATATTAATACACTCCCCTGCTATATTGGATTTACAAATATGTTTATCGCAATTAACGATCATATTTCTCACTCCCCCAAAATTATAGTTTTAATTTTATTTAGACCAAATATATTAGTATTAGCGCAGTCTTAAAAGAGGGTATTACAATGCTTGCTTGGCTAATACTAATATGTAAATATCTATAGCCTTAAGGCAACTATCGAATAGTTGCCTTCTTTGTTGCCCCAAAATCAGATTTGTTACGATATTTTAACCTCGTCTATATGTTCTTTAATCAACCTTAAGCCATCCTCTGTAATTCCAATTTGATTATGCTTGCCATCACTAGAGTAAACTTTAAAGTATCTCTCACCTGCTTGATTAACTTCTGTAAGGGTCTTATGTAAGTATCCTTCTTCTTTGGCCCATCTGGTAATATTACCTCTTTTTAGTTCTAGGCTCTTAGTTGCATCCGTAATGCTAAAGCAACCTTTCTTGTCTATTCTATTTTCAGCAAGTGCAACAAGTGGCGCATTTTCTTGGATTTTATTTTCTAATGCCTTCTTTTCTTTCTGCTCTTCTATCCAACGTTCAGCTCTTTCAATAGGATCCTCAATCAGATATGAATCTTTTTTCTCTTTCTGAAGCCTTTCAATATACTGCACTGTTTTAAACCTTACTACTACTGACTCTTTATTAAGCATTTGTAAAGCGCCAGCTTTATTCATTGAAAAACAAGGTCTTTCCTCACCCTTTTTATCAATATAGGTAACCAGCGCAAAATTGCGCTGGTTAATTCCTGCTTCTTCTAAGGTTTCAACTTCTTTTCTTATGTCACGCATCAATTCTTTATGTTGTTTCTCTGTTTCATTACCCTCTTCTTTTCTGAATTGATTAATTAACTCCACAAGCTCAACACTTGTTATTCTTACTTCATTGTTTAATACCGCTAAAGCTTCCATGCTGTCACTCCTCTCTTGTATCACAAACTTATATTTTATTTAGATAATGTTAGATCTAATAACCTCTGCTGCTCTGCTATAAGATCTTCTCTAATCTTTTTAGCTTCTTCCTTTGTTTTTATTGCTTCAAATGAAATGCCTGTTCCTTTTTTAGTTGCTTTGCCCAACCTCTTTATTTTGAACCCTCTATTAAACTCATTAATAGCAATAGAGTTAACACCCAACTTGTAGCGAATCTCATCATTTTTAAAACAATCCAAGTTAAGTCCTTCATACGTCATTTTAAATCCTATTACTTGTCCAAAGTTACCCATCTATATTTTTCACCCCGCAAACTCTGATTTTATTTATCCATTTGCCACATAAGCCAAACCAAGTAAGCTACCATTACAGTCATTACAAATATAAAAATTAATAGGTTCACGCTCTCACCTCACAATTTTGGATTTTAAACTTTCTTAATATGTATCCTTGGAATCATCTCTTTTCTAACCTTTCTTTCATAACGAGCTAAAACTTTATCTTTCGTTCCTAAGTGGCAATAAAAAGTTTCCTCATACCCTTTCTCATAAAGCTTATAGCAATGTTCTTCATATTCCTCATAATCGTCATAAATAATACTCACAACTTCCTTTGTTTCTATCTCCATTGTCTTCGTAGCGTACATTAGGCACCTCACAATTTTGATTTTATCTATTCTAGTTTTTCATCTTCCTCACTATCTTCTGTGATTACATAGAACTCTTTTTTGCAATCACAACAATGTACTAAATTATTGCTACATCTTTGAAATACGTTGTCGCCACCACAAAACGGACAATACACTACATTTCCATCTGCAAATCCACTTACATACTTATCCATGATCTATACCTCCCAAATTCGGTTTTTATTCTATTCCCATGAGAACCTTTCATGCCACCGTTCCTCTATGGCCAGCTCTTCATAGTTTTTCAAACATTTTTCTCTATCACCATCACATCTATGATTAGGTCTAGCATCTATGCCACACGTGCAAGACACAACTTCATCATTATCCTGCAATAGAGCACACTTGCTGCACTGATATGCTTTCATAATCATCATCCTTCACAAATTCTTATTTTTTACATATTATTTATAAAATAACTTTATTTCTTATATCAGTTTCTACAAACTTTTTATTCAAATTGTTTTAAACTGTATTTATCAAGTGCAGTTTATGCTCTTGTAATACATATAGAAAGAAGGTACATAAAATGAAAGTAACAATTCGTAGCGAAAAACAACCTCAGCCTGGTCAAAAACATCGTTCTAGCAATAATTTTACAACCTCTGATTTTCCTGAAAATGCAACATTAACCTTTAAAGCATATTATAATTATGAAGAGAGAGACCAACGTGAAGCCACAGATGTCATATTCGATATCAAAGTTGATAAAACTGGTCATGATCCAACATACTTAGAAGGAATTTCAAGTGGTTATAGCCACACTAACACTCATCATAGGAATTTATATATTGCTGATCCACGAGAAGCTACTGAAGCATTTACAGTAGTAATTCAAGGATAATTTACAAGGCCACTTCAGGTTATGAGGTGGCTATTGTTATTAAAAAAATTCATTTTTATTTGAATAAAGACATTTGGTTATCTAGCTTCATAACCTCTAGTATTTCATCAATCTTGGCTACTACTTCAAGAGAATAGTCTATTTCTTCCCACCTGCTTACACCTAGCTCAGCAAATAGAACCATCTTTACGTTCTCATAATCCTTAGTAGCTTTATTGATACCCATTTTATTTTTTATGTATCTTCCGTAGTTAAACTTAGCTTTGCATCTAAGACCTATCATTTTTTCAGTTCGATCTAATCTATCTGTGATAGTCGCAAGTTTTTTATCATAATATCGTGTAAGTTCTTTTGTTAGATTTTCCATCTGAATAAAATATCTTCTTGCCATTTTACCCTTATCATTGTTTTCTACCATTGCAAGTTCTTTAGCCATTTCTATAGTGATTGCATAATCTACAGATTTTACATCTCCACCTTTGCCCTTTTTGATTCCCCCGTTTTGGTGAATCAATGAAACTACAGTAAAATCAACATTCTCTTTAAAATCATATTTGTCAATTCTGCCTTTAATCCATGATGTGAAATCTCTTCCAACTTCCAAAAACTCATGCAACTCCCTACCGCTAACTAATTGCTTACCGTCTTTAACCTCAATGTTTAATAACTCGTACATTTTCTAGCCCCCTTTCACTAATTAAAAAGTTAAATTGTTATTGTTTATTTTGCATCCAATAACTTACTTATTTCTTCAAACACTTCCCATTCAAGTACAGTGTTGAAGCCTTGCTCTTTCAATCTTTTTAGCTTGTCCTCTATGTTCGTTAGTCCAATAAAGAAATCCCATTGGGCTTTACCAAAGTTATAAGCTTCAACAATCTTCTGCTTTTCTTGTCTGCACTCTAGTAAACTTAGTTTGTCATCAAAGAACTGTTGATATAGATATCTGCTTGCTTGATAGTATGCTTGCTCATATGCTGGAAGGGTAGGAGGCATCTGTCCACCATTCTTGGCCAGCTTATCCAATTCTCTAATATCCATTCAATCACTCTCCTATCCTAACTTGGTATGGTTTATTGACTAACTCAAGCCCTAAATAAACCTGTCCTGAGCTCTTCCTAAACCTGCTATACTTCTTGCCGACTTCTGCACCAAACTTACGATTGCTCATTACAAATTCGTTATTCGCATTTCCCCATTCTGCATAGGCTTTGTATAACTCACTCGCTGAAATCTCTGCATCTTCGTTACTTCTAGTACAATTTTCGAGGAATGCAGTAACAACATCCATTTCATTCCTGTATTCTGCAGTAGCTTCTTTTATCCTTTTTGGAATCTCCATGCCCTCTTTTAAGTACATTAAATATCCTTCCACCGCCCAAGCCAAAATACCAGGCGTTTCTTTTAGAAGTTTATGTTTAAGGTTCTTATCCTGCTTTTCTTCTGGTATCTGTACTTCAAATGGAATCAGTCTCATACGTCGCCAGATACCGTTGTCAGTACCTCGAATAATTGGCTTATGGTTAGTTGATAGCCAGATTTTAAACTGTGGTCTAAACTCAAACTCGTTACCATATAAGCGTCTTGCTGTAACCCTATCCTCGCCAGTAAGCTGCTTAATAAGTCCTTCATTTAGCTTCACGCCCTCGTTAGGCTCACTACACGTTACAAACCGTGCACCTGCTAAACGTGCTATATCACTATTGGCTTGTCCACTTGATGTATGGCCCTTAACCATAAGTGAGTCAGCTTGTATATTACTTGCATAAGTCCCAGCTATATGCGCGATAGTTTCAACGAATACGCCCTTTCCATTACCACCACTTCCATATAAGAAAAATGCACACTGCTCAGCTGTAGAACCAGTCAAACTATAACCTACAGCTTTTTGTATGTACCTAATAACTTCTTGATCGCCTTCAAAAATCGTATTAAGGAAGTCAATCCATAATGGAATATCTGTCTTATCAGTGTATTCAGTCATAGACATCTTACTAATTAGCTTGTCTGTACTATGTGGAAGTAGCTCACCAGTTTTCATATTTAAAATGCCATTAGGTGTATTAAACAAATAGATGTCTTGATCTAAATCCTTATTTTCAATAGGTGCATTATGCTCTGCCTCTTTTATTAAGTTGGTTTTGCCTTTACTAGAGCGTGCTGATTTAACATGTTTTTGAATAGCCTTTAACATATCACTATCATCTGGATCACATTTCTTAATAAGCTGCTTATTCATTTCAATAATAAATCTATCAGCATACGCTTTTACTCTATTCGTCGTATCATCACACCATTTGCGCCCGTCATAATACATCCATTGACGGTTTGTGTAATTATACTTAAGTTCGTCACCAAACATATCCAGAAACCATTCTGCGTTACCTGTATCATCAAAACTATATGATTTCTGTATCTTAGGTTTATCTGTTCCTTGAATAGTTACGCTATACCCATCATCAGCTTGCTGTGGTGTATATACTTCCTTACAATCTCTTATAGCCTTGTTAAGTACAATTGCTCCATAAGTGCTCCCTGATTGCTTTCTATCCCACTTGTCACGCATCAATCCACTACTACGCATGATTGCATCCATTTTATAGAAATCGCATTGGCACCAGAAAGCTAACATATTGCAAAATGCCATATCCGCTTCTGATTGACTTGGATACCATCCTTGCCAATTTCCTGCATAAAGCATTTGAAATGCTTGTCCTTGATTACTTTGACTTGCTAATCTAACAATCTCTGAATCATTCAATTCAAGCTGCTTAATCTGTTGAATTCCTCTGGATGATTCACCCCCTATGTATTTCTCATGCAATGTTTTAATTGCCTGAGTGCAGTCCTTAATTGCAACATACTCACTTGCTGGATTAGCTGTCATAATAAAGAAACGACCTTCTTGGTACATTTCCACATTGGCTTTGCGACGTCCGCCTTTTGGAAGCTCTCCCTTGCAAATAATATGAATCCCTCTGCCTGATACTGAGTATTCAGCATATGATTGTAGTCCATGGATAAACTCTGATACTATGTTATCTGTATCTCCATGTTTGTAAGCTTCTATATCATCATCAATCCCATCAATATCTACCCCAAAATATGGTTTAGAAAAGAAAAAGCCTAAGCCATTAAACTTATACTTTCTTAACCCTGCCACTGCCTCTTCATAGCTGCACCATGTTTCAGGATTATTGCTCTGTGCATTTCCTCCAGTCTTAGCATTCTTAGGTATCTTCTTAGGTTTTTCAGGTCTTGCTTCGTCCGGTATCAACTGATAGCAACACCAGTTAGGAACTTGCTTAAGTTCCTCTGGTATGCTATTAGGTTTTAAATTAGCCATAGCTTAGGCTCCTTTCTTTTAGAATGGTAAATCGTCATCATCTGTTGGTTGTGAATATCCTGGATTGTTATTTTGATTGCCTTGCCAAGCTTGACCAGTACCTGCTACATTCTGGCCGTTATTATACCAACCATTTCCTTGATTAGCAGGTCCACTATTTTGATTTCCATTTCCTTGATTACTGTTATTGTTTTGTTTCTCCCATTTGTGCATACATTGTGGAAATTTAGTTGCGCTTATAAAGCTAACTCTCTCTTTTTGCTCACCATTGTATTCTTCAAGTTTTACAGTGGCTAAAACTGGTCTACCTTCAATGAATCTGCCCCAATCCTGAATACTATTGAAGCTTGCACCATTCTGTACACCTGTATGCCTACTTACTGTATTAATCTGTTTAGTATACATTCCTTTTTCTCTTGTAGCTGGTGTATCCCAAATTGTGTACCAAAGATGTTTATTTTTGTATTCTTGGTTAACATCATTTCTTACTACTAATTCAATCTGAATGTAAGGAGTACCTTTTTGTTTAGAAGCTCCTTCGGTTACTTCCTTGATAACTACTTCATAGTCACCTGGCTTCATAATTCCTTGTGGTTCTTGAACATTATTTGTATCTACTGTAAATGCCATATTATTTACGCTCCTTTTCTAATTGTTTTATTTTTAGTTGCAATTTTTGAATTTCAACTATATATTGTTGCTCACGTTGCTCTGACTCTGCGTAATATTTTCTCATTTCTTCATATGTAAGTCCCATGGTATTATCCTCTTCCCCTATTAGTTTTATTGCATCTTCTACACTTCTACAGATACCTGCTTTAAAACCATATGACTGCATTACTGCTAAAAATTGAATCTGCTCTTTAGATGGTCGTCCTCTAGCATCCTTAACTTCGATAAATGCTACAGTGCCATCCTTACCAAAGAAAAATAAATCTGATTCACCTTTTACCCCACACTGAACACGCTGACCGTATTCGGTATAGAAGTTGCCTACATTGTTCCTATGAACCATTCCATATTTACTTAATGCTATTCTTATTTCTGTCTGTATCATGTTTTCTGATTTCATCCATAGCTCTCCTACTTAATTCATTTGTCGCTAAAATAATAATCTGGTTTAATTCATGAATAGATAATATTTCAAAATCCTTAATGCTTAAATTGTTTAGCAAATCTAAGTAATTATTATCATCCATAGATTTTTATTCTCCAATCTTTACACCATAATTCTTGCTATTCCAAAAGTGCCAAGCATAACCTACCTTCTTCCCATTCTGCTTGCACCACTCAACGGCTTCTTGATAGCTATTGCAATCAGCTATATTTGACTTAGTTCTTGCTATCTCTCTAGCCTGTTGTTTTTCAGCTTCCTTAATCTCCTGAAGCTGAACTTCTTGCATCTGCTCAAGTTCTTTACGTTCAATTACATAAGGTGTACCGCAGTAAGGGCAAGTATCGTACTTATTCTCAAAAGTACCAAAGCAATTTTTACATGTCCTTACTACTAATTTTCCTTCTGAATCAGTGGGCGTCTTTCTGGCCTTTTGCTTTTTATCGAGTCCCCATTCCCTATCATCATCTGGCATCCCATGTCTTAAGTAGTTACCTACATGATCTATAATAATTGCTGTCTTACCTTCCTTATATCTCATGCAACGCATTGATTGCTGAATATATAGAGATAAACTTTTTGTAGGCCTTAGAAGAATAACAACGTCACATGCTGGCACATCAAATCCCTCTGATATAAGTCCGACATTACATAGAATGCGACACTCTCCTGTCCTGAACTGACGAATAATATCGGCTCTTATGGATGGCTCTGTATCTCCATCTATATGCCTTGCATTAATACCATTTTCTCTAAACATCCTGGCCATTTCTTTACTATGCTCTACATTTACGCAATAGCAAATCCCTTGCTTACCATCTGCTAATCTTCTGTAATACTTGATTACATCACCATAAATCTTGTTTTGATTAAGTAACTGGTCCACCTCATGGATATTAAAATCACCTGCAGTAGAATGAACCTTAGAGAAATCTGCTAGTGTAGGCGCATAATATCTATACGGTGATAGATTTCCCATAGCTATAAGCTGCTTGACTGTCGGTCCTTCTATAAGCACATCACACACACCCTGTAATTCATCACCACCTAATCTACATGGTGTTGCCGTTACAAATATCTTAGGTATATGAGCATAGAAGTCATAAATCTTTCGATATGTATTAGCTTTACAATGATGTCCTTCATCTGTAATAATCAGACTGTACTGTGGAAGTTTTTCCAATCTTCTACTTGCTGTCTGAACCATCATCACATCAGCTAAATTTTTGTTTACCCCATATCTTCTAAATGTCCCTTCTATTTGCTCACATAATTCCTTCCGGTGCACCAGGAATAAGACTCTGTTATGCTTATCTGTTGCTCCTTTGGTAATATCTGCGGTGATGATAGATTTGCCACCACCGCAAGGTAACACGAGGCACGGACTCTTATAGCCTGCTCTTAATGCTTGCTTGCAATTATCAATTAAATCTTGCTGATAAGGTCTAAGCTGAAACATTAGATCCCCCAGTAGTTACGAATGACACCATCTACAAGTTTTAGATCATTGTCAATCTCAAAATCTGCAAACATTCCCATCGGCGTCTTAGCCACATCCATACCATCTGTTTGAGTTCTAAAGAAGTGTCTGCCCTTATCAGCTATACACCTTAGTACGATTGTAAACATTCCCTCAATACAAACCTTATCATCTAGCAATTTTCCAATAGTCTTGGGTTTAACATCTCCAAACTCATTACGTTCCTCATGCATTATCACATATACTACTTTGTTTGGAGGTAATGACTTAATATGTTCAATTAACCTCCAAAATTCATCTCCTAGGTTGTTATACAGTTGATATACTGCATTCCCACCACCTGCACTACTATGCTTTGTCATAAACATATTTGTGATAAGATAGCTTGCGTCGTCAATAACAATGCTATTGCTACTTGACTTATCTAATAGCTGATGAATTTTGTTATAATCATCTGTTTCAATAGTTTTCTTAAATTTCTTTTGGAATGGAAGAGGTTTTTTACTAACATTAATAAGTGAAATTTCTTCTTCTCCAAAGTTTCTTAATGATGTTGATTTACCTTGTCCTGATTTTCCGATAATTAATACTGGTACTCCCATTATCTAAGCGCCTCCCCTGCTTTAACTTTAGCTGCAATCATTTGTGTTTCTAACTGTGGAATAACTGTAATGCTCTCTGCATTATCTATAAATATTGGATAAATATAGCCTGTTGCATTCATTAATAAATTACTGATTTCAAGCCCTGCCTTAATACGTTCTGATGTACTTAAAAGATTAAAATCCTTACCTTCATACTGCAGTTTAAAATCATCCTTAATTTCCCCAGTACTCTTAACTATCTTCTGGAATTGAATATTTACTTTATCTAAGAATTGCCCTATGTACTCACCTTGCATTTTTAACTTAGTAAAATTGAATTTCTTAGCACGTTCAATATCCTGGTTAAGTTTGACTCTTAATGGTTCAAAGGTTTCAAGTTCAGCTTTAGCATCTTCTACAGCCTTCTCACTCTCTTTGTTCTGTTCAATGAGCTGCTGCCTATTTGCATTGAATTGTTCAATGCTCCTCTTTTCATTTTCAAGAGTATAAATCTGTTTCTGGATAGCATTTTTTTCAGCCTGCAGATCGTTCAAATACTTATCATTTTCAGCTTGTAATGTTGAAATATCATTGTCTTTCAATTTCTGTTGAATTTCAGCAATACCTTGGTTAATCTTTTCAAGTTCACCCTGTACAATTTTTTCATGGTCTGCTTTTTTTCTTTCAAGTAAATCTTGTATATCTAAAATTTCAGCTGCTACGCTTTTACCTTTTGCAATAACATCATTGAGCTGCTGCTGAATCTGTTCTCTAATGCCTGTTACTGCTTCGATTTCAGTGCCACACTTAGGGCACACAACAACCTTGATGTTATCCAGTTGATTTTTCAAATTCTTATGTTGGCTTAGCATGCTTTCACGTTCTATCTTTTTGGCATTAAGCTGCTTTTCTTCTGGGAAGATAGTGTAATCTGTTTCCATTTTTGCCTTAGCCATATTTAAGTCATGCAGTTGTTTGTTCAACTCATTCTGTTTATTAATCTGCCCTGTAATATCATGCAACGGAGTAGGTTTAGCGTTTAAGATGTTCAGCTCTTCATAAAGATCCTTAAGTTTTTCTTCATCACTAAACACTTTAAGTTCTGGCACATCTTTAACCTCTTTAGCGTCAATAAATCCTTTAAGGTAGTTTTCTCTATCATCTGCTTCTTTAAGCTCATCACGCTTACGGTCAATATAAATCTGCGGTACCATAAACGCATCATCTATTAGCTGCTGCCCCTCGCTTCCCATCTTTTTAATGACTTCATCAAAACTAATTTCTCCTAGATACTTCTGCAGAAGTTCTTTCTGCTCCTTAGGTGTTAATCCAGTAAAATATGCAGGATTAAAAATGCTTAAAAACAATTCTTTCTGTTTAATCCAGTTCATTAGCTCCATTTGATCAATACTGTTCGTATCTAGAATCAAATCTGACTTACTACCTTTTTTCGCCCTGGTTAAGATATGTTCCTCTCCATCTACATCAAACATAAGAATTACATACATATCCTTTGACTCTTTATTCAAAAGCTTACTGCCAGCTTTCTCAGTACCATCTGAGCCAGTACCAAGTAGCACATATGTAATTGCATCTGAAATTGAAGTCTTTCCTTGTCCGTTATCTCCTTCAATTACTGTGTTATTTTCACTAAAGCAAATTACTTTTACATCTTTATATGGTTTAAAACCCTTCATCTGGATTTGTTTTAATCTTAATTTCATGCTATTCCCTCCCAAGAATTTCCCGATTTTGCTTTCTTAAATCAGAAATTGCTTCATTTACATTCCTAATAAGTTCTTTTCTGTATTGCTCCAAATTGCGAATCTCATTTTGATTTCTAGCGATAATTAAGTTTTCACTATATGTAAGTGCGATTTTCACAATCTCACCTTCTATTTATTAATTTTTTGTGCTATAATTAGCACTGATAAATTGTTTTTAATGTGCATTATTTAAGATTGCCGTCTTAGATAATGCTTTTTTCTTTGCTTACTTTCCAAAGAAAACCTATTGCTGGTCTTCCCTTTCTAGCTGCTTCACGTATAATTTTGGCTTCTGTATAATTAGCTCTAGCTGCTTTAGCTATCGTGCTATACTCTGCTAATACCTCACCAGTTAGCTCATCTATCTGTTGTACTTCAAACGCTCTTACTGGTTCACATTGAATAATCATTAACTTACTTCTCTTTATGACTCCAAGATTTTCGACTCTGCTATTCATTTTGTTCCCATCTAAGTGATAAATAACATATCCTTTAGGTACTTCTCCTATAAAGAGCCTGTACACCCATTCATGAGTTGGGCAGTATTCTTTCTTCCCATCAATTTTCATAGATACTATTGAGCTAGAATTCTTTCTCCCATAAAAAGGCACCCTATAAACACATCTATCTGGCTGACATCTTAAGTAAGATCTATATCTTCCATAGCTACTTACTTGCCATAAGCTATTAGGAATATCTCTCCATACTTCATCAGGAATGACTTCTTTTGCAAGTAACTCCCTAAATTTACTTAATGGCGTGTCCAATTCTAGTAAGTAACAATTTAGATACTTTAATTTGCAACCAATAGAACTTCTAACTGAGCCAACTGTCCTACCTGTAATACCTGCAACCATGTTTAAGTCAGTAAGTTTTCTCTCTGCTGTGCGCGGGTCAAATAACCATACTTGCTTTGCCATAGGCTATACCTCCTTGTAAATATTTGTTTTAAGTAGCCAAAATTACTTATTGTCTTCAACTTCAACTTTTAAAAATTTACAACCTGTTTTCACACCTTTATAACTTTGACTTATACCTTGAGTTATGTTTCTTGGATTAATCCCAAGTTTTTTACCTAAAAAAGTAACAGATGTTTCTACTGCTATAGGCAATTCTAATTCATCTGGTGTAACTGCCATGTATAAGGTCATTTCGTTTTCTCCTTTCTCTTCTACAAATAATAGGTTGTCCTACTCCACCAGATACTAATAAAATAGTTACTAATGCTACGATATGTACTAATGTCATTTCTTTTCACCGTGCTTTCTTTCTACGTCAGCCATCTTTGCATCATTCCCATATATAGCAAGCAAGCCAACTAATATAATCTGTATCTGATCTGCTTTACCAATAAACTTCACTTTCTCAACTCCCCTTAAAAACTTGTTTGTTGAATTTTCTAAGCCTCACCTTTACAATATTTCTATCAGCTCTGCCAAGCTGAAATACTAAAGAAAGGTGATGTTACTTATGACTTTTAAAAAATGGTTATCAAAGTTTGTTAATGTTGAATTGCCAATTGGTGATTTAGCAAGAGAATTCTCTGAAAAGCTACCTGAAACAAACGATTATGATGTTTTGTCAGCTTACTTCGACCAAGTATCTGACTATCAGAAATCAAGTTGTTTTCAAGCTTGTTGGGAATTTTATGCTAAAACATCTAAGCCACTTGAAAATTAAAGTTCTGTCAAATCTCTAACTATGAGCAATACATCTGATTTAACATCCCTGTTATTTGTGTATTTCTCAGTTAAGTCCCATTTTTTGCCCCAACCTGAGGAAGATACTTCAATGCCTTTTCTAGTTCTCAATTCTTCAATGAGTCTAATTGATGGGACTTTTGTTATATCCTCAACTCTTTCAAAAACTGGTTGTACTGAAGCTTGAGCAATCTCTACGATTTGTTCTGCAACTTCTCTTTCGATACCATGCTTAAAACAGATTTTTTCAATTTCATTCATTCCTTGATTTGTTAGTTTGTTTTTCATATATTTTCCTCCGTAATATCTTCAAAACTTCTAATAATAATGATTTGGTCCGCTTGTATTGGGTCTCTTAGCGAACCATTTACAAACTTTCTTCTAACCTCATAAGGTTTATATAGTCCGGTAGCCCCATATTCGACGCCTTTTCTTGTTTTTAATTCTTCAATAAGCTCTAGTGTAGAAAACTGTTCAATACGTTTGCATTCACTAAAGTCTTCTGCGAACATTTGCTCTGCAATTTTAAAATGCTTGTCCACATCCTCTTTTCTCTTAAAGTTAACATCTATCATAATGATGCCTGTTTCTTGTTCTTTTTGTTCTATATACTTTCTTATTTCTTCTGTCATTTCCTTACCTCAATTCCTAAGTAATAATTGCCTTGTTTAACAATGGGATGTCCTTGCACCAAGCAATAATAAATCAATTCTTCAAATTGGCTTACTGGATATGGCATATAATGATGCTGTCTACCACACCAAGCTTGATAATTTGTGTAAAGCTTTGCGCACATTACTTTTCCTTTTTCTGAATACATAAGTTGCTCATTTACATACTCAGCTACTTCATTGGTACAATTCTGGTACATTAAACGCACGTCATTGTACTGATTCGTTAGTAGCTCGTTCGCTTGATTAAGTTCTTCGTTTTCTATCCTAAGTGCTTGTATCTCTTCGTGAGCTTGTTGGAGCCTTAATTCAAACTGGGGTTTATTAGTTAGATATTCTTGATATGCTTCATCCGTTATATACACACCATGTTTTCTGATAGTTGGAAGAACTTCATCAAATATCCATGACTCAAATTTTTCAGCTTGTGGAAGTTCTGAACGTGCAACCAATCGGTAAATGTCGCCTTCTGGAATTATATTTACTTCTATTCGACGATGTACCGAATCGTTACACCATCCCTTCTCAACCCTTCTACAATGGTCGTTTATAGCTTTTCTAGAATTCTTATATCCAAGTGCTTTTGCCACATCAGAGGCTACTGCAAATTGTTTGCCATTCTTTTCTACAAATCTTACTTTCCCAAATAAATCATTCTCAAAAATTTGCACTGTTTCATTGCTGCTTTTTAAAACTACTGGCGTGTTGTCTCCTTGAGATAACGCTTTATTCATTTTCTCTTTCATGTTCATGCTCCTTCCCTATATATTCATAAAATAACTTAGGGCTTATGTAATAACTCCATTTCTTATTGCCAGGTTTCTTCTTAGCCACTCCAAAAGGGAATGTGCCATCTTGTAGACACAATCTTATGAAGTGAGCATCTAGGTGCATAATCTGTGCCGCTTTAGCAACGCTTATTCGTTCTGCCATATGATTAGCCTCGTTTCTTAGGTTTATTACTTTCAGATTGAAGGCTATTAGCCATCTTCATGCCAAAAATAACTCCAGCAATATGGATTGCTTGATTTTCTGTAAGAGTAAATGAGTCTTTTACAATTTCTTCTATTGCTTGTTGTCTATCAAATACCATATTTATCATCCTTTCTATTCTTTTAGTTTTTTAATAAACTCCTCATTTGCTTCGATTTCTTCGTCAATTTTCATGTATTCCTTGTAGTGATTATCTCTAACTGCTATAAGTTCACTATTTTTAGCTTCTAAGTCCGAAATGAGTAATTCCTTAGTGGCCTGTGGAAGATTAGGAAAGTAATTGTTTATAAAACGTTCTTCTTGTTTAAGTGCTACATATCCGCCAGTTTTACGAATGGTTTTAAGAATTTGCTTCACCTGTGACTTAAACTGTTTTGCAATTGGCTTACGTGATTGGAATAGTACTTCATACAGCCCCTCTTCGGTAATAAATAGGGCACTATAACTATTAGTTAGAGTGCTTAATTGATGTGTTTCTTTCTCGTTTTCATCAAGCTCGGCATCTTTAATCATTTTACTTGGGTTACTATGTCCTATCATTTCAGCTACATCTTTTGCCAAGAATAAGGGTTCTTCTGCTGTACCATAAATCTTAAATTGTTTTCCTAAAACTTCTCTTTGGTCTAATACTGCAAGCTCCTGTTTAGTTGATTCCTGTTGTTCTTCATTCGTAAAGTTAGCATCATGTTTATCATCTTGATTAATTTCATCCTCTACATTTAGAGGTTCAATCTTAATATTTTCAGTCATTAATTCAGCTAACAATCTACTTTTATCAACATCTGCTCTTGACGTTTTCAAGTAGCTTTTTAATGTAGATAATGTTATAAGTGCATAGCCTTTAATATTAGGCGTAAGTCCATACTCTTTACATTCTTCATACTTTATAAGTTCATCAGCTTTCATTGCCTTGCACATATTACTAGCTAATCCAAGCAACGAACTTATATCAGATGCCATATAAGCATCATATTTTAAAATCTTTCTAACTTGCCCTAAATGAGTATGTATAACCTTTACCTTTCCCTCAATTTCTTCAAACTTATTTGTCCTTGCTTGATACCTAATCACAGATACTCTGCTAACCATAACTGGGTTGTCTTGTGTTTTGTCCAGTTCGCCTTTTTCAATTAGAGAACGTACTGTTGATACACTTAAGCCAATTTGTTTAGCAACTTCGCTAACTGGATATTTTGTTATCACTTTTCTCATTCGTTTACTCCTTTCTAAAAGATTGTCCTAATTTCGTCATAGCTATCTAAGTCAACCTCAAACAAGTCAAATAAATTGCCATGTTCCTTTTCGTAGCTATAGGCTTCTTTAAATGCTTGTTCATCATTTCTAGCGCTAAAAACTTCAAATTCTTCATCTGCGTATACTGCTTTATAATTCATTAATTCTTGCATTTGTTTTCCCCCTTTTTATTGTTTATTCATGGGCGCACCCGTCATTTATGCGCTATGAATTGTATTAAAGTTTATTATGCTATCGCTTCTTTGTTGCTTATGTTCACA
Organism: uncultured Cellulosilyticum sp.; assembly: GCA_934725855.1. Lineage (GTDB taxonomy): Bacteria > Bacillota > Clostridia > Lachnospirales > Cellulosilyticaceae > Cellulosilyticum. The sequence continues at coordinate 1,973 of CAKVCL010000025.1, read as the reverse complement.
GTATAGTAGCGTAAATATTTTTTGTCAATACCTTTTTGTTGACTTACGCTACTTTTTTTTATATACTGTAACAAGAAAGGGGGTGCTACTTTGAATGATAGAATAAAAGAAATCAGGAAATCGCTAGGAATGACACAAGAAAAATTCGGAAATGAATTGGGGGTTACAAAGACTGCGATAAGTAAAATGGAGCTAGGAATATACAGCGTAACAGATACTATGATTAGACTTATATGTTCTACTTTCAATGTGAATGAGACATGGCTTCGCACTGGTGAAGGGGAAATGTTTTGCGAGATATCAGAAGATGATCAATTAATGAGAATTATGGCAATGGCTACTAAAGTAGAAAATCAAAAATTAAAAGATGCCCTTTTACTTTTGCCTAAATTATCTGATGACCAATTGGTGTTTTTAGCGGAATTTATAAAAAAAATAAAGGGTTAATCTTAATTGAGATTAACCCTTTATGTATTCCTTTATGAATGTTAGCATCATCTTAAATAGTCGTTCGTCATCGATACTTTGAATTAACTTGATTAATTCAGCCTTCACGTAAACCCCTCCCGTACCAGAAAATAAATCTATGTTTGAAAATTTTCGAACGTGTGTTCTGTCTGCTTATATTATATTTCTTTTAAACTTTTTAGTCAAATCGTCTAAATATACATTATCTTATTAAATGTATGAGTTTCATGCATAAAAAAATTTTTCATCACATGATTCATGTATATTTACACGTATTTTGTATATGTTAGTAACAAAAATTAAAAAGGTGGGATTACTACAATGAAATCATTAAAACTTCCTAATGGTTATGGATGCGTATGTAACCTTGGAAAAAACAGAAGAAAGCCTTGGGCTGTAAAAATTACTACGGGATTCGAAAAAGATATCAATACGGGAAAACTAAAACAAATAAGAGAATATTTAGGTTTCTTTGCAACTCAACCAGAAGCTATTGCAGCTCTTGCAAAGTATAACGAAAATCCATATGATTTAAAAGCAAAAAAACTTAAGCTATCAGAAATATACAATAGATGGTGTGAAACAACTGACTATATCGCTCTATCAGATTCGACTAAGAAATCTCATAAATTGGCATATAACAAACTATCAAGTATACACAATTCGGTATTCTCTAAACTAAACACACTGATTTTACAAGATGTGATAAATGAAGCAACGAATAAACCAACCGTAAAGCTTCAGATAAAAAAGCTTCTAGGTAATTTATATGATTATGGAGTAAAATTCGATATCGTATCAAAAAATTATGCTCAATATATAGATACTGGTGACACAACCAGCAAAATAGAACGCAGAATATATACCCACGATGAAATAGAATTAATGTGGAATAAACTAAATGACATAAAGTGGCTTGACAGCATCCTCTTTATGTTGTACACGGGATTTAGAGTTAGCGAAATGCTAGAATTGAGAACTGAAAATGTCGACTTAGAAAATCTAACATTAAGTGGGGGTAAAAAAACAACTGCCGGCAAACGTACTATACCTATCCATAGCAAAATTGTAGATATTGTGAAAAACAGATATGACCAAAATAATGAATTTCTTTTCTCAACGCTAAAAGGTACAGGTATGACTGCCGACAGCTATAGATCAAGCTTTTATAACCCCATTATGGCACAATTAAATCTTACTGGCTCAGGTTGTCATGACTTAAGACATACATTTTGTTCTAAAATGGATAGTTATGATATTAATAAAGTAACTTTAAAGATAATTATGGGGCATTCAACTAAAGATGTTACAGACATTTACACCCACAAATCCATGGAAGATTTACGAGCAGCACTGGAATCTTTAGTTTATTAAATTGTGTACTACTTGTGTACTACCAATTAAATTTTTTATATTTTTTTACGCTTAAACGTATCGTAAAGCCTTGAAAATACGTTTAATACCCCTCTAATAATATTCTCCCCCTGAAGCCTAGGTTCTTTTTA
>CAKVCL010000024.1 GCA_934725855.1 uncultured Cellulosilyticum sp. | reverse complement strand
AAAATACTAATACGCCACAAGACTAGTAATAGTATACTAGCGGTGGCGTATTTTTTATAGGTGTGCTTGAATTGACGCTTACGCTTAATATTCTCTTGGGATATATATTCCTGGTTCATATTGATCCTGATTTTTATCATTAAATGCATCTCCCCAATAACAAGGGTCTAATTCTTTTAATGTTTTGAAGATAATTTTATTCTCTGGATTAGAAATAGCAACTTTTACATCTTCACCCCAGTATCTTAAGCGTTCTTGGCATATACCACAAGCAGAAAGGATTATTGGTGATTCATTCTCATTATCTCTTGATAAACATAATGAATGTGTAATTTTCAGATTATACTTTTGTGCTTCACACATTGCACCAGTTTCCATACATAGACAGGCTCCGGCATTAAAAGACTCAAGGGCAACACTTATTAAAAATTGTTCGTCTTCAGTATACATAATTGCACAACCACCCCAATCAGTTGGGAAACGTTTATCTATAAACTCAACTGCTTTATCATACATTAGTTTTCCTAATTCTTTATCGTTCATAAAAATTACCCCCATTTCAAATTCTAATTTGTATTTTATACAGGCTTAATCAAATGATGTTCAAAAAACGTTTCAAAAGTATTCGCAGCACCACCATGTTCAACCATTTTTCCATCTATGACTTTATCAATATCCAACCCTGTGATTTCTAAAACCTCATTTGTAGGTGTTATTCCGACAAACTCACCTTTGTGCGTTCCTCTCATAATAAATTCTCAAATGACATAATCATCAATTTATCAACCCGTTGACTATCAAAGGTTTACTCTTCATCCCAGTTGTGGTAAATATTTTGAACGTCATCATCGTCCTCAAGTAGATCAAGCATTCTATTCATTGCTTTTAAATCGGCTTCGGATGAAAGGGTTGTCCATGTTTGCGGAACCATCGTTACTTCTGCTTCTGCCATTTCGATACCTGCAGCTTCTAATGCAGCATGTACATCATGGAAAGCATCTGGAGAAGTATAAATGGTATAACCTTCTTCTTCTGCTTCAAAATCATCAGCACCAGCTTCAATAGCCATCATCATTAATTCGTCTTCTTCCATTTCAACGGCATCTTTTTCGATAATAATTTGACCTTTTTCATCAAACATGAAAGATACGCAACCTGTTGTTCCCATATTACCATTACCTTTAGTAAAAGCAGCACGTACATTAGCAGCGGTACGGTTTTTGTTATCTGTAAGGGTTTCAACGATTACAGCTACTCCACTTGGTCCATAACCTTCATAAGTAATATATTCATAATGTACATTGTCGCCATCACCAGCTGCACGCTTAATACTACGTGTAATGGTATCATTAGGCATATTGTTTGATTTAGCTTTAGCAATGACATCAGCTAACTTTCTATTTAAAGATGGATCTGGGCCACCTGCTTTAACAGCAACGGCAATCTCACGACCAATTTTAGTAAATACTTTTCCTTTTGCAGCATCATTTTTTGCTTTTTTATGTTTAATATTTGCAAACTTTGAATGTCCAGACATTTTTATTTTCCTCCTTATTGGCTTTTAATCATTTAAAGCACATTGTCTATATTTTACCATATTATCTGCTAATTTAGCAATATCTCTTTAAAGACTTTAAAAGGAGACAGGAACTTCTATAAAATCTTTTTCTCCCTTTGTAACCGTTATCCCTGCATGAGTTTCTTCCAGAAGCCATTTTTCAAAAAGCTCGCCTTCAGAGACAAGAACTTCCACAATAAAGGTCACCTCTTCTAAATAAATACTTTCACGAATTTTGTATTGCTTTTCACCAAGTAGGTATTGTACTTTTCCAACTAAGGTATATGGCAGCTGAAGATGAAATAATTGAATTTTTTTCTTTTCAACGATTCCAGCAGCTAACAAACCTTCTTTAGCGGCTTTACTATAAGCTCTTACCAATCCACCTGTTCCTAATAAGGTGCCCCCAAAATACCGTGTGACACAAATTAAAGTATTCGTAATTTGCTCCCCTTTTAAAACCTCTAATATGGGTTTACCCGCTGTGCCTTGGGGTTCACCATCATCACTAGACTTTTGATATTCATCCTTTTCCCCTATTTGATAAGCAAAACAATTGTGCGTTGCATCATAATATTTTTTCCTAAGTTGTACCATATAAGCCTCTGCTTCTTCAGGTGTTTCAACTTTGTAAACTGTTGCGATGAATTTAGATTTTTTTTCTACAATGAGTGCCTCACCATGATCATGAATTGTTCTATAGCTTTCTAGCATATTATCAATCACCTAACCTTTTTTTCATTAGCCTTATCCTAACATACTTCTAGTAATCATGGCAAATAAAAAGGACTGTCTACAACGAGTAAGATTTACGGCTTACTCAAATGAAAGACAATCCTTATGTTTCATGTGTATTATGCGCCATAGTCATCAATTAATTCAGCTAAATGAACAGGTAATGCACCTTGCATACAAAGGCGCTTAGTAAGTGCAAGCGTGATTTCACCATCTTCACAAACCCATTCCATTGTACTGATGTAATTAGAATTTGTAATTTCTAATAGTTCAATACCATATTTGTTATCTTGTTGTATCAAATAATATTGAACTTCTCCCAGTGGAGCAGCATACTTTCCTATATATTTTTTCTTAATGACCATAGCTTTCCTCCAGAAATAATTATTTTATATTCGCTCTGCAACTATTATACATGATCTAGCGATATTTACCTAAAAGAAAATATCGCGTATATAGCTAACAAATAAACGAATTTCTACATAAGAATAACAGTTTTTGGAAGAAATAATAAAATAATTCGCTTCTTCTTGATAAAAAAATAAAAAAATAGAAAAATGCGCGATAAATAATCATGAGGGCTGATTGATTTCTTACTAAAAATGAATTTTACGACAAAATCCATGGTTCTATCTTATAATATTTATTATTAGGCAAGTAGCCTTTAAGATGGGTTCCTGTATTAGTATAGTCTTCTTCTAATCGTTCACCGTATTCGTGACAAAACCGAACAATATGTCCCTCGGAATAAGGGACTTCAATTTCAAAGGGTTTCATGGATGTATAAAGAATCTGTTCAATGGTTTGTAATAATGCTTCACAGTTTTTACCGGTACGTGCTGAAATAGAGACTTCATAATCTGCTTTTTCATCCTTTGGGTAAATGCCATCAAATTGATCGGTTTTATTATAAACGGCTATGATAGGAATGCCTGATACTTGTAATCTTTCAAGGGTTTCATACACAATTTGTTGATGGGTTAAAATATAAGGGGAACTAATATCCATTACATGTAAAATAATATCTGCATATTTAGCTTCTTCAAGGGTTGAATAAAAAGCTTTAATCAGATGATGGGGTAATTTACGTATAAAACCAACTGTATCTGTAAGCAAAATTTCAGAGCCACTTGGTAAGTTAACAGAACGTGTAGTAGGGTCAAGCGTTGCAAAAAGTTGATTTTGCACATAAACCTCACTACCACTTAGTTGATTAAGTAACGTAGATTTCCCAGCATTTGTATAACCCACAATAGCAATCACAGGCGTTTTATTTTTTTGTCTACGTTCCCTTATGAGTTGACGATGTTTTTCTACTTCAGCGAGTTCTTTCTCTAAAATCTCCATACGTGTACGGATATGACGTTTATCAAGCTCTAATTTCTTTTCTCCTGGACCGCGACTTCCGATGCCACCAGCTTGTCTTGAAAGCATCGTTCCAAAACCGATTAATCTTGAGGATTGATATTTAAGTTGTGCCATTTCAACTTGTAATTTACCCTCTTTGGAGCGCGCTCTTGAAGCAAAAATATCTAAAATAATCATGGTTCGATCCATAACTTTGACTTGTAATAAATCCGATAAATTGCGCATTTGAATAGGTGAAAGTTCATCGTCAAAGACAACACCTGTCGCTTGATGCATAGCAATTAGCTTTTGAAGCTCCTCCACTTTACCTGTTCCGATATAAAAACCTGGATTAATGCGGTCAACGCGTTGGAGCATTTCCATAATGATTTCTCCACCCGCTGTTTTAACAAGATCCTTGAGTTCATCTAAACTTTCCCAAGCATCCTTTTCATCAAATTGCTTTTTTTGAGCGGCAACTAATATAAATCGTTCAATGAGTTCTTTGTGTTCTATCATAAAAATCCTTTCTATTTATATGCTTTATGTCTAAAGCATAATTTGTTTGACTTTTGTTTTTTTATACTTGTATTCAACATCTTTACGTGTACAAATGCGATGTGCTGCATTATCATCTGCTGATAAGGCAGCTGCAAGGCATAATTTAGCTAGCTTCTCCTGTTCATAACCTCTATTAATCGCAATAGCTAGGGCACCCAAAAAAGCTCCACTTGTTGCTGTATTATTTTGATTCAGTAAATGGCATGAAGATTGAACATAACAATATTTATGCTTGGATAAAATAATGGCACCTCTATTTTTTAGATAAACACATATATAATGAAGGCCTCCTCCAATATAATCTTTTAATGCCTTAATAATTTCTTCTATAGAAGTTGTTTGATAGCCTAAATCTTTAAGTTGCTCTTCTGTTAATAAAATCGTATAAGGCTTTTCTTGAAGGATAGACTGCCAAATTTCTTTTTGCCCTGTAGATACAACGGTCTTAACATTATGCATTTTAGCGAGCTGAATCCACTTGACATATTGTAACATTTCTTGATGAAATGGAATTTTACCAGATAAGACTAAGGTAGAAACCTTTTTGATGTGTGTGTTTAATTTATGAGTCAGTTTAGTACACTCTTTATCAAAAGTAAAAGGTTCTTGGCTACGTAAAGTATACTCAAGGGACTGATTCGAAGCCATAATTTTAACTTGATGGGGCGTTTCATATTCTGTCCATACAATATCTGATTTGACTTTTGATTTATCTAGATAATGCTTAATACTCTTTCCTGCAAAACCACCAAAACTACTAATTAAAATAGGCTCTTCTTGAAGAACTTTCATCATTTGCGCACTATAGACACCTTTTGAAAGAATACTCAGTGATACATTTTTAGATGTCAGTACTTTTTGAGGCTCAAATGCTTCTACACTGTATATGTATTCAATAGATGGGAAGGGTGTTAAGGTAATAATCAATCTGTTCACCAACCTTTTTCTAGTTTACCTATATAGTTATAGCATATATTTAGTGAAATTATCCACTAAAATAAAAAAAACATGGATGCTGTAAGAGAAGGAAGGAAATGGGCAATACTCTATTAAATAAAGACGATAAGAAGGGATACTTACGAAATCTTAATTTATTTATGATGTATTTAGCAAACAATCTGTTATATAATAAAGGGGATTTGGTATTATTTTGCTTATACCCTTCATTTTTGATATAATAGACCCTTGAGGAGGAGGAAGGAAATGAATTATTCAACTGATTCTCGAAATAAATTAGAGAAAAAAAATAAGAGCAATACCAAGCAGATGAAGAAAAAAGGAAAAGTCACTGCTTTTCGTATTGTTATTATGGCAATCATTATAGGGATGTTTGCAGTCGTTGGCGCAGGATTAGGTGTCTTTATAGGCATTATAAAAAGTGCGCCAGACGCTTCTATGATTGATTTAAGGCCACAAGGAAATTATACTTCTTTTGTTTATGATGATGAAGGCAATGAGATTGCAAGCTTTGCCCCTTCGGATAACAGAGAATATGCTAAACTGAGTGAAATCCCTTTGTATTTGCAACAAGCAGTTATTGCTACAGAAGACGAAAGATTTTATGAACACAATGGTATTGACATCAAAGGAATCTTTAGAGCCATTGTTGCTAATATAAAAAATGGAAGATTTAGTGAAGGCGCCAGCACCATTACCCAACAACTGGTTAAAAATAATGTATTATCTTCCGATAAAAAAATAACGCGTAAACTGCAAGAGCAATATTTAGCCATTCAATTTGAAAAATACAACAGTAAGGATACAATTCTTGAATACTATTTAAACACAATTGGTCTTAGTCAAGGAGTATCAGGTGTACAGGCTGCTGCGAAACTTTATTTTGATAAAGATGTTTCAGAATTAAGCCTTGCTGAATCGGTTGTTCTGGCTGTTATTACGCAGTGGCCAACCAAATACGATCCGATTAATCATCCAGAAAATAATAAAGAAAAAGCACATCGTGTACTAGATAAAATGGAGGAATTAGGCTATATTACAGCTGAGGAACATGAGGCAGCTCTTAAAGAAGATCCTTATGCCAATATTAAGCCTGAAACCATCAAAGAAAAGAGTAAAAGACCTTATTTTGTAGATGCTCTCTTCTATCAATTAATTGATGATTTACAAGATCTCGGTTATACAGAAGCTCAAGCTAAAAAGAAAATTTACGGTGGAGGGTTGAAAATTAATTCTACCGTCAATTCACAAATGCAAGCCATTGCAGATCGTGTTATCAATGATCCATCCTTTTATCCGGATAACTTATATAAAGTTCAAGTCGATTATAGTATTGCCGGAATTAAAGCAGATGGCACTTCTTTTGAGCATAATGCCCCTCAAGTTACTTTAAAAAATGATGAAGAGGTAGAAAACTATATTGCTAAAATGAAAGAGGAATGGGGGATTACAGAGGATGATAAAATTACAGCCGAGTCTAAATTATTACAACCTCAACCCCAAGCATCATTTGTGCTCACTGACTATACAACAGGACAGATCAAAGCCTTAGTTGGTGGTCGTGGCGATAAAACGAATTTAGGTTTTAACTACGCCACTCAAGCACAGCGCCAGCCAGGTTCAACCTTTAAAGTGCTCTCAGCCTATGCGCCAGCACTTGATACTGGCATAATTTCTCCAGGAACAATGATAAAAAATGAACGTGTTTCTTTTCCTATGAAAAATGCAGCACCATATGAACCCAAAAACTGGGACAATATTTATGATGATAAATACTATAGTGTGCGTGATGGAATCGCTAACTCTATGAACGTTCTGGCAGCTAAAACATTGAACATGGTAGGAATTGATACTTCATTCGATTATTTACAACGTTTTGGCTTTACCACATTAGTCGATGATGATCGTTATCTTCCACTTGCTTTAGGCGGTTTGACCTATGGCGTAACGACGTTAGAATTAAATGCTGCTTATGGAACCATTGCCAATGATGGCATGTATGTTAAGCCAATTTATTATACAACGGTTATTGATACAGAAAATAATAACAAGGTTTTAATTGATAATACGGGTGAGCATATTGCAGAACATTCTCATCGAGTAATCGATACGTCTACTGCTCGTGTTTTGACAGATATGATGGTGAGTGTCATTGATTATAAGGGAAAGCATACAGGCGGTGCTATTAGAACCTATTTAAATAATATGGCCGTTGCAGGTAAAACGGGTACAACTACTGCTAGTAAGGATTTAGTATTTGCAGGCTATACACCATACTATGTTGCAACGATTTGGTCAGGTTATTCTCAACCAGAAGAAATTAGTTCAGCTAATGGCGGAAGCTCATACCATCTTAAGATTTGGTCAAAGATTATGGCAGAAATTCATGATGGTTTAGAGTATAAATCTTTCCCAAAAGTGACGATTGAAACCGATTCAAATGTTCAAGATGTATTAATTTGCACGAAGTCAGGTAAATTAGCGACTGACGCTTGTAAATTAGATCCAGATGGATGTGTATCAAGTGAATATCTTGCTTCAGATGAGATGCCAAAGGATTACTGTGATATTCACCAAGAAGTAAAAATATGTGTTGAATCTGGTAAATTAGCAACTGATTTTTGTCCTGAAACAACGACAAAACTTATTATTAAGAATGAATCAGAGGATGATACTATTCCAAATGAGGTATGTGATATGCACCCAGATCCTAGTTTACCAGATCAAGGACTATTGCCTGGAGATGATATCAATAATGATAATAACAATAATGTTGGAGACGATAATAATTCATCCAATATAATCGTTACACCAAATCAACCGGATAGTAATGGATCAGCTTCTATTACACCAGATCCAGAACCACCTACTCCAACACCAGACCCAACACCAAATTTACCGCCTATTGTTAATCAAAATCCAACACCGGATATTGATGATGAATCTGAATTTGCGATTCCCCAATATTAAATATTGGTTAAAATAAGAAGTGCTGTGAAATGAGCAATTATTAGTGAGTAAATAAAAGAGCGATAAAACTAAAATTTCAATTAGTTTTATCGCTCTTTTTATTGCTTTAAAAATTACTTATTCATTCTTATAAGCTATCTATATCATTGACAACATTTCTAGCCTTGAATTGCAAGGAAGTCATCTTCTGATGGTTGCTCATCTTCTGAAACTTCTGGTAATGTAGGTGCTACAGGTGTAGGGATTGAATCCACACTAGGTGGAGCCGGTTGAACCGCATTATTCTCTTTTTTGGGTGGAGTTGGTTTCTGAGCAACATCATCAGAAGGGGAAGTTTCTGCTGGTTTAGTAGATTGATTATTATCAGATGCTGGCTTCTTAATTCCTTTTTTAATAACAGCTGCACGTGGTCGATAATAACTTGTATTCACAAGAATCTTATTAACCAATTTATCACCATCATAATAAAGTTTGTAGAGACTGACACGTTTGCCATCAAGTGCTCTAACATCTACGACTTCTTTTCCTATTTCTAAAGTTGGATCCTCTTCATATTTTGTTTCAGGTGCTGGAATTTCTTCAGTTACAACGGATTCAAACTTAATGGTATAATTTGTTTTCATACTTTTGTGACCATAGATACTGACAATAACTTGATTGTTTTCACAATAACCATCAATAAAAATAGGATACCCTGTATTGTTCTTAAATTGAAAATCGATTGAACCTGTGTTATAAGTTGCATCTCTTCCTAGAGGAACGTATGAAACGGCTAAAGAGTGATTTTGTCTATAAACGACTTCTAAATCTGTTAAAAGAACGGTGTTATATAATGTAGAAGCAACTTGGCAAATACCACCACCTAAGCTATCTTCTATTTTACCATTAACGATAGTCCCTGCATTTTTATAACCCTCTTCTTCTGTAAATGGTTCAAGTTGGTTAGAGAGATAGAAAATTTCATCTGGTAAAAGTGTACGGCTAATTTTATGAGCCGCTACTTTTAAATTTTCATTACGATTTGGGTCTGAATTATTGTAGGAAGTTGAGAAACTAGAAACAAGTGTTTGACAATCAGCCAATGATGCTTCTGTAAATTCTGGAGGGATTACTTCAGTAACCACTTCAATCGTAAGTGAATCCTCTTTGTCGCTATCTAGCTTATTTAGTGCATCGACTACCTTTTGGCTAGTGGCTTCTACATCTAATTTTGCACCATCTTCTTCTTTTGTTGTTACAAAAGTTCTATTAACACGTTCGAGTGTTGCATTCACTGGTTCAATGTAAAAGAGTTCAGCAAGGCTATTTACTTGCTGCTTAATAATCGTTTCATCAATTGTTCTATCTAAATAAAAGTATTGATTTTCTTTAAGTCCATCTTTTGCCACCTTATAGCGCTCAAAAAGACTTAAATGATGTCCTATATCAAATGCTTTGTCTATTGTCTCATCAATATTATAGGTCATTCCAAGATTACTTAATGGAACTGCTTTACTGACATCCCCATTTGTAAACACAATTTGTTGCTTACTTGTTAGATCTGAAATATTTTGTTCTAATTTTGCTTTGGCCTTTTCTTTTGTTAATCCGCCAATCGCTAAATCTTCAATGTACACCCCGTTAGCAAAGACATGATCGAGTGCATTGGATTTTGTGTACATAAAACCTATAGTACCAAGAGATAGACCAATTAGAATAATGACTCCTATAAGGATGCCTCCAATTAAGAGTTTCTTTTTACTCATATTGTACCTCCTAGTGATTTATTTATTAGACCTGAATCAAGCTTATGACTAAGCCTAATACAAGTACTAAACAAATGATTGTAGCAAAAATCTTTCTATTTTTTTGCCCCCATGCAAACATATTAAATGATTGCTTGCTATGTTTTTGTTGCTTTTGTCGGTTAGTTTTCATCTTCCTCATCCTCCCATGATATTATAGCATTATTTATACAATACTGACTATCAATTTTTCTTTTTTCTCCTTTTTCAAATTGGACAATTATCATATAATCCGACAAAACCTGAAGAATTTTTCCTGTTCCTAATTTTTTATGATGGATAGTCTGGCCTATTTTTAAACAATCCTTAAGAACTTGCTCATTCATTTCTTCTAGAAAAGGGGAACTTTGTGCTGCTTTACCATGTTTTTGGGAAGGAACATAGAGATAGAGTTTTTGCTTAGCACGTGTCATACCCACATAAAGTAAGCGCCGCTCTTCTTCGACTTCCTCCTCAGTGATACTTTTATGATAAGGGATAATACCATCTACCACATCAATAATAAAGACTGTATCAAACTCCAGACCTTTTGAGCCATGCATAGTGGTTAGGGTTACTGTATCTGCAGGACTCTTTTTGATATTTTGTTTAATTTTCTGAGACATCTCTATAAGTGCTGTTTCCCATTCTATAAGTGAAGCATAATTACTAGCAGAATCTTCTATATCCTCTAATACGTCATAGAGACTTTGTACAGGCATTTTTCTATAAGCTGCATATTCTAGTAAATAGTGATCATAACCTATATGTTGGCGTATATATTGAATCCCCTGTATCAGACTTTTTTCCCTTAAGACTTGAAGATCAAATAATAATTCTTGAATATAGTTTTTTTGCCACTGCGTCAAGGTATCAAGCTCTAATAAATTAAAAAGGAAGGAACGAGAACCCTTTCTAGCAGACTCCATATTGACTTTACTAATATAGCGCTTAGGTTTGTTTACGATACGATAAGCTAATTCTAGTTCATTAATATCCTGAGCTAAATGCAAGTAACTTAAAATATCTTTTGTGATCCACTGATCATATAAGCTTACCATGCCATCTCGAATACTAAAAGGAATATTAGCAGCTAATAATGCTTCTACAATAGGACGTGCCTCAATATTGGTGCGATAGATAATGGCCATATCACTTAATGAGATGCCCGCTGTACGTCTATTAGAAATGACTTGTAAAATGTGAAGCGCTTCCTCTTTAGCATCTTTACAGTGAATAATCTTAGGGAGTTCTCCTTTTGCATTAGGAGTAGTGAGTTTCTTTTGATAACGTACCGTATTTTGATTAATCAGGTTTAGGCTTTGACTCAATATAGCACCTGAACAACGGTAATTAACATCTAGATAAATCTCCTGTGCATCCATAAAGTATTTTTTGAAATCCAGTAAATAAGCTGGTTTAGCTCCTCTAAATTGATAAATACTTTGATCATCATCTCCAACTACAAAAAGCTGTTTGTGTTCTTGCACCAATAGTTTAAGAATTTCAAATTGCACCAGATTAATATCTTGAAATTCATCTACTAAAATATATTGGTATTGGCGGCTTGCGGCTTGACGTAGGGCTATATCCTCTTTTAGAAGATAAAAACACTCTACTAGCATATCATCAAAATCAAATAAACCATGTCTTTCTTTATAAGCTTCATATCGCTTTAAAAGTTCAAGAAAAGTTTGTTTTGAGATGCCGTTTGGTTCGTAATTTTTAGGGATAATAAGTTGATTCTTCATTAGCGATAAGTGCTTCATGAAACCATCTAAAAATTCTTCACCTTCTTCTGTAGCCATTTCTTTAAGCAGCTGTTTAAGTAATGTTTTCTGCTTGTCCTCCATTAAAAGATTTTCAATGGCATATCGTGTTGGATTTGCTTTTCTTAAAATGCGATAAAAAACACTATGTAGTGTCCCAAATGTAACGGGTGTTTGACCAAATAACTGGGTGTATCGCTCTTTCATTTCTTCTGCTGCCATTTTACTAAAGGTAACGACTAGTATATGATAACTTGGACAATTCATTTCATGAATCATATAATGAATACGTTTTACAATTACTTGAGTTTTTCCAGAACCAGGGCCTGCTATTACAATCGTTGGCTTTAAGGGGCAAGTTACGGCCTTAATTTGATTATCATTTAACTTCATTGTATACTCCAATCCTATAAAACTAATGAGCATGCTACTGCCTACTTTAAATTATTGACAAGTTATATTATAATAAACTTACTATGTTAATGAAAGGGGAATACACGATGAACTTTGGTTGGCTTCCCTCTTTGGGATTATATATTATAGGACTTGGGTTTATTGGAATATCTTTTAAAAGTTATTTATCGAAAACATCACCCTCTACGAAGGAGAAGCTAGATACTCTTTTAATGCAGGAGCATGAAGCTCAGTTTGCACGTTCAGCTCAACTTCCTAACGAGTTTTTTATTCAAGTAGATGGTTCACTTTATCCTAAAACAGATTGCAAGGCGTGTACTCAGCTGTATGAAACACTGATTCGTTACGCTAAAAGGCCTATGGTAAACTTACAGGGTAAAACAAATCTAGAATTAAAACAAAATTATGGTGCACAAACGCTTGAGTCTATTAGCGATTATGAAAAAAATTACTATGACTTTTTAGATATTTCCATTCAATATGCCAAAGCATTATATGAAAGTGATTATTTATCTGAAGCAAGACAAACACTAGAAGCATGTATTCACTATCACTGTGATGTTTCTAAGTGCTATCAGCTTTTGATTGACATTTATAAAAAGCAATCGGATACAGAGGCTTTAAATCATTTGCGTCCTATTATTGAAAAAGAAATGCAACATTCACCTTTTTTACATAAAGTACTAGAAATGCTTTAGAACATAAAATGATGAAAGAGAGGTTTCCAATGAATATTGGTATTTTTTCAGATACTTACTCACCACAAGTTAATGGAGTTGTAAGTTCTATTTTAACATTAGAAAAAAAATTACGAGAGCAAGGTCATAACGTCTATATTTTCACAGTTAGTCATCCTCAAGTCGAAAAAGATTCACCTTATGTTTACCGTATGGCAAGTGTCCCCTTTATCTTTCTTAAAGATCATCGAGTAGGGATTGTTTATTCGAATCGCGCCGTTCATAAAATTAAACGTTTAAAGCTGGATTTAATTTTATCTCAAACAGAATTTTCTATGGGGATTTTTGCAAGGATGATGGCTAAGAAATTAGAAGTTCCTATTATCCATACCTATCATACGGTATATGAGGATTATATGCATTATATTTCTAAGGGAATTGAGCTTTCACCACGTATTGCACGTCAATATAGTAAATCTTTTTGCAACCATGTAGATGGTGTGGTGGCACCTACTAAGAAAACAGAAAAACTTCTTAGAAGCTATGGCGTTCAAAAACCCATTCGTATTATTCCAACAGGCATCGACTTTACGCCATTTAATCCGAACCATTATACAAAAGAAGATACCCTTAGGCTCAAGAAGGTCTTTCACATTTCAACGGATGTGCCGATTATTTTATTTGTGGGACGCGTTGCAAAAGAGAAAAGCATCGATGTCTTAATAAAAGCTATGCCACTTCTTACACAAAAATTACCAGATGCGAAATTGGTTATTGTGGGAGATGGGCCTTCTCGTTTAGAATTGGAAGAGCTTGCTCATCAGCTTAATGTTAGGGACTCTGTCATCTTTACAGGCATGCAACCTTGGCAAAACATTGGACGCATGTATCAATTAGGCGATGTATTTGTGAGTGCTTCTGTCACTGAGACCCAAGGCTTAACTTTTGCAGAAGCAATGGCAGCTAGCTTACCGGTTGTGGCAATGGAGGATGAAAGCATTGCTGGTTTTGTTCGAGAAGGCTATAATGGTCGTTTATTCCATAATATAGAAGAGCTTGCCGAGGCGCTTTATGAGGTTTTAAGTAATGAAGCTTATCGCAAGAAGCTGAGTGAAAATGCACTTCATTCAGTGAAACCTTTATCAGCTGAGACTTTTGGATTAAATGCTGAAATGTTTTATCATGAAATTCTTGAAGCTTATCATGGAAAAGACAATTTGTCTTCCAAGAAGAAATTCTCCTTTTTAAATAAAAAGAGAAAATAAAAAAATCCCCTCATGGGGATTTTTTTAATACATATGCCCTTTTTCCAAGGCTTCATTAGCCTCACTAGGTAATTTCTCACGCAAATGGGTAAGCCCAAACGGGCAAATGCTTAAAAACATACACCCGTCACATTTAGGATTTCTGGCGGTGCAGATTGCTCTGCCATGCGCTATAACTTGTGTGTTATAACGAATCCAATGTGTTTTAGGCAATTTGGTCATTAAATCTTTTTCAATTTGTACAGGGTCTTCAAATAAAGTAATGCCCCATCGAATACTAATGCGTTTAACATGTGTGTCCACGACAATACTAGGGATTTGATAGATATTTCCTCTAATCACATTAGCTGTTTTTCGTCCTACTCCTGGTAAAGTAACGAGTTCTTCTATATCAGATGGGACTTCTCCCTTATATCTTTCAATGAGTTGCTGGGAGCAGGCATGAATATTTTTAGCTTTATTTTTATAAAAACCTGTACTTTTAATCGCTTCTTCAAGTTCATGGATTTCGGCATGGGCAAAATCATAAACGGTAGGATATTTCTCAAATAATGCGGGTGTGACTAAATTCACACGCTCATCTGTGCACTGCGCACTTAAGATGGTTGCGACTAATAACTCAAAAGGATTTCTATGGTTTAAATAGCAAATGATATCCTTAGGATAGTAAGCGTCTAATCTTTCAAGTAACGTGGTAATTTGTTGCTTTTGATTCATTTTATGCCTCCATTAATAAAGTCCAAGTGGGAGAAACGGTTGAATAGTCAAATAAAACTTTTTGCTTATGTGGCAATTTTTCAAATGCTTTTTTGGAGTCTTTTGAAAGCATAAGCCAAACAGGATAGTGATACGCGTCTAAAAAGGTTAATCGATAACGTTGACGTGGTGCCAAAGTACTTAAGTTTGGTGTATACTGCTCTACCCATTCATCATCTTTTAAAAGACTGTTAAAGTTTTCTCTTAAGTCTTCTCTATTAATCGTTTCAAATGGTGAAGGAACCTCTCTTAGGGGTTCGTGTAGTAAATAATCTAACCTGATGAGTTCTTTTAAGAGTTCTTCGTTGACTTTAGGTGAAACGGTTGCAAATTCAATAAGATGATAATAGTAAGCCATTTTATTATGTTCAATCAAATCATATCCTTTTTCTTCCCAAAACTCTGCAAAAGCTTCAAAGAAATCAAATGGATAGATGAAGCATTCAAAGAAATACTCTAATGCATATTTGAATCGACCATTATTATAGTAACGGTCCACTAAATCATCAATGGCATGAAGTTTTAAGATTTCATCATAGTTTATATAAGACGTATATAAAATTTCATAAGGTGGTTCAGCTTTATAAACTAAGCCATACTCACCAGCTTTTTCTCGAAGTCCAGAGCCTTTGAGTAGCTTTAAGAAACCAAGCTGAAATTGCTCAGGTCTTAAACTCATGACATCATTAAAGGATTTTCTAAAAGAGACATAATCTTCTTCTGGTAGCCCTGCGATTAGGTCGAGATGTTGATGGATATTCCCTAAAGCCTGTATACGTTCTACAACGGCTTTAATATCTTCAAAAGGCATTGGGCGTTTAATAATTTTTAAAACATTTGGATTGGTAGATTGAACACCAATTTCAAACTGAATTAAGCCTGGTCTTGCTTTGGCTAATAAATCAAACATTTCATCATGAATGAGCTCAGCTGCAATTTCAAAGTGAAAATTGGTATAACCATTATCATGTTCAATGAGATATGTCCAAATATCCATGGCATATTGTCTGCGGGCATTAAATGTACGGTCTACAAATTTAACTTGCTTAACTTTTTGATCTAGAAAGTAGCCCATATGTTTTTTAACTTTTTCGACTGGTACAAATCGAACCCCTTGCTCAATAGAAGATAAACAATATTGACAGTTAAAAGGGCATCCTCTAGAGGCTTCATAGTAAAGAATTTTATTTGAAAGCCCTTCTAAACTTTCATACACAAACGGAAGTTTATCTAAATCTAAAGGTTTTCTTGGTGCATTTCTTTGAATTTGTCCATTTTCCTTACGATATACCAAACCAGAAATCTGAGAAAAATCTCCCTCAGCTTTAAAACGATAATCTAAATATTCCCTCCAAGTCTCTTCTCCTTCACCTTCCATAATAAAATCTATTTCAGGGATTTCTAATAAGCTTTCCCCTTCATAGGATACTTCAGGACCTCCTAAAATAATCGTTACTTCAGGAAGAATTCGTTTTAAAGTAGGGATGAGTAATTTAATATAGGACATATTCCAAATATAACAAGAGATGCCTAAAATATCAGGCTTTCTCTTGTAAATGGCTTTAATAATTTCATTTTCGTTATTATTAATGCTTGTTTCTAAAATCTCTATCTTATTTTCATAATCATGACAATAAGCCTTAATATATCTTAAGGCAAGAGAGGTATGAATAAATTTTGCATTCAGCGCAAGTAACAATACTTTCACGAAAACTTGCTCCTTTCATATGTTCTTTTTTGTCTTATTATAGCATGGAATAGATAAATTAGCTAAAAAATAAAGCAAGAGTCTAAACCCTTGCTTTATTTTTTAGTTCATTATTTTACAGTTGCATTATCACCATCATTAATGATGCCATTTTGATCTGTAACCACACCATTTGTTGCATTATCTGTGTTATTTAATGCACCATTAGTCATATCATTGGCAGTGTTAGCTGGCGTATTAGTGGTGCCATTTGTTACACCGTTCATTGCACCATTTCCTGTGCCATTTGTTGCATTGTTAGTGGTGCCATTCGCATTTCCATTTCCTGTACCATTTGTAGCGCCATTATTTGGAACAGTATTTTCGATACCAGGGGTATTGGTTGTATTATTGTCTGTTGTACAACCTACACATGCAAATCCCATTATAGCAAGCGCTGATAAAAAAAGAAATTTTTTCATTTGCTACTAACTCCTTTATAATGAAATGATTATACGAAGTTAGTATAGGCATAAAAATACTTTTTATTCATTTAATCAATGGGTTCTTTAAGATAGTTCAACAATCTGAATCGAATAATCTGTATTTAAATCAATATATCGATCTTGAACCTTAATAATCGGTCTGTAAATACAAGAAGGATTAATCGCAACGACTTCACCAATTTCGCCTGTATTAAGTGCAACGTAAGTTCCAATATAGTAGGTTGCAATATTGGATAAAAAGGTCAATAAAATCTTGGAGTCTAACTTTCCAAAGATGCCTTCTTGCATCAATTGCATGACTTCAAATGGTGAACGCTTTTTTTGATAAGGTCTTTCAGAAATCATAGCATCATAGGAATCCGCTATAGCAAGAATTTTTGCAACATCATTAATGTTTTCATTATAAACGCCATAAGGATAGCCTGAACCATCCATACGTTCATGATGCATTAAAATTCCTACTTTGACATCAAGTGGTATATCTGTGTTGTCTTGAAGGAGTTCATAAGAATAAACGGGATGTTTCTTAATTTCCTCAAATTCAGCATCTGTTAACTTATCTGGTTTATTAAGGATACTTTTATCAATACGCATTTTACCAATATCATGAAATAAACCCGCTAACATCAAATTATCGATTGCCTGAGAGCCTAATTTTAACCATTTACCAATTAAGCAAGAAAGTAAGGCTACATTGATACTATGAGTATAGGTATAGCTATCTGCTGCCTTAAATAAATTAATACAACCAATCATTTTGTAATTATCACTAAAATGTTTATTGATTTGTTCTTTTACTTCTTTAAAGGCTGCAAAATCGACAACATTACCATAGGCAATTTGATCCAATAAGGTCTTAGCAAGTGCTGTACATTTGGTGTATTCTTCCTTGGTCTCTTGCGATATTTGCCAAACGTCATCCCAAGTATTGACAAAAACTTTTATTTCATCTATCCCACTATAATCCAATTTTTGAATGATTTCTGCGGTAAGTTCTTGATTTTCTCCTATATAAATAAGACCTGTTTTTAAATTACGAACTGGTTCTGCAATCAGCATTCCAGGCATTGCTTCAGATATAAAAATTACTTTACTTTGCATCTTCTCCCCCTAAGTATGTATACGTTCATTATTTTTAATTAATTTTATATCATCTTGTAAAAATATACAATATAAAATAATAAAAGAAATCCTCTTCACGAAGAAGAGGATTTCTTTTATTATTTTAGTATGCAATACCTTGAGCATACATTGCATCAGCAACTTTTAAGAAACCAGCAATATTAGCACCTAAAACATAGTTGTTAGGATCACCATATTCTGTAGCTGCTTCTTTACATACAGTATGAATGTGTTTCATAATGCCTTTAAGTTTTTCATCTACTTCTTCAGCAGTCCAGCTATATCTCATACTATTTTGAGACATTTCAAGTCCTGAAGTTGCCACACCACCAGCATTAGATGCTTTTCCTGGTGCATATAAGATACCAGCAGCTTGGAATGTCTCAACTGCTTCTGGAGTAGAAGGCATGTTTGCACCTTCAGCAACAGCAATCACACCATTTGCTACTAATGTTTTAGCAGCTTCACCATCTAATTCATTTTGTGTTGCACATGGAAGCGCTACATCACATTTAATGTTCCAAATTCCTTTGCAACCTTCATGGTATTCAGCGTTTGGATGATTTGCTATGTATTCTTTAATACGTAAACGTTTTACTTCTTTAATTTCTTTAACAGCATCTAAATCAATACCATTAGCATCATAGATGTAACCGTTTGAATCACTAAGAGCAACTACTTTACCACCAAGCTGGGTTGCTTTTTCGGCTGCATAAATCGCTACGTTACCAGATCCAGAAATAACAACTGTTTTACCTTGGAAACTATCATTTTTTGTAGCAAGCATTTCTTGTGTAAAATAGCAAAGACCGTAACCTGTTGCTTGTGTTCTTACTAAAGAACCACCATAATTTAATCCTTTACCAGTTAAAACACCAGTAAATTCATTTCTTAAACGTTTATATTGACCAAATAAATAACCGATTTCACGAGCACCTACTCCGATATCACCAGCTGGTACATCTGTGTCTGCTCCAATATGTTTGGCAAGTTCTGTCATAAAGCTTTGGCAAAATCTCATAATTTCTCCATCAGATTTACCTTTTGGATCGAAATCACTACCACCTTTACCGCCACCCATTGGAAGACCAGTTAAAGAATTTTTGAAGATTTGTTCAAATCCCAAGAATTTAATAACCCCTAAGTTAACAGATGGGTGTAATCTAAGCCCACCTTTGTATGGTCCAATCGCACTATTGAATTGTACACGATAACCTCTATTAACTTGTACTTTTCCAGCATCGTCTACCCATGAAACGCGGAAGATAATGGCACGTTCTGGTTCTACAATACGTTCAAAGATACCTGCTTCTACGTATTGTGGATTACGTTCTGCAACAGGTTCCATACAAAGTAAAACCTCTCTTACAGCTTGATGAAATTCTGGTTGAGCAGGATGATTTTTTTCAACTCTGTTCATTAAGTCTTGCATATACTCAGTTTTAAAGCTCATGAATATTCCTCCTAAAGAATAAATATACGGTCAACAGATCACCGTTAACAGTATTTTATCACAATTTAGTGCTATTTCAAATATTATTGTTATATTTTAGAAAAGAATATTGAACTTAAAGGAATATTTATACATAACCAATTATTTTCTGACAATAATCATCGTTTCCTCCTGTATTTTTTTAAAAAGCCATGCTGCTTCTTCGTCATTAATAACAAAGTTATTCGTTTTTTTTAAATCTGTAGTAGGTTGCCAGTAGTCGTCTCTGAGTGTTCCTTGTATCCCCAGTTTTTCAGATATCTTAAACCAATAATTTGAACCTAGATGATGAATGGGATCCTCATAGTTTTCTAATTTGTCTTGTAAATAATAAGTGCCAAATAAAAGGTCATCTACTGATTGACCCGCTTCATAGAATAAGGTTCGTATACATTTAGGACCTTCATAACAATAAATACGTTTAGAACGGGTATGAATATCCAACCAGAAACGTTTGCTACCTAAGGTAGTGGTTGTAAAGTGTAGATTAGTCCAATCACTCATTTCACCACTTGGAACCTGAATCTGAAAGGATAATTGATACTGAGTTTCAGGTTTCAATAAATCATCTAATAGAAAAAGAGCATGATGTTCATCGATTAATTTACCTTGGATCGGTAGATCATTTATGGTGGCTTTAGCAGCAATTATTTTTTCTTTACTCTCGATTTGAATGCGTGGATATAACCCAATCCACTCATCCCCTGACACAGGATAGGTTTTTATAATAGAAGGTTTTTGATCTACTTTTAAAACAACGGTCTCATTTTTTTTTAGTGTAACGCCAGATTTAGCTTTCATGCCTTTCAAAAAAGTTACGGTGTATTCATTACCATTTTTTAAGCTTTCTAGAGGTGAAAAAACATACATGGATTCTAGAGCGTTATAAGGTTTTATATGGTAGGCTACTTCACTTTTTAAATTCCTCTTGATTTCTTTTAGGTCAATAGGCGTGTTGAATCTTACTAAAAACGAAGGTGTACTAGAAACGAGTATAGGGTTGATAGGATCGGTCAAATGAAGGTCTGCTTTAAATTGTATGGGTATAGATTCTGTTTTATTGATTTTATAGATTGTTGTGGGGGCATTTTTGATCATCAGCTGTACTTTTTGACCTTTAATTTCATTGAGTTCTTTAATTGTTAATTCTGCAATATGTGAGTTTAGCCATGTTACGTGGCATTTAAAATGATTTTGGGCTTGATCGATGCTGGAAATGTAAATGTGCTGATTAAAGTTTTTTTGATCCATAGGAAATAAAAAATTAATCGTTACTTTAACAGATGCCCCATTGGACTCAACCCACGTTAAATTAAAATGATTTATATAGAGTAAAATAAGTATTACAGCCAACATAAAAGACACTATATAGCAATAGAAAGCGCTTCTTTTTTTCATAGGAATCATCTCCTCTACTAATCTACACTATATATATGATGGTGCTGGGACAAACATGCCATCTAATTTATTCTCAATGAATTTACTTTATATGACGTTTAAAAATAATTTACATATCATTTTACGACGAAATATAGTATAATAATGTATATATTCAAACGCTTAAAGGATGGATACTTATGAAAATATTAGTTGTTTCGGATATTGAAAGTACTTACATATGGGATTTTTTTGATAAGGCAAATTTTAAAGATATTGAATGTGTGATTTCTTGTGGGGATTTAAAGGCATCGTATCTCTCTTTTTTAGTGACCATGTTAGCTGTTCCAGTTTTTTATGTTCATGGGAATCATGATAAACAGTATCTTAAAACACCGCCTGAGGGATGTGACTGTTTAGAAGATAAGGTCATTAAATTTAGGGGATTAAAAATTGCCGGATTAGGCGGCTCCATTGAATATAGAGGCGGTCCTTTTCAGTATAAAGAGGCTCAAATGCAAAAACGTGTCAAAAAGTTGATTCGACATTCAAAAGGAGAAATTGATATTTTTGTTTCTCATGCACCAACCTTTGGATTAGGTGATGACCCTACTAGCCAATGTCACATTGGCTTTCAATGTTTTCATCAAATTTATGATACCTTAAAACCTAAAATTCACCTATATGGACATAATCATTTTACTTATTCTTCTCATTCAAAGCGCATTATTGAGCATAATAATATACAACTCATTAATGGCTATAACTACTATATTTTGGAGATATAAAAAAATGGCACAATAGTTTTTCTACTGTGCCATTTTTTTATGAGTTTAATCCTTGAAGATAAGAGAAAGGATCAGCAGGTGTTAAGGTTTTAAGCTTAGGAATTTCACCTTCAACCCCTTGGATGAGCCAGTCCATATGAACAATATCTTCATATTCTAATACTTCACCTTGTGGTGCGCGTAATAGATTATTTTGATCATAGATAGGACCTTCAAATATATTAAATTCATTATTTTTAATAGCTAACTTTACGGTTTCTATAAGATGCTTCATAGGGGCATTAATATGACGATTAGAATATAAAATATCTACGATGCCATTATTCATGCCTTGCCAAAAATTAATGGGGACATCATTTTCACCAAAGGTTCTGAGGGTACCATTGAGTAGATTATGAATCACTTTTTCATAAAATAACCCCCAGTTCCAAATCGCCATAGCATAATGTATTTTTTCATCTGTCCCATTAGGCATACGATAGATGCCATATTCTTTTGTCACATCACCAGGAATCGGATAATCTTCATTTGAAATAATATCTGCCCCCATTTGTTGAAGTTTTTGGGCTACTTTTTTTCCTTCACTAGGACTGTCCCAGCAATTCGTCCATAACGCTTTAACCACAACACGTGGATTTACAGACTGTGCCCCTAAAGTAAAGGCATTAATACTGCTTACCACCTCAGAAATAGGATAAGGTGCCACATAACCGAGTATATTCGTCTTTGTCATCGCCCCTGCTATCATGCCTAATAAATATCTTGGCTCATGGATACGACCATAATAGAGTGTGAGTGATTTATAGGAATAGGTTGCGGCACAATGGAAAAATTTTGTATGTGGAAATTCCATAGCCGCTTTTAAGGCAGGTGCAAGATAAGTTGGATTGGTAGCAAAAACAACATCCACACCTTCTTCGCCTAAGGCTTTAAAAGCTTTATAGGCCGTTTCATCTTCTGGTACATTTTCAATTTTTTGTGTCTGAATTTGATCTTTAAATATGTTTTCTATATGTAAACGACCCAATTCATGTGCGTAAGTCCAGCCAGAAGTCGTAGGCGATTTGCCATAGACAAATGCTACTTTAAGGGTTTTCTTTGCCCCCATTAACTCAGAGATAGATGAAATGACCCCTTTCTTTTTGACGTTTTGCAATGCATCTGTTTCAACATGATTTCCATCAGGATCAATCACTTTTAATTCATCAATCATTTTTTTGATTCTATTTCGATAGACTTCTGGAGAAATATCCTTTTCTATACCATATATCTTAAGATACATTAAAAAGGCGTCACCCGTGGTGATTTCTAACTTTCCCCCACCTAATTCATGATAAATTTGTCTAAAGGGTCTATAGCAAAATGATAAGAAAAGCTTTGGACTTTCTTCAGGATCATCTACCCATTTTTTATATTGCTCAACGTAGACTAACAGTTCATTAAAACTTCCAATTTCTGATACCCATATACTATTAATTTTAGTTTTTTGATAAAAGTCCATAAACTCATAATAAATCGTATTGAGTTTATCATCTGGATTACGTTTAGGAATCAGTCTTGTGACATAGCCATTTATGGTCGTTCCTTGAACAAATTTTAAAACACTTACCCTTTTATTCCCTTCAATAACAAAAAATCGGTTGAGATATTCATAAACTTTAATAGGATCTGCAATCCCTTGTTCAATATGGTAATTATATAAGTGCATCCATTTGTTGGCAAACTCTGATTTAGGATCCATAATGGGCATGTAGTTGCTAGCGAAAGAAATACTTCTTCCATGCGTATAGGTTCCTACAATTTTATGAAGCGGTATTTCAATCAGTCCTAACGGATATTCTGCTGCAATATCCGTTTGCTGCAACATACTATCTAGTGTTCTTAAATATCCTGATTCACCCTTACTCACTTTTTGAGACCAAGCTGCTTTACCTAATTTAAGAGCCTGATTGTAAATTTGTGCTAATTCTATTTGTTCCATAGTTTCACCTTTATTTTAATTATTTATAGCCACTTTCTTGAAAAACACTCCATGTGTTCTTGATCAATTCCCCAGTATAATTTATTTTCTTCAATATAATAATTCATTTTAAATGTTTTACCATCAATAGTATATTCCATCGTGTTTGGCGAAAGAATATGATATATGCCTTTAGAAGAATTACCTTTGAATTCTACGTATTCATCATCCGTAAATGTTAATATTCTACCTGTTTCCTCTGATTGCCAAGTATTTTGTAAAGAAGCATCTTGGAGTGAATATATAAATCCAAGCGCACAAAAACATAAAACAATTATTAGGCCTAAAATAATTAATGCCCCTATTAATTTCTTAATTGTACTGCTAGGTATACTTGTTATCGCCACTTTTTATATAGTACCTCCCTTTTCTTTTAATATTACACTAAAAACATTGAAATGACAAATCAATTCAGATAAGGAGCCAGTTCCATTGATGAAAGACGAATATAAATTGGACCACTTGCATAAGGCGCTATTTCATAAACATTAAAAACAATAATCAGATCACCTACTTTATTGATATAGAAAGATTGAGTTTCTTGGATGGTTTGAAATCCATTACTTCCTGAAAAGAAATACTCGCCTAGTGCAGCTCTTCTATTAATTTCTTCTGTAATCAGCTTATTAACTAATGGAATATAATTTACATTACTTTTAAACAAATCCCCTAAACTGATCGCCTTATTGGTATCAATATTCCAATTAATATAACTGAGCTCATTAATCCCATGAGCTCCGCCGTAATATTGGTAACGATCCGTTTCAACGGTAAGATAAGGCTTAATGGTGGGAATAATTGAATAAGTTTCTTTATATTCAAACAAAATAGGAGAAAGACCATCTTTAAGCAGATCTTGATTATAGGCTTTGGCTAATAAAATGGCTTGTTGTTTTCTAGCATTTGCTGCTTCATATAACAACTGATTTAATGTCTTTTGAGTCTCTTTTTCAGGGAGATTTTTAAACTGAGGAATACGAATGTCTAAATCAATTTCAGGTCTTTTAAACACAATATGTTTTTCTTCGATTTCAAATTGAGTTTGGGGTGTAGCCATAACAAAAATGGCTGTTCCAGGAGAAGTTTTCTTTTTTGAGGTTTTTGCATACTGTGTACATGGTATAAGAATTGTAACACAACCAATAAAGCACATCACACAAATCATTATTTTTTTCATAGTAGCCCCCTTATTTACGTCATATCATTAGTATTTCCACAAGAATTGGGCTTATGTTAGACAATGATTTGAAAATATGCAAAGAATTACATGGTATATAAAAAACACCTCAATTTGAGGTGCTTTTATAAGTCATGACAATCATGCCCTTTTTGCTTTTTAATTTGATTCATTTGATCTAAGAAATCTTCTATTTGTCCGATTTCCATATCACTTTTCACTTGCATCGTGTGTAATTTCTCTTCACGGAAATTTTTAAGATGCATAGTCAGTCCCTCGGTATCATTTTTCTCTGTGTAAATACAGCGAAAGCCTTCTTGATATTTTTGTTTAAGTTCATTCAAATCATTCATACCATATACTCCTTTCAAATTAATATATAGTATGCGTCAAAAAACATCATTTCATACCCACTAAACCAGTAAAGCTTATCAATTGAAATGTAACTTTTTGATTTGTTCTTGCTTATTATGAGCATCTATTTCATGCGTATAAATAGATAAAGTAATGGATGGATTACTATGTGAAATCAAAGAAGAAATTGTAGAGATATCCATATTGGACGCAATGCAATAAGAGGCAAAAGTATGTCGAAACAAATGAGCGTGAATAGGCCGATTAATAACGAGAGAGAGCTTCTTCATTAAATCATGAAGAGTGCGAGTAGACATATAGGTTTTAGGATCTTTTTTACTTGGAAATAAGTACGCACTTTCACTTATAGAAGTTTTAAAAGAATCTTCTAAAAGATCCAGTTCATCAAAATAATTTTGAAAGGCTAAACTTAAATCGTCATGGATAGGGATAGGATTATATTTAGCCCCCTTTGTAAAAAGGGTAATTGTATTTTTCTCAAAGTCAATGTCTTTTAACTTAATCGCAACTGCTTCATGTGCGCGGCACCCTGTGTACAATAAAAAAGCAACTAGTAATTTATTACGAATCGCACAATAATAGAGGTATTCATAGTAAGGTGTACTTTTTTCATTAGTGGCTTGTTCACACTCAGATTTTAAATAAGCCTGTATTTTACTAATTTCTTCTTTCGATAGAACTTCTTTAGGCGTTGTTATTTTTTTAGAACGTATCGGATCAATATATTCAAATAAACGTTCTTTGCATAACTTTTTGCGATAGCAGAATGACAAAAAGCGGTTTAAGACAACGCGTTTTCTTTTGATACTTGCTAACTTTAAGGTTGAAATTTCTGCTAGATAATTTTGAAAGTCTTCAAAATCTAATTCATCTAAATCCTCTTTATTGGTACACTGACTAAATTGATCTAAGTCTTGTTCATAGGCACGTAGTGTATGACTAGATAATTGTTCATTACCGAGAGATTGCTTAAAATAACCAATGGCTTTTTGAATATTCATGTTATATACCTCTCATCTAAAATCGTATAGCGCTATCTAAAAGACAGGTAGCGTATCATTAAAAAAAGTCGCATGACTGCGACTTTTATTTTGATGGTTTCTCTAGTTTTTTATAGATTAGGAAATACATTCCCCCGATAAATAAACCACCAATAATGTTTCCAATGACAACTGGAATAACATTATTGAGTAGGAATTTACTCCATGTTAATTGATCTGCTGTAACATGTGCAAGTTCCATATATTCACTATGTCCTTTTGAAAATAATGCAACGGGCACATAATACATATTGGCAACAATATGCTCTGCTCCACTAATTGCAAAAGCAAATATAGAGAAGAAGCCAGCTAAAATTTTACCTGCAATATCTTTTGAGGCGTAGATCATCCAAATCCCTGCACAAACAAAAATGTTACAAATGATTCCAAGACATAATGCTTGGATAAAGGTAAGATTACATTTTGATACAGCGGTCTTAATTGCGTAAGCGCCAAAAGCATTGTCACTCATAGATAAAATACCACTATTGGCAACAAGAATTGCAATAATAGCTGCACCTATGAAATTTCCAACAAGTACAATGATAAGATTTTTTACAAATCCACCCCAAGTTGTTTTCTTTTCAAGCGTAGATACGACAATTAAGCAGTTACCTGTAAATAAATCTGCACCGTTAATAACGACAAACATAAGCCCAATAGGGAAAACTGCACCTGTTACTAACTTAGCAAGCCCCTTGTTTGTTACTGCATGAGCAGCTACTGAAGAAGCAAACCCACCTAATGCAATGTAAACTCCAGCCATAACGGCCATAAGTAGAACTAGCAACACACTACGATTAACTTTATTGACGCCTCCGTTGCTAGTGTAATCAGTAATTTCTTGTGGTGTTAAATAATTTGCCATTTGCATACACTCCTTTAATCGTACAGTAGTATATCATTAATGCTAACAAAAAACAACATAAATTTTATACACCTAACTATTGTGAAATGATGTGGTGAACTATTTTTCTTTTTGACTCATCTCATGATTTATTTTCAGACTTTTGGCTAACTGATCTTTTAATGTACTTATTTCTTCCATTAATTTAACATTTTCAAGACTTATAGACAATTTCTGCTCTAAAAGCTGATTTTTAATTTCTAATTCATGCTGCACCTTAATTTGGGCCATATCTTTTTGGTATTTTTCAGTTAGTACTTCTTTTTCATTTTGATTTTTTTCGATTTCCCTTTTTAAAAACCATACTTCGGATGCAATCTCATCATTTCTTTGCTTAAGCTTATTACATTCATCGTTTCTTTCCTGAATTTCAAGATCAAGACGCTTATAACTTTCTAACTTTTCATTGAGTGCATTAATTTCATCTTGATATTTGGTGTCTAATAAGGATTGATTCTTAAGTTGTTGTTTATAGGCTTTAATATCTTCGTTACTTTCAATGAGTTGACTTTCTAGTTGCTTGTTCTTAGCTTCCAAAGCTTTTATGTTTTCTTGTAATTGGTGGATAGTCGCTTGATGCGCTTCTATCGTTTCTTCAAACTGCTTTTTCTCATCCTCCTTATCAGATAATTTTTTCTCGCTCTCTCCTTTTATGGCTTCAATTTCTAAGCTGCTTTTATCAATCATATTAATGAAAAGACTTTGAATCCGTTTAATGAGTCCTTGCAGTTCTTTTAAATCCCCGTCAAAAAGTGCGGTACTTTCCTTTGTTTTCTCTAATTTATAGCTTGCAATGAGCATGCTCATAAATTCCTTACCACTTACAGTACTCTCCTTCATTAATTCACTTAATTCATTCTTCATTTCTTCAGGAACTTTTACTCCAAATGTCACATCAGCCATATAATCATTCTCCATTCGTTAAAAAAGTTAATTTGCTTATTATTTTAGTTAACTAATAAATTTCAATAGTTAACTATAGTTTATCATATATAACAGGTTAACATTTCGATATATAAATGTCAACCCACCACAGATAATTTTATATTATCTGTGGTGGGTTTATAAATAAGTAAGAAAAAGGGAGAGAAAAAAGAAAATATAAATGATAATTTTTATCATTATATAAAAATATATGCAGTAATTTGCAAAAGGATAGTCTAACGGTATTCTTATAATAGGTATTGCACAAAAGGTAAAGGGCTCATTTATGAGCAATTTCATCCACTTTAGTAGGTTGGTATATCAAGAATAAGGATTATAAACAAAAGTATTTATAACGAGGAATACAAAAAGGTTATGAATAAATAAAAAAGAGAGAAAGGCTTTATTACTAAATAAAGAGAGATATGGCTCTATAAAGGTAAATTTCAAGCAAGCAAAAAAGACACCCTATTTCTAGGATGTCTCTATTTTTAAGCTTCAGCTTTATTGATGTGCTAAACATTGTTTGACAATGCTACTCACTTTTGAGTTATCGGCCTTGCCTTTTACTTTAGCAGTAATAGCACCCATAACTTTGCCCATATCTTTCATAGACACAGCTGATACTTCTGCAATGGTTTCACGAACAAGTGCTGTAAGCTCTTCTTCAGAAAGTTGAGCAGGCAAGTATTTTTGCAAAATCGCAATCTCGCAATTAGCAGCCTCTACTAAATCTGGACGATGACCTTTTTCAAAGTCAGCAAGTGCATCTTTGCGTTTCTTGATTTCAGACATGATAATATCAAGAATTTGTTCTTCGTTAACCTCTTTCATTGTGTCTTTCTCTTGCTGAAGAATGGCACCACGAACAGATTGAACTGTGTTCTTACGAAGGACATCTTTTTCTTTCATAGCTTCTTTCATATCATTAAGAAGCGTTTCTTTCAAAGACATCTGCATCATCCCTTAGTACATAACTTTAATCCATTAAAGTTACTATAATCAAAAACAATCAATAATTAGTATTGTTTATTTTTTTTGCGAGCTGCTTCTGATTTCTTTTTACGTTTTACACTAGGTTTTTCATAGTGTTCTCTCTTGCGGATTTCTTGCATGATACCTGCTTTTGCACAGTTTCTTTTAAATCTGCGAAGAGCGCTATCTAAAGACTCGTTTTCGCGAACTGTAACCTCTGACATTTCTTTCCCTCCCTCCGGTGCTATGTTGTGCTTTATGCATTTGTACGGAGAAAAGATTAAAGCACTACGTTAAATTATAGAGTAATATAGCCCATACGTCAAGTATTCTTGCCATATTTCATTCACTTTATTTAAAAATTTATTCGCAGTCTAGAAATTAACCTTGAAGTTGCCCTTTAATTACAGTTTTGGCAGTGTTCATCGCTTCAGCAATTTTACTTGCATCTTTACCACCAGCTTGAGCCATATTTGTTCTTCCGCCACCTTTTCCGCCAACAGCTGCTGCTGTTTGAGAAATGATTTGTCCGCAATGTACGCCTTGGCTCACAGCACTATTTGTTGCCATTGCCACTAAATTGACTTTATCATCTGTATGACTTAATAAAACAACAACGCCATCTTGTAATTGATCTTTTAATGAATCTCCCATGTTTTTAAGACCATTCATATCAAGACCATCGATTTGACTGACAAGGACTTTCATACCTGCTACTTCTTCTACTTGCTCTGTTAAGGCACCTGCTTTGGACTGGGCAAGCTCTGCTTTAAGCTTCTCATTTTCTTTATGGGCTTCTTTAAGCTCATTAGACATGGCTTCTACACGTTTTACAACATCTGCTTTTTTAGCTTTCACAATGGCTGTAATTTCATTTAAGTTTTCTTCCATTGTTTGATAATAATGAAGAGCCCCTCTACCTGTTACAGCTTCAATACGTCTTACGCCTGCAGCAACCCCTGATTCAGAAATAATTTTGAAGGTTCCAATGGCTGCTGTATTTTGAAGGTGGGTTCCACCGCATAATTCAATAGAGTAACCACCCATATTGACTACACGTACAGTATTACCGTATTTTTCACCAAATAATGCCATTGCGCCTAGTTTACGTGCTTCATCAATAGGCATTTCTTTTGTATCAATCACTAAACCTTCAAGAACTTTTTCATTAACCAATGCTTCTACTTTAGAAATTTGTTCATGAGTTAAGGCTTCAAAGTGAGTAAAGTCAAAACGTAAACGATCTTTGTTTACATTTGAACCTGCTTGTTCAATGTGTGTACCAACTACTTCACGTAAAGCTTTTTGAAGTAAGTGAGTCGCACTATGATTACGTGCAACATCCATACGAATGCTAGCATCTACTTTGAAGGTTGCTTTTTGACCTTTTTGAACGCTTCCTTCTACGACTTTAGCATGATGTGCAAATTTTCCACCAACTACTTTTGTTGTATCAGTTACTTCTAATTTACCTGTAGCGGTTTCAATGATTCCTTTATCACCAGCTTGACCACCCATTTCAGCATAGAAAGGTGTTTCACTGACAACCACGTAAATTTCATCGCCGCAAGAAGCCACATCAAGAAGCGTTTCATCATTTGCTAATACTTCAAGAGTTGTTTCTTTTTCTAGTGCATCATAACCAACGAATCTGGTATGCATAGCTGGGTCCATTTGATTAAAGACTGTTTCATCAGCCCCCATATATTTTGAACCACCACGTGCCGTACGTGCTGTTTCACGTTGAATTTCCATTTCTTTAGCATAGCCTTCTTCATCTGCACTAAAGCCTTGTTCTTCAAGAATTTCGCGTGTTAAATCAATAGGGAAGCCATAAGTATCTGATAAAGTAAAGCATGCTTTACCGTTTAATACGGTTTCACCATTTGCTTTCATCTCATCCATGTAGTTTTTAAGAATCACTAATCCCCGGTCGATGGTTTCGTTAAAGTTCTTTTCTTCAACAGTAAGCAGTTTTACAAGATATTCGTATTTGTCTTCAAGTTCTGTATACTCATGTTTTGAGTTATCGACTACTGTTTTAACAAGATCTTGTAAGAATAGTCCTTCAATGCCTAAAAGTTTACCATGTCTTACGGCACGTCTTAAAAGACGTCTCATGACATAACCGCGTCCTTCATTTGATGGCAGCACGCCATCCGCAGCCATGAAAGTGACTGAACGAATATGATCTGTAATAACACGAATTGAAACATCTTTTTTATGCTCTTTACCATATTCTACGCCTGCAATTCGGCAAACATGGTCACGAATTGCTTTAATCGTATCCACATCAAAAATTGAGCCTACGCCTTGCATCATAGCGGCAAGTCTTTCAAGTCCCATTCCTGTATCAATGTTTCTTTGAGCAAGTGGTGTATACGTACCATCTTCGTGACGTTCAAATTGTGTAAATACTAAGTTCCAAAATTCCATGTAACGGTCACAATCACATCCTACGGTACAGCCTGGTTTGCCACATCCAAATTCAGGACCACGGTCAAAATAAATTTCAGAACATGGACCACATGGACCATCAATGCCAGCTTCCCAGAAGTTGTCTTCTTTACCCATGTAAAAGATTTTTTCTTTAGGAAGTCCTACTTTTTTATGCCAGATTTCTGCTGCTTCTTCATCCTCTTCATAGACGGTAACGAATAAACGGTCAACAGGAAGTTCTAAGTGTTCAGTTACAAATTCCCATGCCCATTTGATGGCATCTTCTTTGAAGTAATCTCCAAATGAGAAGTTACCAAGCATTTCAAAGAATGTACCGTGACGAGCGGTTTTACCTACATTTTCAATATCTCCTGTACGGATACATTTTTGGCAAGTTGTCATTCTTCTTCTTGGTGGCTCATCTTGACCTGTAAAGTAAGGTTTAAGTGGTGCCATACCCGCATTAATCAGTAATAAACTGTTATCATTTTGTGGAACTAAAGGAAAGCTTTTTGCACGAAGGTGATTTTTGCTTTCGAAGAATTTTAAATACATTTCTCTTAGTTCGTTTAAGCTGTA
Organism: uncultured Cellulosilyticum sp.; assembly: GCA_934725855.1. Lineage (GTDB taxonomy): Bacteria > Bacillota > Clostridia > Lachnospirales > Cellulosilyticaceae > Cellulosilyticum. Next base: position 17,182 of record CAKVCL010000024.1, on the reverse strand, counting down.
ATTTTTCATTTTTCCTCCTTATGATATAAACCTATTAGATAAGTTATTTTCTATCTATATGACGATGAACGAGTAGATGTTTAGTTTTTTAACCACTAAAAAACCCCGCCCCTATATAGGGACGAGGTTAATCGCGGTACCACCCTAGTTATAAAATGCCTGACATTTTATCACCTTGAGGATTGTTAACGAAATCACCCGTCTATCTTTACTTCTATTTCAAGATAGCCACTCCAAGACTGCTTCAATAAATAGGTACTAGAAAACTTTCACCACTATTTTCCTCTCTAAAAGCCCTTTTTTATTTACTCCTTCTTTTCATTGTATTTTGTATGTTCAATTTATCATATACATAATCTGATAAAATTATATTCACTTCAATCGCATTTGTCAATATCCTTACAGCATTCAGCTTTTTAATGCCCTTTGAGATTTTATAGCTCATCAAATGGATGTAATAGGAAGCCACTTCTAAGCTTTGGACTAAACCATGTGGATTTTGGAGGCATTAATTCATTTCGATTGGCTACCTCAATCAGCTCATCTATTGAAGTGGGAAATAGGCTGAAGGCTATTTGCCCTTTATCCTCTGTGCGTGCATTCAGTATAAATGGGTCTCCCCTATCTGGAACAAAGTCAATAGAAGGGTCTACTCTCGGATTAGTAATATGAAACACAGGAGCTAATATTTGATTTTGTAAAATAGAAACATCCAGTCGATTGATTCCCGTTAGAGAAGCTAAATAAGAGGCTTTACATTTTAGCTCATACCACGCTTTATTGTAACGCATACCAATCGTATGAGGCTCAGTAGGCAGATAAATGGCTTCACTTTTAGGGCGAATTGTAAAATAAAGGGATAATTGCTGCCAAATAACGTTTTTATTATACCCATATTTATTTTGTATGATACGATGATAGGCTAAAATATTCAGTTGCTTTTTAGGAAAAATAACGGCTAAAAATGAGGTAGCTTCTGGAAAGATTTTACCATATTCTTGGGCTACATGAAAAGCGGCAGCGGCTCGATGGTGTCCGTCGGCAATATACAAACAAGGCACCGTCTTAAAAGCATGAATTAATTCATTAATAAGGACTGGTTCGGATAGTTTGTAAATTCGATGCGTCACGCCATCTTCATAGATTTCATCAAACAAGGGGCTATGCGCTTTAGCGTAGCTTTCAAGTGTTTCTCCTAATGTTTCTAATGTGGGTTCCACTAAATAAACAAGTCCCGTATGGGCCTTGCAGTTTTCAATATGCCAGATTCGCATTTGTTTTTTATCTTCCCGTGTTTTTTCATGCTGTTTAATAATGCCTGCGTCATAGTCTTTGGCTGAAACTAATGTCACCAGTCCAAATTGATGACTAGAAGTACTTTGGAGCTCATAAATGTACAGTGCTTTTGTTTCATGGACAAAGACTCCTTGATGGATCCATTCTTTAAGCTCATTACCTGCTTTTTCATAAAGCACTTTCCCTGTTTCGGTATGCTCAATTTCCGGCTTATCAATTCTTAGAAAAGCATGGGGTTTATGTTTAACCATTTCAAGTGCTTCTTGATGGGTCATAACATCATAGGGCAAACTAGCTACTTCTCTTACACACTTATGACTCGGCCTTAGGGCGCAAAATGCTTGGATTTCTACCATGTTATTAACTCCTTTAAAGGCTCATATGTTTTTCTTATCCTTTTTGATGTATAATAGAGACAAATGACAATTAAAGTGATAGGGAGGTCAATATGAGATCATTATATTGGTATGTCAGTTTTTTCTTTACCCTACTTGGAACGCTTCCAAAGCTCGGTAAAGTCAAACGTTTAGAAAAGCAAGGTAAATTAGAAGAAAGAGATCAGTACATTCATAGGGTGTCTAGAAAATGGATGCTAGATAACATTAGACGTAGCGGGTCTACGGTGGAAGTTCATGGACTAGAAAATTTACCAGAAGATGAAACGGTTGTTTACATTAGTAACCATCAAGGAAATTTTGATATTCCACTCATTATGGGATATATCGATAAACCCAAAGGATTTATTTCAAAAATAGAAGCTAAAAAAATTCCTATTGTCGTTAAATGGATGGAACTGATTCATTGTGTCTTTATGGACCGCTCCACATTAAAAGGGTCAGCTGGTGCGATTATTGAGGGGATTAAAGTGCTTAAAGAAGGTCATTCCTTAGTCATTTTCCCTGAGGGGACAAGAAGTCAATCCGATAAAATGGGTGAATTTAAACATGCCAGTTTTAAGCTTGCTACAAAGCCAGGCGTTACCATTGTGCCTATTACAATAGACGGAAGTTATAAAATCATGGAGCAAAATCATCATAAAATTACCCCTTCACATGTTCAGCTAACGATTCATCCTGCTGTACCAACGAAAGGATTATCTAAAGAGCAGCTTGAAGCACTGCCAGACGAAGTAGCTAGTACGATTGCCAGTGCATTGCCTCAAAAATAATATACTTTATTATTTTTGAGCTTATGACTAAATGATTTAGGATTAACAAATTTTTCATATAAAATTCCCTCTATCCTTTGAATAGAGGGAATTTTATATGATCTTATTAATGAGTCGTTTGTAAAAATTTAATACCCTTATCGTATCATTATCGTGACAGATGCTGCGCACATAAATAGCCCATAGAGAATGCTGCTTGAAGATTATAACCACCCGTTATGCCATCCACATCTAATACTTCACCAATAAAATAAAGCCCTTTTTGCTTACGGCTTTCCATAGTGGTTGGATTCACTTCTTTTAAATGAATGCCACCTGCAGTTGCCATTGCAATATGAAAACCACCTAAATGATCGATTACAAAAGGACATTTGGTAAGGATATTAACAAGTTCCTCTCTTTTTTGCTTATTGACTTGGGCACAAGGTGTATGTTCATCCAAACCAATTTGCTCACATAATGTTTGTAGAAGATTTTTAGGTAATCTAAATACTTTTAAAAAGGTAATCACTTCTTCTGTTCCTCGATGTGGTAAAGAAGTGGCAAACAATTGCCTTATTGTCTCATAAGCTTTGGGATTTAAAAAATTAATCATTAATATATCCCCTTGCTCCATCCATCTTGAACTATTGATGATAACAGGCCCAGAGATGCCTTTATGCGTAAATAATAAATCCCCCTCATAGTCTTTAATCTTTTTCCCATTTCGCCAAATTGTAAGCCCTACATTTTGAACAGAAACACCAGCAAGTGCTTTATAAGGTGTGTTTTTAAGTCTCACATCGGTTAAGGCGGGTCTAGGAGGGATCACACTATGTCCCAGTGATTTGGCTAGTTCATAGCCTTTACCATCTGAACCTAATTGAGCATAAGATTTACCACCTGTAGCAATCACCACATGATCGCTAAAATAACGCTTGCCTTCTTCCGTTTCAATCGTATATATGCCATCGTATACGCTAATTTGTGAAACGGTCTGCTGATATTCAATTTGCACATTGTTCATTTGGCAAGCTCTTATTAAGGCATTTAGAATGTCTTCACTCTTCATACTTTTGGGGAATACTTTTTGATTGGAAAATATATGATAAGGGACACCTAAATCTTCAAAAAACTTCATGGTATCCTTATTCGTCCATAAAAATAGCGCTTTTTTAAGAAATTTTGCTTGATGATGATAGCAGTTTAAAAAATCTTCTATTGGGCCATCATGGGTAAAATTACATTGACCCGCACCAGACACCAATAATTTCCGCCCCGCTCTTTGATTACGTTCTAAAATCAAGACAGATTTTCTTTGTTGACCTAAAGCCTGTGCAGCAAATAAACCAGCGGGACCTGCACCGACAACAATGGTATGATAATGCATGTCATTGCCTCCAAAATTTGAGTTTCTAACTTATTATAGCCAACTTTTTATCATAGGAAAAGACTTAAGTTGGATTAACATAGACTTTTTTAGCACATAATATTATAATTAGTGTATAGATTATTCAAACACTTATCATTTAATCCTTGTACGTTCTATATTTTTGATTCCTTATAGGAGGCGATATTTATGAAAAATTTTGTAATTACTATAGCTAGAGGTTATGGAAGTGGTGGTCGAACAATTGGGAAAATGCTTGCTAAGGAATTGAATATTAGTTATTATGACCGTGATTTACTAAAGCTTGCTTCAGATGATAGTGGGATTAATGAAAGTCTTTTTGCAAAAGCAGATGAAAATTCTGGGCGTTCTTTACTTTATTCCGTGGCTAAAAAAGTTTATAAAGGACAAATCATTTCACCTGACCGCGATGATTTTATTTCTAATGAAAATCTCTTTAATTATCAAGCAAAGATTATTAAAGAGCTAGCACAAAAAGAATCTTGCGTTATTGTGGGGCGTTGTGCCGACTTTATATTAAAAGATTATGACAATGTGCTTCGTATTTTTGTTCATGCCCCATTAGAAGATTGTATGAAAACAGTAGAAGCATTGAACATTTGTCCAAAGCGTCAAGTTAAAAACTATATTCAAACCATTGATAAACGACGTTCCAGCTACTATCACTACTTTACAGGTAAGGATTGGAAAGATGCCAGCAATTATGATTTATGCTTAAATACAAGTCATCTCAATCGTGAGCAATGTATTGAACTGGTTAAAGCGTATTTACATATTAAATTTCCAGATGCCTCAATATAAAATAAAGGGATAAATGGACCCATAATAGTCCATTTATCCCTTTATTTTTGCGCTAATCCTTCAACATAAATTGTAACTAATCATCCGACTATCGTTAATTCTGATTATCAAATACTTGACGATTTTCCCATAAATAAATAAATCCTGATAGTAAAGTCAGCACAAGCGAAGCATAAGCCAGTAATACGCCTAATGTACTGAGTAAACTAGAGTGCACAGGTAATAAATAAACAATGATGGTCATCATTTGTACCACGGTCTTTACTTTACCCCAGTAATTGGCTGCTAGTACAATATTTTTTCCTGCAGCAACAAGACGTAAGCCAGACACCATAAACTCTCTTAGGATAATAAATACAACAATCCAAGCTGGGAAATATCCCATGGGTAATATACCTTTATTTCCTAAATCCACAATGGCTAATAAAGCAGTCGCAACAAGCATTTTATCAGCTAATGGGTCCATAAATTTTCCTAAGTTTGTCACCAAATTAAGCTTACGTGCTAGGTGACCATCTAAATAATCGGTTACACTGGCTACGATAAAAATAACTAAACCAACTATGAGCATCATTTCAACTGGTAACCCAAGTGGCAACCAAATAACGCCCATAAATACAAAGACTAAAATAATACGAAGTAAGGTTAACTTATTCGCTATATTCATCCACAATCTCCCCAATCAAATCATAATCATTTGCTTCTGTAATACGTACATTCACAAAATCACCAGAAATGAGTTCTCCTTCATATTCTACAAATACTTCCCCGTCAATATCTGGCGCATCTTGATACGTACGACCAATATAAACGTCTTCGTCTGCAATTTTACCCTCAATGAGTACTTGCATTTCTTGTCCTACTTTTGCAGCGGTCAATTCTTGTGAAATGCCATGTTGAAGTGCCATAATGGCATCGCGACGTTTAATTTTAACTTTTTCATCAATCTGATCTGCATAGCTTGCTGCAGGTGTCCCTTCTTCTTGTGAATACATAAAGACGCCAAGACGGTCAAAGCGCATTTCTTTTACAAAGTTGTATAACACCTTGAAATCCTCTTCTGTTTCACCAGGGAAACCAACAATTAAAGTGGTACGAATCGCAATGCCCGGAATCTCAGCACGAAGTTTACCAATTCGATCATGTAATTGAGCCAGTGAACTTTTTCTTGCCATACGTTTAAGGACAGAATCCGCGGCATGTTGAATTGGAATATCTAGGTATTTACATACTTTTGGATTGGTTTTAATTTCTTCAATCAGTTCATCTGTAATGCTTTCTGGATAACAGTAAAGCACACGAATCCATTCAATGCCTTCTATTTTGCCTAATTCATGAAGTAATTTTGCGAGAGAAGCATTTTCTAAATCACGTCCATATTCGGTAGTATCTTGCGCCACAAGAATGATTTCTGATACACCATCCTTAGCAAGTTTTTCAACCTCAGCAATGATTTTATCCATTTTTCTACTTCTATATTTTCCTCTAAGTTTAGGAATAATACAGTACGTACAATGTTTGTCACAGCCTTCAGAAATTTTAACATACGCAAAATAACCAGCTGTCGTTAAGACACGTGGCATTTCATCAAGCATTTCACGGTCAATTAAATCAAATGTCTGTGTACGATGGCCTTTTTCTTCCAAAATACCATTGGCAATTTCTACAATTTTGTCATATGAGGTCGTACCGACAACCGCATCCACTTCTTCAATTTCATTTAAGATTTCTTCTTTGTAACGTTGTGCCATACAACCTGTTACGATTAAGGCTTTGCAGGCACCTGTTTCTTTGTAACGCGCTACCTCTAAAATATTTTCAATACTTTCTTTCTTGGCATCTTCAATAAAGCAGCATGTATTGACTACAATAACGTCTGCTTTTTGTTCTTCTCCAGTTAATGTGAAACCACCTTGATTTAATAATCCAAGCATATGTTCACTATCTACTAAGTTTTTGTCGCATCCAAGGGATACAAATGATACTAAATAATTCAAAATGCTGCTCCTTTCATAATTAAGAACTGATGGATTTATTTTTAGCAGCAAGCACACAGTTATGCATGAGCATTGCAATCGTCATTGGACCTACACCGCCTGGTACAGGTGTGATTTGAGACGCCACTAACTGGCAACTTTCAAAATCCACATCACCGCATAACTTTCCATTTTCATCACGGTTAATGCCGACATCAATGACAACCGCACCTTTTTTGAGCTGATTACCTTGAATCATCTTAGGTCGACCAACTGCCGCTACTACAATATCTGCTTGCTTTAAAATCTCAGTTAAGTTTTTCGTTTTAGAATGACAGATAGTAACTGTACCATGTTCTTGCAATAAAAGCAAGCTTACAGGTTTACCTACAATATTACTTCTACCCACAACCACGCAGTGTTTACCAGCAATTGGAGCCCCACTGCGTTTTAAAAGTTCAATGACCCCTGCAGGTGTACAACAAACAAATCCAGGAAGCCCTGCACAAAGTGCCCCTACATTTTGAGGATGAAAACCATCTACGTCTTTTTGGGGTGAAATCGCCAATATGACTTTATTTTCATCAATGTGTTTAGGGAGTGGCAACTGAACTAAAATGCCATGTACTTTTTCATCTTGATTTAAGGTGTCAATGAGGTCAAGAAGATCCTTTTCGCTGGTTTCTTCTGGTAATTCATAACTAAAGGACTTAATGCCCACATATTCACAAGCTGTTTTTTTATTACGTACATAAACTTGGGAAGCACTGTTATTACCCACCAAAACAACAGCTAGTCCTGGATAAATCCCTCGCTCTTTTAATGCTGCCACTTCTATTTTCAGCTCATCCTTAATTTGAGCAGATATTTTTTTTCCGTCAATTATTTGTGCCATATCTTTTCCCCTTCTCTTTAATAATCCCCCACTCGTCATATAGGTCTTACGAGTGAGGGATTCATATTTTTAGAATAATCCTGTTACAACACCTTTGCTATTAATATCAATATTTTCAGCCGCTGGCTTCTTAGGGAGTCCCGGCATCGTCATCACATTTCCTGTTAATGCAACAATAAAACCAGCTCCTGCTGATATTCTAATTTCTTTAATAGTTGTTGTAAAGCCCTGTGGTCTTCCAAGTGCTTTGGCATCATCTGAAAATGAATATTGATTTTTGGCCATACAAACAGGGAGATGATTAAAGCCAAGTTCCTTAATTTTAGCTAATTCTTTAACAGCCTTCGCTTCAAAAACAACCTCCTCGGCTCCATAAATATCAGTTGCAATTTTACGGATTTTTTCTTCAATCGTTAGGTCATCTTCATAAAGTGGTGTAAAGTGGCTTTCTTCTGTTTCTAATACATCTAAAACTTCTTTGGCTAAAGCATCGCCGCCTTTTCCACCTTCTGCCCATACATTAGCAAGGGCAAAGCGGCACCCTTTATCTTCACATACTTTTTGAACAAACTCAAGTTCTGCTGTTGTATCACTTACAAATGCATTCAAGGTAACAACAACTGGTACGCCAAATCGTTGTAAGTTTTCAATATGTTTTTCAAGGTTACAAATGCCAGCTTTTAATGCCTCTAGGTTTTCTTGTTGTAAATCGGTTTTGGCAACGCCACCATTATATTTAAGGGCGCGAATGGTCGTGACAAGAACGACTGCATCTGGTTTTAAACCTGCTTTACGGCATTTAATATCAAAGAATTTTTCAGCCCCTAAATCTGCTCCAAAACCTGCTTCTGTAATCACAATATCACTGAGTTTTAATGCTAAATCAGTTGCAATGATACTATTACAACCATGTGCAATATTAGCAAATGGACCGCCATGCATAATAACTGGGGTATTTTCTAATGTTTGAACCAGATTCGGTTTAATGGCATCTTTTAATAAAGTGGTCATAGCCCCTTGTGCATTTAAATCCCCTGCTGTGACAGGTTCTCCTTTTGTATTATATGCCACAATAATTTGACTAATTTTTTGTTTAAGGTCTTCTAGATCAGTAGCCAAACATAAAACAGCCATGATTTCAGAAGCAACGGTAATCATAAACCCATCTTGTCTTGGCACACCATTAAGCATACCACCTAGTCCTACAACAATGTCTCTAAGTGCACGATCATTCATATCCACACAACGTTTCCAAGTAATCGTTCTCACATCAATATCTAATGCGTTTCCTTGGTGAATGTGATTATCTAACATGGCAGCCAATAAATTGTTTGCAGCGCCAATGGCATGAATATCTCCTGTAAAATGTAAATTAATATCTTCCATAGGCACAACTTGGGCATATCCTCCACCAGCAGCCCCACCTTTAATTCCCATACATGGTCCAAGAGAAGGTTCTCTTAAAGCAATCATAGCGTTTTTGCCTAACTTGCAAAGTGCCTGACCTAACCCAACGGTCACAGTTGTTTTACCTTCACCTGCAGGAGTTGGATTGGTTGCTGTTACTAAAACAAGCTTCCCGTTTGGATGATTCTTTACTTTGTCCATTAATTCATAAGAAAGCTTGGCTTTGTATTTTCCATAAAGCTCTAAATCATCTGGATTAATTCCAGCTTTTTGTGCGACTTCTGTAATGGGAATCATGTGTGCTTCTTGAGCGATTTGAATGTCTGTTTTCATAATAAACTCCTTTATATGTTATTTTTTATAACTTTTCTAGGTTTACTTCCTTCATCAGGTCCAACTACCCCTCTTGCTTCTAATGCTTCCATTAAGCGTGCTGCTCTATTGAATCCAATTCTAAAATACCTTTGTAGCATTGAGATCGAAAGCTTTTCTTTATCACTTGCAAATTCAATCGCTTTTTCCAGCAATTCATCTGCTTCATCCTCTGAATCAATAGTGGTGGATGTCCCTATGTTTTCCATACTCTCCATAACAGACGCTTCATAATCCGTGTGGTCTGTTTTAATGCTGTTAACGATACTTTCAACTTCATGATCTGAAATAAAGGCGCCTTGAATACGAATAGGTTTTGACTCACCCACTGGATAGAAAAGCATATCCCCTTTCCCAAGTAATTTTTCTGCTCCCACCATATCTAGAATTGTTCTGGAATCTGTACCAGACGATACGGCAAAGGCTAGTCTTGAAGGAATATTCGCTTTAATCACTCCTGTAATGACATCCACGGAAGGACGCTGCGTCGCAATAACGAGGTGAATCCCTGCTGCTCTCGCCATTTGTGCGAGTCGGCAAATCGCATCTTCAACTTCTTTAGCGCCTGTCATCATTAAATCGGCAAGCTCATCAATGATAATGACAATCTGAGGCAATTTTTGATGTTCATCTGTTTGCTTTTCGTTATACCCTTTCATATCACGAACATTATTTTCGGCGAACAAATTATAACGTCTTGTCATTTCATTAACTGCCCAGAATAAAGCCCCTGCAGCTTTCTTAGGATCAGTTACAACTGGAATCAGTAAGTGAGGAATCCCATTATAGACACTTAACTCAACCACTTTTGGATCAATCATAATGAGTCGAACTTCCTGAGGAGTTGCTTTATAAATAATACTGGTAATGAGTGTGTTAATACAAACACTTTTACCTGAGCCTGTTGCCCCAGCAATCAAAACATGCGGCATTTTCCCAATATCTGCAATAATAGGTTTTCCAGCAATATCTTTACCAAGTGCAAAGGCAAGCTTAGAAGGAAAAGCTAAAAATCGATCAGAATCAATGACATCTCTTAAATAAACGATTTCACTATGTTCATTGGCTACTTCAATGCCTACTGCCGCTTTACCAGGAATAGGGGCTTCAATACGAATACTTGGTGCCGCTAGATTTAGGGCAATATCATCTGACAAGTTAACAATTTTACTGACCTTAACCCCTTGCTTAGGTTGTAATTCATAGCGTGTAACGGAAGGTCCTCTATGGATTTGAGTCACTTTGGCTTCCACCCCAAAGCTAGCTAATGTCTCTTCTAACTTTCTAGCATTCGTTAATGATTTTTTAGAAGCTTCTTTATCTTGCTGCGTGGCTACTTTATTAAGTAACGTAACAGGTGGATAATGATAAACTGGCGCTTCTGTTTGGGTCAAATCTGGAACATTAGGTGTTGAATCAATCATTTCCTCATGAGTCATTTTTTCCCTAGATCCAAGCTCTTTAGGCTCTGTTTCATAAGAGACTGGATGACTAGTGGCATTTTGTACTTGTTCTTCTTGATAATTGGAACCATCAAAAAATGGAATATCAACCCGATCTTCCATACAAGAAGCGCCTTCATTTTCTTCAGTAGGATCTTTAGTTAACGTTCTAGATAATGTCAAGCTATCTTCTTCAAGTGACGTGCCTAGTTTTTTCTTAGGGCGTAAGGGCTTCTGACTCAGTGATTGAATGCGTTTGTGCTCATCGTGATGGGCTTTAAGTTCTACTAACCCCTCTCCAATTTTGTCATGAAGCCATGAGAATATCGGAAATTGTGTCACTAGGAGCAACCAAATCCCATACGCAATACCTAATAAAATATAACTGCCATAAATCCCTACCAGTTTTAATAGTCCGTAGCCTATTAATGCCCCTAAATACCCGCCATTGTGCCAACTTGCTTTTTTTAAGAAATCTGCATGGGCAATGGAAATAGTTTGGTCATCTCCATAGCTTAATAAGTGAAAAAAGATCATCAGCATGATGATCAGTGAGCCACCATATACCAAGCCTCTAAAGAGTTGTTCAAATCGACCTCTTATATAGTAGAACCCTAATATCATTGCACCAAAAGGCAAAATATAGCCTCCTATGCCAAAAGTCCCTACAAATATCAGCCTTAGAATCTGTCCAAAAAGTCCTGTCTTATCTGAAAAAACCCCTATCGTTACAAGAAGGCCTATGCCAATCATTGAAAGACCAACAATTTCTTTAGATACGGAAGGTGATACAGTCTGCTTTGGGCTGTGTGCTGTCTTTTTCTGGGCCTTTTTTTTAGCCGTTCCCCTTTTTTTGACGTCTCCTTTATTCATTTGTCTATTAACCCCTTTATTGATCTCTTTATTTTCATGTTGTTTCTTCATATCCATTACTTGATTATGTATAACGGTTATAAAAACAGAAAATAGACGTATGTTTTTGTACATACATCTATTATTATATCATTGACCGTGTTGTTTGATAAGAGCATTTTCAAGTAAATTCCCTGGTTGTAAATCTGCCCTAAGAAAATCGCCTGGATTTGTAGAAAAAATACGTTCTAGTCGATAACCCTCTTCTGTTTTACAAGCTAATACTTCTAACCCTTCATATTCTACTTGAACATATTCAGCCGGCATCTCTAGTCCATAAATCGGTGCAATGGAATACATCATGCGTTATGATCCCCCTTAACATTTTCTCTTTCATCAATGAGCTCATGTAATTTAGCCATGGCTTCAGTTAACCCACCTACTTCATCAATAATCTTTTCCTCAACAGCCTGCTTACCCACTAATACGGTTCCAACATCCATTGCCAGTTTACCAATAGCTAACATTAATTCTCTAAAATGATCGCCTGAAATATGTGAATGCTGCTCCACAAATGCCACAATACGTTCTTGCATCTGATCAAAAAATTCAAAGGTTTGAGAAACCCCAATCACCGTGCCATTCATACGTACGGGATGAATCGTCATACTTGCTGTGGGCGTAATAAAGGAATAGTCACTGGCTACAGAAATTGGTACCCCAATGGAATGAGCCCCACCTAACACCAATGAAACCGTTGGTTTATTAATCGATGAAATCAGTTCAGCAAGAGCAAGACCCGCTTCTACATCCCCACCTACTGTATTAAGGATAATTAGAACCCCTTTAATCTTTGGGTCTTCACAAATTCCAACAATTTGTGGAATTAAATGCTCATATTTGGTGGTTTTATTTTGAGGTGGCAGACTCATATGACCTTCCACTTGTCCTATAATGGTAATGCAATGAATGACACTTTCACTTTGTTTTCCTGGAGTGGATAATTGTCCAAATTCTTTAATACTATTGGCAACATCCGCTTCTGTTTGAGGGGGATTTTCAGGAGGCGCATCTGTTTTAGTTTCATTCAAAAAATAATGAGGCATGATTTCCTCTTTCATACTTTTGCTCCTTTCATATCATTTTCATGATTAGTATGCAAAAAATTGAAAAGAATCATACCTCATTTTTACTTTTCAAAAATAAATGCTAAATCTTTTTACAGATGAAATGCCTCATGTAAAGCATGAATGGCGAGCGAAACGGATGTTTCATCAATTAAACAAGCAATCGTAGTCAGTGAGTCAGCCGTCTGGTAAACTGGAATAGACGCTTCGCTAAGTGAATCAATAATACGTGCCATAACGCCAGGCACCCCTGTCATCCGCTCACCAATTACGGTTATCTTTGCACATCCTCTTAAAACATCATAACGATACCCACCAGATTCTAGCAAGCTACTCAGTGCTTTTTCGTCCGTTTCATCCACCGTAAATAAGGCTTCATGTGGGAAAAGATTAATCAGGTCAATGCTAATGCCTGCCTCTGCAATCATCATGAGTAAATTTTCACCTTTATGATTAGGCTCATGAATTTTAAATTGAGACCTGCCGTTAAGATGCGCCACACTTGTAATCACACTTTGAGGTTTGTCTTTAGGCATTAAGTTAGCCACACTCTGTAAAATGTAAGTGCCTGGTGCCTCTGAAAAAGTATTTTTAATGACTAATGGCACATTGGCCCTCATGGCGTATTCAACCGCTCTTGGATGAATGACCTTTGCCCCACTATCCGCCATCTGGAAAACTTCCATATAGCTGATCGCTGGAATGATTTTGGCTTTATCACACACATTAGGGTCAGCCGTCATAATACCATTTACATCCGTATAGATTTCGATACGTTCTGCTCCAATGCTGGCCCCAATCATGGCTGCTGAAGTGTCACTGCCCCCTCTTCCTAAGGTCGTAATTTCTCCTTCTACACTCATGCCTTGAAATCCAGCTACAACAGGAATGATGCCTTTTTCCAAACTCGCTAAAAGCCCCTCTGGCTTAGCTAAAACCAAATCAGCTTTTTGGTGATATGAATCGGTAATAATACCTGCCTGCCCGCCGGTAAATGCTTTTGCTTTGATGCCTTCATTTTCTAATAAGGTGGTCATCGTAACTGCTGAGATCATTTCGCCACAAGATAAAAGCATATCATAAGAGTGTGGCGTCATTTCTCCAGATTCATGATTGACAAAATCAATTAATGTATCCGTTGCATAAGGTGCCCCTTTTCTTCCCATGGCTGATACAACAACGACAGGCAAGCATCCTTCTTCTATTGCTTTTTTTATTTTACTGACAACTTGTTTTCTCCCTTTAAGGGTAGCAACCGATGTGCCACCAAATTTTTGAACAATGATGTGCATTTCATGATGTCCTTTCAATCGATTTCATTTCTCTATATATTCATTATTCTTTTATTTCAAAAGATGTGACTATCCACTTATTTTTCAAGGTAAGCTTCTAAAGCTTTAGCTAATTGGTCAGGGCAAGAAGTCCCCTTTCCTCTACAGTCAATCCCTTTTAAACGCGTAATGGCTTCTTCCACTTTATAGCCTTGTATCAAATGCGCCACGCCAATTGCATTTCCAGGACATCCTCCAATAAATTGAACCTTCTCTATCACTGAATCCTTAATCTCAAATTGAATTTCTGAAGCGCAAACGCCTGTTGTTTTATATTTTTCCATATTTCTCTCCTAGACCTAAATTAATAAACATATTGCTTATCTTCATTATTATACGAAAGCGATATGATGGGGTCAAGTAAGGCCATTCATTATTGCTAAATGCGCCAAAATATATCATAATAAAAAAGAGTTTAGCCTCAAAAGATGATATAATTAAAGGATGATGCACAGTGAGTATTACATTTAAACATACAGTCATTCATGTTTTAGACTTAAGTATGGGAATGCCCCTTTTATCAACGGACTTATTAGTCCTTAATGATGAAACTGAAAGTTTTATCACCAGACACTTAACCAAAATTTTTGAAAGCACCTCGAGTTGTGATGCTGTTTTTAAAGAAACGGCAGACCTTCCTAATCATCTAAGTACTCCTCTTACCGAAGACCTTTTTATGCAACTAACCAGTGAAATCGCCCAAGTCTTTTATCGCTATATGACAGAATATGAAACCATCCCCAGTGGGGATTTAGTATGTACTTCCTTTATGATGGATGGTAATAACTATTTCGGATTACTCAAATTAAACTATAAAGAAGAATATACTCATTATGTGGAGCAAAGTGACGGGACAGTCGTGACGCGTATTATTAAAAATAAAGGCATCTTCCCAGGTGCGAGCAAACAGGTAGAAGAAGGACTTATTGTGAGTTTAGACAGTTTTAAAGTTTCCTTACTGGATACTTCTAAAAGCAAATACCTTTCTTTACTATTTGATCTTGAACCTGCCTTATCCGTCAAAGAAACTGTTAAAGCCATTGAAACAGTAGCTAGTAAAGTCATTGAAGAACATTATGATAATCCTCTTAATGCCCTTACTGAGCTTAAGCAAAATATCTCTGAAAGTATTGCACGAACCCAAACGATTCCTGTACAAGAGATTTTAGAACAAACATTTGGAGAAGATGAAGAAGTCTTCGAAAGTTGTGTACAGCACATGGAGGAATTTGGACTCAAAGAAGCTCATGTTGAAGTAACGGATCCTAAAATTGGCAACAAGTTTAACTTCCAAAAGCTTAAAACCGATACCGGTATCGAAGTTAAGCTTCCAACGCATTTATTTAAAGATCCGGACTTCATTGAAATCATTAATGAACCCAATGGCACGATTTCCATTGTTTTAAAAAACATCTCTCAAATCGTCAATAAATAATTTCCACATTTAAAAACTCAGGAATCGGTCTATTCTTTTGCCGATTCCTGAGTTTTTATTATAACCCCTTATTTTTCATCAAATGCCACATGCCAATCCTTTTCTTTGGTATGAATAATCATATAAGCCAAATTAAAGGATTCGTCCATGACATCAATTTTATACTCATAATACGTATCCTCTTCTTGTTTACACATAAAGAGATAACTTCCATTCTCTTTATCATCAATCTCTTCACAAATCTCATCATAGATTGTCTCACCCTTTACAGTGCCTGGATAACCAGAAGCCTTAATTTTATCTTCAATTGCTTTGTAAAATGCTTTCATTTGTTACCTCTTTCCTCTCATTTACTTTCTATTGTATCTAGATTTCATGCGTGCTACAAGCCTATTATAGAAAAACAAGCACCAACTTATAAAGCCCTTCATAAGTTATATTACAGACATTTTTAATCAGCTGGAGGAATCAATCATGAATCAACTTAAAGTTGCTATTGTAGGTGGCGATTTACGATTTGTACGGCTCGCTCAAATTCTAGTCCATAAAGGGTATCACGTTGCCGTTTATGGACTCTGTCATCCAGACATTCCTAAAACCGTTACAGTATGTGCTTCAGTGAGTGAACTTAGCTACTATCCCTATATTATTGGCCCGATTCCTTTTACTAAAGATGGTAAATGTGTTTACACCCCAATGTGCAATGCCTATCTTTCCATAGAGCAATTCTTTTTAGCCGCTTCTAATAGTTATGTTCTTGGCAGCGTGCTTAACCCAGATATGAGACAGCTCTTTGAAAAGCATCATATTAATTATTGTGATATGATGGACCTTGATAAAATTGCGATATTAAATGCGATCCCAACAGCAGAAGGTGCGATTCAATATGCGATGCAAAATAGTGAAATCACCTTGCATGATAGCAACTGTCTTGTTTTAGGCTTTGGACGTTGTGGCAAAATTTTAGCTCAAAAACTTTTGGCACTCGGTGCTCATGTTTCGGTAGAGGCGCGCTCCACCACGGATCTTTCCTATATCAGCGCTTATGGCTATAGGCCTATTGACTTGCAAGAGCTCGCCGTATCTCTTCATGAGTTTGATTTTATTTTTAACACCGTTCCTGTCAAATTATTAGATAAACAAGCTATTGACTTATTTAACCCTGAAGTGGTTTATATTGAGCTTGCTTCCTTACCAGGTGGCATCGATATTGACTATTGTCATGAAAAAGGCATTACACATGTGCCAGCACCAAGCCTTCCTGGCATTGTCGCCCCTAAAACTGCTGCTGATATTCTCTATCAATGTCTACTACTCATCTTACGTAATCAGGGGGAAACACTATGAATGCTTTAGCAGGACTTAATTTAGGCATGGCATTATGTGGTTCATTTTGTACATTTTCAAAAGCCATTGGGGTCATGGAATCTTTAGTACAATTAGGTGTGAATCTCACACCCATTATGTCTTATAACGCCTATGAAACTTCGACACGTTTTGGCAATGCATCTGAGATGATTGCTAAAATAGAATCCATTACGGGTAAAAACGTTATTCATACGATTGAGCAAGCTGAACCACTAGGCCCTAAGCATCTAATCGATGCGCTGCTCATTGCACCTTGTACTGGCAATACGTTAGCAAAACTCAATTATGGAATCACCGATACGCCCGTTTTGCTAGCCGCCAA
>CAKVCL010000023.1 GCA_934725855.1 uncultured Cellulosilyticum sp. | reverse complement strand
AAGCACCAGCAGCAACAACAAGTGAAGCGCCAGCAACAAGTGAAGCACCAGCGCCAGCAACAAGTGAAGCACCAGCACCAACAACAAGTGAAGCGCCAGCAACAAGTGAAGCACCAGCGCCAGCAACAAGTGAAGCACCAGCAGCAACAACAAGTGAAGCGCCAGCAACAAGTGAAGCACCAGCGCCAGCAACAAGTGAAGCACCAGCACCAACAACAAGTGAAGCGCCAGCAACAAGTGAAGCACCAGCAACAAAATTAGCAAGAGCCATACAATTTCCACTTGCAATGCCTAGCGAGCAGATACCATTTTCTATGCCATATAATGATTTAGATAATGGGCAGTTTGGTGAGATGATTCTTAGGCTTAAAAAGCAATTAAGAAATGGTCAAATGATTGGCTTAGATAAACTTAGATTTGAATGGAAAAACAATACCCAAATAGAGGGAAAAAGAAAGTAAAAATTAATAAATACTTAGGATATAGGGGGAGCTTATGGATTTAAAATTTTTAAATCAAATTGGACAGATGAAGCATTTTAACAAAGGAGATTTTATTTTCTATGAAGGTGAAGTAGAGCAGTGTATGTACATTTTAATCAAGGGTCAAGTAAGATTATTTGTAGACTCTTTTGGCAAAACACCTGTTGAAATTGCTATTTTAAATCCAGGAAGCTTCTTCGGTGAGATGGCATTATTAACGAGTTCACCTAGAAGTGCAACGGTTCGTGCACTAGAGGAGGACACCATTGCCATTGAACTTTCTAAAGAAAGCTTTTATCTTTTAATGGATCATCAAGATGATATGGCTTATAAAATTCTAAGCACACTTGGGCAGAGAGTGAGTGACACCCTAAAAAAATTACCTGCATATGCTCAAGGTGTGCTAGAAAATAAGCAAAATCAATATGATGAGCTGCTTCAAGAAACGGATGAAGACGCTTTAAGAAATATAGTGACTCAAAAAGCATACAATATGATGGAAATCTTGCAGTATTATAGTCAGCTGCTTTCTGAGATTGATAAAGAGATTACAAAGCACAATGAAATGAAAGCCAATGAACTTGCCAATTACTTAGATATAGTGCCTAAGGAACATAAAAATTATAAAATGCCATTTCCTAATGGCTATGAAAAATATGTTCTTGAAAAAGAAATGAAGTGCCCAATTTGCGGGCAAATCAGTAAGCAGTATATCGTAAGAACTAGCCTTTTAAAATTTGAGAAGTTTACAACGGATATGAGAAGCATCTATTCACCGATTAACCCCGCATGGTTTGAACTAGCTACTTGTCCAAACTGCTTATTTACAAATTCTGTTTCTCAATTTGAGAAAGTGCCTGATAAGTATATTGAACTTACAAAAGAGGCCCTAAATAAAGTAAGCGGAGCAAAATATGCCATAAATATAGAAGAAAAAACGATAGATGCAGTATTTGCAAGATATTACTTAGGGGTAGTGTGTACAATCAGTCCTTATCTTAAAGACTTTAAGCTTGGAAGGTTTTGGATAAACTTAGCTTGGTTCTACAAAGATGTACAGGAGTATACGCTTTATGAGTGGGCGTATGAGAAGGCAAAGGGACATTATTACAAAATATTTGAAAGCTCCAGTGTAGAGTTAAGTGGTAGTGAAGAACAGAAGCTTTATATGATTGTAGCTGCCTTTATGAGCCATGATAAACGTTATAGAGATGCACAAAAGCTTTATTTTGATGTGACCCGTATCCCAGAGGGCAATCATATAATCGAAGAGATGGCGAGAGATGAGTTAGAAAAAGTAAAAAGTTTATTAGCAAAAGGAGAATAAGCTGATGACAATAGCCTTAGTGATAGTGGGGATAGCTTTTCTGTTTTTAGGGTATCAATATTTTAAGCTAAGAAGAGATTATACTAGGCTTACTGAAATTGAAACCATAGGCACTAAGCTTAGAAAAGATATCGAGATAAAGGAACTTATTAATAATATTATTGTCTCCGCTCAAAAAATGTTAGAAGCAGAAGCTTGTTCTCTTTATTTAGTAGATGACAATAAAGAAGAATTATATTTTGAAGTGGCATTAGGTGAAAAAGGGCATTTACTTAAAAAAGTTAAAGTTAAGATAGGTGAAGGGGTATCAGGTACAGTCGCTCAAACGGGGGAAATTTTAAATATACCTGATATTAGTAAAGATGAACGTTTTAATAAAAATAGAAAAGTAGCAGACTCTATAGGTTTTAAAGAAAAAGCCATGCTGACGGTGCCGATTAAATTACGTGATGAGGTACTAGGCGTTATTCAGTTTATTAACAAAAAGGGTGGCGGCGTATTTACAAAACGTGATGAGGAAACGGTGCTTTTACTCATTCAAATACAAATTGTTAATAACTTAGAAAAAGCTATTTTGTATGATAGACTTCGTCAAACGTTTGTAGATTCGATTGAAACCTTAGTTAGCACTATTGAAGCAAGAGATGAAAATACAAAAGGTCATAGTAAGCGTGTTTCTGAGTTAGCTTCAGTATTAGGCATGTATTTGCAAATAGGGATAAAAGAAGTTGAGAAGCTAAGATATGCGGGAATTTTACATGATGTTGGGAAAATAGGCATTAGAGATGCCGTTTTAAATAAGCAAGGGCCGCTTTTAGATGAAGAATATAGGATTATGAAAACCCACCCACAACTAGGAGATGCTATTTTGCAAAATATTTCATCGCTAGAACCTTGTATTCGAGAAGCTGCTAAACATCATCATGAACGTTTTGATGGAAGAGGCTATCCAGATCAATTAAAGGGAGAAGAAATTCCTCTTTTTGCAAGAATTTTGGCAGTTGTAGATACTTATGATGCGATGACCTGTGATCGTGTTTATCGTAAAGGGCTTCCCAAAGAAGTCGCACTAGAGGAAATAGAAAAAGGACGAGGCACGCAGTTTGATCCCTATATTGCTGGAGAGTTTATTGAAATGATGAAAGAAATGAAATAAAAAGAGGTTATACATAGAAAATGATGGGGGAAGACAATGAGACAAGAAGTAATAATAAGTGCACTTTTAGCCCATTTTATAGGAGATTTTGTATGCCAAACGAATAAAATAGCAGCTATGAAAGGAAAATTTGTCAAAGGAGTAGGGTATCATTGTGTATGGATTTTTGTGAGCTATGTATTGCTGATGTTACCTTTTGGGACAAGGGTACTATGTTTAATGACCATTTTAAATACCGTCAGCCACTTTGGAATTGACTTATTGAAGCTAAAACTGGGGAAAATCAAATATCCCACAGGATACTTTTTTGTGGATCAAATATTACATATCATTATTATTTGTTTAACAGGGAGTTTAAGTTATACATATGCCCTTAGGAATAGGTGGATGGCATTAAACCCTCGTATTGAGATGAACCTTATCATGTTCATTATCTGTACCTATGTTTCGACCATAGTCATTAAACAGCTTTATTTTAGCTTTGGCAAACTCAATTTTACTAAAAATCCTTTTTTTGAACGACGGGAGAGGCTACTAGATGCGTTATTTTGCTTAGGAGTAATCTTGGGATGGCGCTTAGAAAATGGATTAGGCTATTTATGGCTTTTAATATGGACGTTAATTTATTTTAAGGTGCACCAAAAAATGATTATATATGATAAGCGATTATTGGTTACAAAAGCAGTATTTTATTTGTTATTTGTAAGTGGCGTTTATGGGTTATTCCAGTGGAGTATATGTTTAATAAATTAGGAGATAGAGATGTTAAAAAAATGGCTGATGAAATATAAAAACTATGGTGTAGGAATCGCTTGGCTCGTGTTATTTGTTTTGCTTTATGGGATTAATAGATGGAATCAGACAAACGATATAGGCTTATTAAAGTATTTTAATGGACTAGCTAGTGTGGATCGCAACTGGCAAGATCAAGTATTTATGGCGCATTCACCTTTTAAACCTGAAAAAAAAGCTCATGATCAAATTGTGATTGTTGGTATTGATGATGAGAGTACAGAAGTATTTGGACGTTTTCCATGGAGTCGTGATGTGATGGCGAGTGGAATCGATTTAATCTGTGAGGGCAATCCAGCAGCCATTGGAGTGGACGTTCTATTTACAGAGTATACAGACCTAGAATCAGGTGCGGATGAAATGCTGGCCGAGTCTGTAAAGGCAGCAGGGAATGTGGTGATTGCAGCAGAAGGCAATGCACTCATTGCAAAAGAGGGAAAGTTTTATGCACAGGAAATCAATTTGCCTTATCCAGAACTAAAACAAGCGGCTACCATTGCCCATATTAATACGATTCCAGAAAAAAATGTGGTCAGACAAACCATTAACTATTTAGAAACGGATGAAGGCACCTTGCCAAGCTTTGCCATTGCCCTTTATGAGCAGTATATAAAAGCACTAGGGCTATCTGATGAAAATATCCTTGCTTTTACAGAAAATCAAGAAAGTAATGGACTGACCTATTTTGATTATCCTTGTAAGCAAAGTGACTTTAAATATTATTCCTTTATTAGTCTTTTTGAAGAGGACTTTGATTTTAGTGTATTTAAAGATGCCATTGTATTAGTTGGTCCTTTTTCCGTAGGGATGATGGATCAGTATTTAACGCCACTAAGCCAAACGAACTTTACTTATGGGGTTACGATATGGGCCACTATTTTAGAGGATATTATGAGTGGTGGTAGAAGTATAAAAACTATGTGGCAATTCGATTTGATAGCCATTATGATTTTAGGGATAGCGATAACATTAATTGTTCATAAGGTATCTTTACTTAAAGGTGGTATGACGGTAGGTGTTTCTGGGATAGGCTATATTTTATTGGCCCAGTGGGCTTATAGTAAAGGAATTAGATTATCTATTGCTTACCCTATTGTGTTAATGATTTTGATTGATTTAAGCTATTTGGTGGTTAAGTATTTAAAGGAATATAAAGAAAGAAAACATATTACAGGTGTATTTGGAAAGTATGTAGCGCCACAAGTTGTTAAAAAGGTAATTGAAGAAGGTGAACAGGCACTACAATTAGGAGGAAGTCGCCGTTTTGTAACCTTACTGTTTGTAGATATTAGAGGGTTTACCCCTATGTCAGAAAAAGCAACACCCGAGCAGGTGGTAGAAATCCTAAATGAGTACCTCACTTTATGTGCCACCTCTATTGTTAATAATGAAGGGACACTAGATAAATTTATTGGAGATGCCACGATGGCGATTTATAATGCACCGATTCAAATTGAAAATCATGCTTTATCAGCTGTAAAAACAGCACTTGCCATGAAGCAAGGCTCCTTAGCTTTAGAGAAAAAACTAGAAGAGCGTTTTGGCAGAAGCGTTAAATTTGGAATAGGAATTAATACAGGCTATGCGGTTATTGGAAATATAGGGTGCCAGTTCAGAATGGATTATACAGCAATTGGAGATACCGTTAATACGGCTGCTAGGTTAGAAAGTAACGCAAAGCCGGGGCAGATTTTAATTAGTGAATCGACTTATGAATTGGTAAAAGATGATGTCGAGGTAACACCACTTGGTTCTATTAAGGTAAAAGGAAAAGAAACGCTCATTAATATTTATCAAGTAGAGAGATTAAAGGAAGGTGTGTAACTTTATAAATGAATGAGTAGCTTAGAGGTCTTATGTAATACGAAAAAATACATAAATATTAGAAAAAACAGAAAAAAATAATATCGTATAAGTATATAGCCAAGAGTTGTGGTAAAATAAAAAGAGAAAAAATTAATATAAAGGATTAGAGAAGAAGGAAGTAGGGGTTGAATTATGAAAACCAATAGGCATAAGGTAGAAGTTCCGATAGAGGATATGGCTAAAGTTTTCAGTTCATTAAATATTAGTTTTAAGAAACTCTTGGAGCTCTATACCTATACAGGACAAGAAACAGGTAATTTACGTTTTAACAAAAAAGAATTAGAGGCTTATTTAACAAAAGAGGAAATTGAGACATATTGCCAAATACAAAAACAGGAAATAGAAAAAGATGATTTTATGCTCATTAGTCAGGGGGAACGCTATGAGAAGGAAGTTAAACTTAGGCAAATTGTCCGTGGGTTTGATACTGCACTAAGGAAGCAATTAAAACTATATTGCAATGATGATGGCATCAACACGGAATTACGTAATATTATTTTACATGTTGAAATGCGTCCGATGGTTTATTTAAGAAAGCGTTCGATTTATGAACTGGATGCATTTTTAAAGAATATTGTCTATGGAGGCTATGCATTGGGCAAAACCTATGCAGATACATTAGACGAAAATAGTTATTGGGGTTATTTCTCTGAATGGTTAGGTAGAAAGTATGATAGTGTGGCTGGAATGAGTTGGTGTCAAATTTTGATGGAGAGAACTCAAAATGAAGAGCGCGCATTCTGGGAATTTTTCAATGAGTTTAGAGATTATCTAGAAGAAGTGGAACATTATCGTAGCAAAAAAGAAGTCATTTTATATTTAACTGAGAAATTAATGCCTATCCAATTATTTCAGGAAGAAGGACTTGAAGCAGAATTAGAAGACTATCCTAATAAATATGCCAAAGAGTATTATGAACGAAAATGTTATCAAGTTAAAGTCTATAGAGAAGAGCAAGATGAGCACTTCGGACATCAAAGACGTTATCTTCAAACCTTTTATGTAGATAGTCAGTTGGAACATATATGGGTTAGATATAAAGATTCTATTTTATATCAAACACTAGAAGAATTTTTGATGGATAATGAAAAATGGTATAGACAAGGGCATAGTGAAGAATAGAGGGATGGAATAAAGGAGCATATAAATGTATAAGATCTTAATGGTTGAAGATGATCCTGTTATTTTTAATGAGGTAAAAATTCACCTCCAAAAATGGAAATATGAGGTTGAAGGAGTGGATGATTTTTCAAAGATTTTAGAGCAGTTTATGGCGCAAATGCCACAACTGGTATTAATGGATATTGGACTGCCATTTTATAATGGGTATCATTGGTGCATGGAAATAAGACGTGTTTCTAAGGTACCCATTATCTTTTTATCTTCCACCAATGATCATTTGAATATGGTTATGGCGATGAATATGGGAGCAGATGATTTTATCACTAAGCCGTTTGACTTACAGATTCTTTTAGCTAAGATACAAGCCTTGCTTAGAAGAACCTATGACTTCCAAACTCAGACAAATCTTATAGCTCATAAAGGGATGATTCTTGACCTAATGAATACAAATCTTCAAATTGGCAATCAGAAAGTGGAACTGACTAAAAATGAGTTTCGTATGTTGGAACTATTATTTGAAAATAAAGGACGTGTTGTTTCAAGAGAAGAACTGATGAAACGTTTATGGGATAATGCTTGCTTTGTAGATGATAATACATTAACCGTTAATATGACTAGGCTTAGAAAAAAATTAGAAGAGGTAGGCGTTTCATCATTGATTACAACTAAAAAAGGAATAGGGTATTTAATAGAAAATTAATATAATAGCGGAGGTAAGGATGCAAAACTTATCAAAAAGCAAAATCATAGGTAAATGGTTAAAAAAGCGTAGGTTACTAATAGGACTTACGTTTTTATTTATTTTGGATTATTGGTTAGTTGCATGGCTGATGCAGCAGGATTTATTAGCTGTTAAATATAGTACATTTTTAGTGTTCTGTATAAGTATAATTATAGGCTTATGGGATATTAGAAATGAAATAAAAAGATATGACAGTTTATTGACTGTATATAAAAATAAGCACTATCATGTAGAAGACTTACCTGAGCCAAAAGACTTAATTGAGGAGAGCTATCAAACCATTATTCGAGGATTATTTGAAGAGGTATATCAAACGAGCCAAGAAGCAGAAAGAAAAGCAGAAGAAGCTAAAGATTATTATACGTTGTGGACACATCAAATCAAAACGCCTATTGCTGGGATAAGGCTCATATTACAAAATAAAAAATGTGAAGGAAGCTATGATGGGGCAGGAGAAGAGCTGATTTTAGAAGGAGAACTTTTTAAGATTGAACAATATGTGGAGATGGCTTTGCAGTATTTAAGGCTTGAAAGCTTAAATCAAGATCTAGTTTTAAAATCATATGCCTTATACGACATTGTTTCTCATGCGCTTCAAAAGTATGCCATTTGCTTTATGAGCAAAAAATTATCTATAGAGGTGGAGAGCTTTGGAAATAGAGTGGTTACAGATGAGAAATGGCTGCAATTCGTTGTGGAGCAGATTATATCTAATAGTATCAAATACACATTTAATGGTGGGATTACTATTAAGATGAAAGATGAGTATACCTTGGAGATTTCAGATACAGGGATAGGGATTCAAAAGGAAGATTTGCCACGTATTTTTGAAAGAGGATTTACAGGCTTTAATGGACGCTCCGATCACAAATCCACAGGGATTGGTTTATATCTGTGTAAAAAAGTGATGAATCAACTAGGACACTCTTTAGAAGTTGAGTCTACGGTGGGAAAAGGCACTTCATTTTATGTTGGATTTACCAAGGAGCAATTAGAAAATAAGGATTAAGCCACTTAATCTTACAATAATGAAAGGTTAGAAGAAGAAATGTAAGCTACAGCAAGTAGCTAAGCATTTCTTTTTTTTCTATAATAATACCGTAATAAAGATAAAGAGAAAATAAAAAGGGTCTTTTAAGTATAGGCGCAAAGTAAAAGGAAGGGAGAATGGTTATGGCGTTATTAGAAGTTAGTCATTTAAATAAAGTGTATACAACTAGATTTGGAGCAAGTCAAGTAGAAGCCTTAAAAGATATTAGTTTTTCAGTAGAAAATGGGGAATATGTAGCGATTATGGGTGAGTCTGGCTCAGGAAAAACGACCTTGCTTAATCTATTAGCTACTTTAGATCAGCCGACTAAGGGAGAAATTCTATTAGAGGGGAGTTCATTTGCTAAGATTAAAAATAGTAAAAAATGTGCTTTTAGAAGAGATCATCTCGGTTTTGTTTTTCAAGACTTTAATTTATTAGATACTTTTTCATTAAAGGATAATATTTTATTACCTCTTGTCCTTCAAGGAATTGAATATGAAGAAATGGAAAGAAGATTGGTGCCACTTGTTCAAAGATTGAATATAAAAGAAATTCTTGCTAAGTTTCCTTATGAAGTATCAGGAGGACAAAAACAAAGAGTGGCTGTAGCTAGAGCCCTCATTACAAATCCCAAAATTGTATTAGCGGATGAACCCACAGGGGCACTAGATTCTAAGGCTTCGAGTCAATTGCTGAGATTATTTGAGAAAATTAACGATGAGGGTCAGACTATTGTGATGGTAACGCACAGCAGTAAGGCAGCAAGTCATGCCAAAAGAGTCTTGTTTATTAAAGATGGGATGTTATTTAATCAAATCTATCGTGGCAATATGAACTCAGAGATGATGTATCGCCAAATTTCAGATACCTTAACATTGCTTCAAGCAGGGGGTGATGAGAGTGAAGAAAATTAAATTGATCCCAAAGCTTGCCATAGAAGGTATACGAAAAAATAGTACGCATTATTTACCCTATGTCATGATTACTGCTTTTTCTGTGTTTGTTTTTTTTATTTTTTGTGCGATTTATGATAATCCTATGATGCAACAATTACCTCATGCTCAGTATCTATTAGGACTTATGCTCATTGGCATCATATTATTGGGCATCATTTTATTGCCAATGCTTTATTCTACCCACCAGTTTTTATTAAAGCAGAGAAAAAATGAATTAGGACTTTATCATGTACTGGGGTTAGATCAGAAATACACGGGTATGATGATTTGTATTGAAACGATCATCTTATATGTTGTTACGGTTATCTTAGGAATTGGAATGGCACTTATTTTTTCAAAACTTATTTTTTTGATTCTTTTAAATCTTTCAGGATTAGATGTGAATTGTGAATTTGTTACGAGCAAGAGAAGTTATATAACCACTCTGATTTATTTTGGATGTGTGTTTGGACTAAACTTATTTGGAAGTTTATGGCAGGTAAGTCAAGCGAGACCTATTGAATTATTAAAGAGTAGTAAAAAAGGAGAAAGAAAAGAGAAAGGATTAGTGGCAAAGACAATACTAGGTGTAGCCAGTTTAGGAATAGGTTATACTATTGCTTTAATGAGTAAAGTAGATAGCTGGATTTTTTTGAGTTTTTTTCTAGCTGTTTTTTTAGTGGTCATTGGAACAAGATTACTATTTAGAACAGCAAGTATCCTAGTGCTTGCCAAACTGAAAAATACACCAAAGTTTTATTATAAAAAACAACATTTTATTAGCGTTTCAGAAATGCTTTATCGTATGAAGCGTAATGCACAAAGTTTAGCAAATATCTGTATTTTTGGAACGATGATTATGATTACACTAGTTTGTACAGTGACACTTTTTCTAGATGAAGACAATGCGATCCATTTTACTTATCCTATGGATGCAACTTATGAGTTTAATGCAGATACCTTTCAGGATAGAGAAGGGTTTGAAAATGAGATGGAAAAGGCAGCAGATAGGTATCAAATAGAGATTAAGGATAAAATGAATTATGATACGCAACTTTTATGGGTGGTTAAAGAAAAAAATAAATTTATTGAAAATATAGCTCGTGACAGTCAGCTACCTAATAGTTATTATTTATATTTACTTAATTTAAAAGACTATAATAAATTAGCTCAAGATAATATACAGTTAGAAGAAGACGAGGTTCTTATCTTTTCACCTACAGACAATTTTGGAGAATCCATGGTTTATTTGAATGAAACGCCTTATAAAGTAAAGAAAGAACTCATGGCATTACCTTTTGAAGAAGTTAAGCAACCTAAAAATTTAACCAATAGCAATTATTATATCATCATGAAAGAAGAAGATCAAATTAGTAAGTGGGCAGAAAAAATGAATGCTACTGGTTCAGGAAATAGAAGCTATTGGGTGGGATTTAATTTAGAAGGTAATAAAGAAAAGCAAGATGAATTTATTCAAACACTGGATCAGTGGACTATGGAGAAAAGCCAAGTAATAGGGCGTTATGTCGGAGAATGGGAAAAAGATACTAAGTGTACGTATGGCGGACTATTATTTATAGGCATTTTCTTTGGGGCTGTCTTTGGGGTATGTTTAGTCCTTATGATGTATTATAAGCAAATTTCAGAAGGGTATGAAGATCAAAGAAATTTTAAAATTCTTAAGCAGGTAGGCATGAGTGATGCAGAAGTTAAGGAAACCATTCGAAAGCAGATTATTACCGTTTTTCTTTTACCGCTAGTAGGTTCTATTGTGCATACTTTTGTAGGACTTTTTATGGTATGTGGGTTATTAACGACGCTTCATATTTACAGCCAAACACTTGTTTTTGTGTGTGGAATAGGCGTGGCAGCAGTATTTTCTATTCTCTATATCATAAGTTATTTATTTACAAGCAAAGCTTATTATAAAATTGTAAAATAGCAGAAAAAAAGAAGTAAAGGAGCTTAATCTTTTACTTCTTTTTTTTGGAGTTAATTGTAAATTATCATCTCGTGATTTATAGTATTTTGCGAAGGGAAAGTATATAATAGAGGAAAGAAATTTTATGGGATTTATAAGAGAGGTGCTTAATATGTTATGTGAACGTTGTAAGGCGAAAGCATCAACGAGAAGGCAAGTATTAATTACTTGTAAGACTTGTGGTAAAGAGGAGTATGTTCCTTTATACAACAATAATCGATGTAAAACCTGTAATGAAAAAGCAGGAACTTGTGAAGAATGTGGTAGAGTGATTGAAAGTAAAGTGGCAAAAGAAAGTAAGCTAGGCTAACAGGTACATAATGGTAATATGAAAAATAAATGAATAAAAGAAATGATTTGAGATATACTATGATTATACAAAAGAGGTTATTCAGATGAGTGAATCATTTCTTTTGTATAGATGTTAGGAGATGATACCCTTGGAGAATGAAATGCAGTAGCAAATTGTTTTGTTAGAGTATTCAAAACCTAATAGGCTTAATCGCTAAAAGGTTAAGCTTGCTCATTTAAAATCAGATTTCAGCTTTAGAACAAAGTGGAATCCAGTTTTATTTGGAGCAAAGAAAGGAGTTACTAATTACGGTAGCTCCTTTTTAAGTTGTAACGAATAAAATATCTGTTGTAATGAATGGATAAATACTGATGAAAAACATATCTTTTTTACATAAAATGGAGTAGAATTTAAGAAGAATAAGAAGTCTAGAGGTGTCCTATGAAACAAGAAATACAGCTATCTAAAGAACTTGAAAAGTTAAAAAGTGACCCCCACTATATAGACTTATTTTGCAAGCATGTAAGTGAGCAGGCTGGGGAAAATCATGAGTTTATAAAAAGTCTATTAGATGAAGCGATTGCATTTTATCATAAAGAGGAATATCCAGAAAATTATATTAAGTTAATCAGCATGGCACTTAAGGAAAAGCTTATCTTAGGAGAATTTAATGAGGCAGTGCAGTTAGGAGAAATGGTGCTCGAAGACTTAAAATCAGATGATCAGAGCAATGTGTTTGAAATTTGGCATGCTTTACTAGTGGCCTATACAGAAAGGGGTCTATTTGAAAAAGCTCATTTTTATAAAAATAAACTAGTTGATGCCATAGGTGAAGAGAGTCCCACTAATAAGTATATTGACATGATGTTGAGCATTATAAAGCTCTATATAAAATCACAAGTATATGAAGAAGCTAGAACGCTACTAATACATTTAGAAAAATTAAGGGATTGGATTACCCCAAGACAAATGTTTAATAAACATTTACTTCAGTTGGAAATGTTGATAAAGGAAAATCAAATAGATGAAGCGATTGAGATAGCAAAACAGGCTTATCATGCGGTGAGTCCTTTTGAAAAAGAAAAAAGTCACCTTTACGAACTCAGTGAAGTAATGCGTCTAAGAGGCATCTTAAATCAAAAAAGAAATTTACATTTGCAAGCTGAGAAAGACTTTAAGCTAGCGTCGCAATATGCCAAAGGATACAAAGGGCTTTATGTGAAGTGCCTGATGGATTTTGCAAATTTCTTTATTGCAAATGAGCAATATGAAGAGGCAAAAGAAAAAATTCATTTAGTCGTACAAATAGCAGAGCAAAATCAGATGAAAGATATTGTGAGTCAGGCCAGTGAGGCGCTAAGTAAAATAGATGAAATGAATGCACATTGGAAAAAAGCTTATGAGCATTTAAAAAAGTCAAAAGATCAAGCCGTTAAACCTTGTGAGATCAAATCTACAATTACACCAGTGAGATCCATTAAAGGTTATGAGAAAAGTCAAGATTTTTTGAGTAAAATCGTTCATCTAGGTCAAGTTTTTACACAGACATTTAGTTTAGAGAATTTGCAAGAGACGATTCAAAAAGAACTTAGTCCATTGATTGAGATGGACTTAATGGGGATAGGCATAGTTGAAAAGGGAAAAATACAATACAAGGTCTATGATTTGTGTGAAGAGTGGATAAACGGGGACGATGAATTAGTTAAATACACTTATCGCTTACTAGAACACTGTATACAGTTTCAGATGAATGTAACCATTCAAGATGGAGACTTTAGCGAATATACTTTAAAGACGATTGAGCATACAGGGACTGGTAAAAAACTAAATTCAGCCATTGTGAAATTATTAAGAGCCGAAGGTCAAGTAATTGGTGCCATGTTTATAGGAAGTTATCAAACGGAGGTCTATACCCAAAAAGATATAGAAATGGCACAGATTATTGCTTCTTATATGGGGCTTAACTTAAAAAATACGCATTTATACGATAAGATTAGTTATTTAAAAGAACATGACTCATTAACTGGTTTGCTTTCAAGAAGTGTTGTTATGAAAAATGGAGAAAAGCTTTTTAAAGAAAATCATAAAAAGCATAAGAAGACTGCCATTATGATGCTCGATACAGATCGATTTAAATTAGTTAATACTAAGTATGGTTATGTATTAGGAGATGAAGTACTAAGTCGCATTGGCGAGATTATCTGTAAAAGTGTTAGATATGGAGATTATGTAGGACGTTATGGCAGTAAAGCCTTTATCATTATTTTAGATAATCCAATGGATCAAGAAATCGTGGATATGACAGAAAAGATTAAAAAATCTTTGGCAGAAAGCACGTTTGAAACCAAAAAAGATAAAAATATAAAGATCACCTTAAGTGGCGGCATCTATATATGTAATGAATATACATTAAATTTTGACGATGCGATTCGGTATGCAGATCACGCATTATACCGTGCTAAACTTTTAGGGTCAAATCGTATTATAAACTATAATATTACAGAAAATAAGAGGTAACCTATGGCATTTGAAGAAATGAAACAAATACAAAATGAAAACATTCATGAAAGAAGCTGCATCATGCTTTACCAATTTACAAGTGGGGAGATAAAGCAGATTATAAATGTAGCAAGAATGGCAGGAATTAAGGATTATATAGAGCTTCATGCAAAGCATGGAGGATGTACTTTAAGAGAAATTTTAGAGAATCAAGTAAATGACAAAGAAGAAACAATGGTTAAAGAAAAAACCATTATTCTTAATCATGTGACACCTAATAAAATGAATTTATTGATGGATTTATTAAAAAAATGTAGAATGAAAAGACCTATTGTGGCTGTAGTCACACAGCAATCCATTGATTGGACGTTATCCCGTTTACTTGTTAATTTAGTAAGTGAACGTGAGGCGATTAGTAAAGGAGATTTTGCGGGGCACCAATAGAAAATTTATTATTTGAAATGTAAAAAAATTATTAAAATAACAAAAAGAGGTGGAATATATGGGACAATGGGAGTGAGATAGAAGAGAGGAGTTTTTCTCATGAAAAGAATGGTATTAGGAATAAGCATTATAGGCATTTTAATCGTAAGCATTTTCGTAGGATATTATTTACCTACACTTATGGCAGAAACAAGTCATGGGGAGGAAATAGTGGAGCAAGTAGAGGAAATGACTTCACCTCAGGTAAAAGCAGGCGAGATACAAGATAGCAACGTTCCAGATCATGATGCACAATGGCTAAAAGAAAATTTACAAACGATTATAAAGCCACTAGGCTTTCTAGCGATCATAAGTGATCCTTCATCAGGGCTTCAGGATTACTGTGTGGAAAAAGGAAATGATATTTTAGAAACGGTTCAAGCTAAGCAGCTTTTTGTAATGGAAGATATTTTGCAAGATAGTAATAACTTTAAGCTGTTTACCACGTTAGTGGATAATCAAATGGAAACCTATGAAGCACCTACAGATGAAATGGTGCTTGTTTATTTACCCTATGACGTTTTTAATAAACAATATGAAACACTTTTTAATGAAACCTTTGATATAGCTCACTCAATAACAAGTGAAGCATTGCCTGATAATATAGCCAATACTTATGTTTATTATGATAATCGTAGGGCAGGCAATAATGGGGTTGGCGTGGATTCATTTGAAGTGAAGCAGATAAATTATGATGCCAGTAGTGAAACTTATGAGGCTGTATTAGTACTTCATTATAGTGAACGTGCAGCAGAAAGATTAGGAAGAAGTTCGGATCATGTCACATTAAAATATCAGGCTACTGAGAAGCAACTTGTATTAAAAGGATTATATATAGACAATGATTAACTTTATTGCAGGGCAATCAGAAAAGTATGAGAATCAATAATAATAGGATGATTGCCCAAAGGGGTTAAAAGCAAAATAATAAGGGAGCGTTAAGAGATGTATAGGATTTATTCTCTTATCGCTCTCTTTTTTTGAGTCTTTTTATAGGCAACTTACAAAATTTGACATATGAGGCATGTTAATATATAATGATTGTAATAATATGTAACAATTAGTTAATAAATGTAAGTATAAAATTAGAAGTAGATCATATAATGACTCACATATGACAACAAGAGAACAAAAGTGACGCAAGAAGATGGAGGTCTTTATGTATAATAAAAATAAAGTAATGTTACTAGTAGGAGCAGGAATTATGATGCTGCCTCAATTATCGTTTGGAAAAACAGTGGGAACAATTAACGCAAGTGCTTTAAATTTAAGGGCAAATCCAACAACAAGCTCGGCTATACTGGGTAAGGTTTATTCTAAACAAACGGTTCAGATTACGGGTTTAACAGGAACAAGTGATGCTTGGTATAAAGTAGAGTTTGAAGGAAAGCAAGCTTATGCCAAACAAGAGTTTGTGACTTTAAGCAAGGCGGATGGTACCGTAAAAGCAACCAGCTTAAATATTAGAAGTTATCCAGATGTGAATAAATCAAAGGTAATTGGAAGTTTAAAAAACGGAACTAAAGTGGATGTCATGTATAAAGTCAATGGATTTTATAAAATCATGATTAATGGCAGTGCGGGTTTTGTATCTAGTCAATATGTAGAATGCCAATACGATGCGTTTGTTGCCAAACAAAACATTAGTAATGTAGGGACGATTCCTGTATGGACGGGTCCAGTAGCTAGTACGACAAGTAAGCCAACTACCGAAAGCAGCAAACCAAATGTAGATAAAAAAGTAACTGGTGAAGAAATTGTACAAACCGCTAAGAAATATTTAGGAAATCCTTATGTATATGGTGGAACAAGTTTAACAAATGGAACAGATTGCTCAGGTTACACACAAGGTATTATGAAGCTTTTCAACATCGATATTCCAAGAACATCTAGCGAGCAAAGTAAAGTAGGGACACTTATTTCAAAAGAAAATGTTCAAAAAGGTGATTTATTATTCTTTGGAACAACCAGTTCATCAATTAGTCACTGTGGTATTTATATTGGAGATGGGCAAATGATTCATGCAAGCACAGCTGCGACTGGAATTATTATTTCAGGTGCTTATAGTTCAGG
Organism: uncultured Cellulosilyticum sp.; assembly: GCA_934725855.1. Classification (GTDB taxonomy): domain Bacteria; phylum Bacillota; class Clostridia; order Lachnospirales; family Cellulosilyticaceae; genus Cellulosilyticum. The sequence continues at coordinate 34,791 of CAKVCL010000023.1, read as the reverse complement.
CGGTAAAGCGCTTCAAGTCATTAGAAGAATGATTTAACTAAAAAATAGTCCTAGTCTATGTTAAAGTTATCATAGACTAGGACTATTTTTTGCCATAAGATTTTATAATTTTATAACATGCCTTCTAATGTTGTACGAATGGCTTTAATAAAGTTTTTACTATTTAAAACCGTTGGATTTGGAAGCGTTGTGATTAGAGCTAGGTCTTTCGTCATTTTACCTTCTTCAATCGTTTGTAAGCTTGCTTTTTCAAGTTTATCGGCAAATGTCATAAGTTCAGGAATGCCATCTAGTTCACCACGTTTTCTAAGTGCACCTGTCCAAGCAAAGATGGTTGCAATAGAGTTTGTAGAAGTTTCTTCTCCTTTAAGGTGTTTGTAGTAGTGTCTTTGAACGGTACCATGAGCAGCTTCATATTCATAGTAACCTTGTGGAGAAACAAGGACAGAAGTCATCATAGCAAGTGAACCAAATGCAGAAGAAATCATATCACTCATGACATCACCATCATAGTTTTTACATGCCCAGATATAGCCACCTTCAGATTTCATCACACGAGCAACGGCATCGTCAATTAATGTATAGAAGTAGGTAATACCTGCTGCTTTAAATTTATCAGCATATTCGACATCGAAGATTTCTTGGAAAATATCTTTAAAAGTATGGTCGTATTTTTTAGAAATGGTGTCTTTAGTCGCAAACCATAAATCTTGTTTAGTATCTAAGGCATAGTTAAAGCAGCTTTTAGCGAAGCTTTCGATAGAATCACAGATATTGTGTTGACCTTGAATGATTCCAGCACCTGTAAAGTTGTGGATTAATTCACGAACTTCTTCACCTTTTTCATTGGTATAAACAAGCTCTGCTTTACCACTGCCTGGAATTTTCATTTCTGTAGCTTTATAAACATCACCATAAGCGTGTCTTGCAATCGTAATTGGTTTTTTCCATGTTTTAACGTTAGGTTCAATCCCTTTTACAATGATTGGGGCTCTAAAAACAGTTCCATCTAGAATGGCACGGATGGTTCCATTAGGACTTTTCCACATTTCTTTTAGGTTATATTCGGTCATACGTGCAGCATTTGGTGTAATGGTAGCACATTTTACAGCTACACCATATTTTTTGGTTGCTTCAGCAGAATCTATAGTTACTTGGTCATTAGTTTCATTTCTGTATTCAAGGCCAAGGTCATAATACTCTGTTTTTAAATCAATAAAAGGTGTTAAAAGTTCATCTTTAATGATTTTCCAGAGGATTCTGGTCATTTCATCTCCGTCCATTTCAACTAAAGGGGTTGTCATTTTAATCTTTTCCATCTATCTCTCCTCCAATATAAAAATATGCACCTAGGGTGTTTTTGAATAATAATACTGATATAGACATAAAAACATATAAAATTATTAATAAATATAAAAATAAATAATTTTATATACATAATGGTATTATATAATAAAGGAACCTAAAAGAAAATACACTTTATATAGGAAAATCAACTTTTAAGGTAATAAGTCTTTGAGCAGATCATCTAGTGAGCTAAGCGGCTTGGAGCAAGAATAGCTTGCATTAGCCGCAGAATTTTCAATAAGCTCATCTAAAGAAGTAAAAGGTGTACTACCATATTTATGAACAAAACTTTCAATGGCCGCATTAAATAGAGGTGAATCTTTTTCTTTTAGTGCTAACAATTCACATAAGGTATCATATAATTCATGATTTAATGGTTCCAAAGTGTGAGATAAATCAAGTTTTCTTTTCGTTATAATCGCCCCTTACTTAGTCGTCTAAACCAGCTTCTTCAATCAGTTTAAGTGCATCGGATAAGGTTCCAGATAAAAATTCATCCATAGGTGGTTTAGACGGCTTCTTTTTTGCTACAACCGTTTGTTTATTAGATGGATTGTGGTTATTTGATGTAAAGCCTTTAGGATATTTATTACGCTTTTTAGAGTTTGTTTTTTCTTTGGTTTCAATAGGTACATGGGTGACTTCTAAAAAGTTACCTGTCCTAAGGTTTTTAATACGCCCTTTAATAAGTGCAATTTCATCTAATTGGATGTTAAAGTTTTTTTCTAATATACGGATGCTTCCAAGATCTTTTTGGGTCATCAGTGAAATAGAAATACCTTCTTTACCATTTCTTGCACTACGTCCAGCACGATGTAGATAATCTTGAGGGGTGAGTGGTAAATCATAGTGGAAAACGTGTGTAATATTAGCCACATCTAAGCCGCGTGCTGATAAATCTGAAGAAAGTAAGATATTGACTTTACCTGATTTAAAAGAAGCAAGTGCCGTTTTACGTTCTTCTTTAGAAAGTTTACCAGAAAGGGTGGCTACCTTAAAATCATGATAGCGAAGTTTCTCCACAAGCGCCTTGGTATCCGTATGTTGACTGACAAAAATTAAAGCTCTTTGTGTCTGCGTGGATTGTAAAAGCTTTTTAAGATTTTCAAATTTATCACGTAGCTCTGTTTTTAAATAAAGATGAGTTAATCTAGGATTAAGCTCCGTTTGCTCAGCCGTTTGAATGATAGCAGGCGTTTTTAAGAAAGGAGCAGCCAGTTCACGAACAGATTTAGAAATACTAGCAGAAAATAAAGTAATTTGGATAGAATGTGTTTTATTTTCTGTTAGCAGTTGATGAAGAAGCTTCTTGACCGTTGCTCCTTGGCTAGATTCTAATAGATTATCAGCTTCATCTAAAATAACCGTTTGCAATGTTTCGGTATTGATTTTCTTTTTTAGAATTAAATCTAGAATGCGACCTGGTGAACCTACTAAAATATGAGGTTTCTTTTTGAGTTTATCAATTTGTTTTTCGATATTCATTTCACCCATTAGCAAGGTAGAAGTCACGCCTAGGTGACTATTTTGAGCAAGACGTTTAATCTGCTCATGGATTTGGTGAGCCAGTTCATGAGTGGGTGCTAAAATAAGCGCTTGGTTCGTTTTTTCATTTATTTTTATCTGACTAAACAAAGGTAAGAGAAACGCTAACGTTTTCCCACTACCTGTGTAAGATTCTACAATCAAGTCCTTGCCTTCTAAGAAAGCTGGATAAGTTAAAGCCTGTACAGCTGTTGGATTTGTGATATTTTGGGCTTTTAAGCCTGTAATGAGTTCATTTTTAAGCGATAATGCTTCAAAACTTTTTTGCATATGAGTCTCCTTTAATGGATGTTTATTTAATTTTTATTATACACCATCTTTTAGGAATGACTCTACATCTTTTGAGTGAAAGTGATTTATTTTGACGACATCTAAAAACCAATTAAGCGATAATGTGAGTCATGACTTGATTAGTGGAAGAAGATTTTTTATAATTTTTATAAAAATAGGTAATATAATGAAGGGAAAAGAAGTTATGAAGTAAGATGAATAGAATATGAGAATAAAAGAAATCAAATGAGGTGGTGATTAAATGGCTAATATTTGTGATTATATTATTTGGCGTGGGGATTTAAGTTTCGAGATAGAACCATTTAATGAAGTGGATAACTTGTTATTAGCTAATTTATCCTATCTAAATTTTTCAGGTATTATTGGTGAAGAGATGGGAAGAGGCATACCGCTCTATAAAGCCGCCGATATTTATTTTAAGGAGCAACGCGACCATCTTAAAAATTCTGGGGACTTAATGTTAGAGGGCTTTTTTTTAATGCTAAGACTTATGGCAAATTGCAAGCGTTATAAAAATATTAAGCTCAAGATGTACACAGAAAAAGTAGATTTAGAAGAAGAAATGCAGTTTGGGGCATTAACCATTGACTTAGGAGGCCATACTCAGTATGTTTCTTTTAGAGGAACAGATGATACATTAGTAGGTTGGAAAGAAGATTTTAAGATGAGTGTGATGGATATGGTTCCCGCTCAAAGAGAAGCACTTAGTTATTTAGAAAAGGTGGCATGGCGCTATAGAAGATATAAGCTTTATGTAGGGGGACATTCAAAAGGGGGGAATTTAGCCGTTTTTGCCGCTGTGCACACTTCGCCAAAGATTAAACAGAGAATTTTAAAGGTTTATAATAATGATGGGCCAGGGTTTAGAGAAACATTATTAGATACAGAAGCTTATCGATTAATTGCAGATCGAATACAAACTTTTGTGCCTCAATCCTCAGTGATTGGGATGCTTTTAGAACATGACGAGAATTATACGGTCATTCAAAGTAATCAAAAAGGACTGATGCAGCATGATGGTTTAAGCTGGGAAGTATGTTGTAATCATTTTATTCATCTTAAAAATATTACGTTAGAAAGTCAAATGATGGACCGAACCATTAAGCGCTTTTTAAATGGGTTATCTTTAGAGAAGCGTTTACAATTCACAGATGCTTTATTTGATGTTCTGGCTTGTAATGCGAATAAAACGTTGACAGATATTAGAGAAGAAAGCTGGAAAGGGGTATTTTCTATGATTAAATCCTATGAACAGTTAGATAAGGAAATGAAAAAGCTTCTTAATGACGTAATAGGCATGCTATTAACAGAAGGCATAAGAAGCATTTTTGAAGAGAAGAAACCTAAATTCTTATTGACACGCCAGCAATAAGGCGACTTCGCGAATGACTTTACAAGCAGCAGCAGTAGAGATACCACTGGCATCATAATGAGGAGAAAGTTCAACCACATCAGCGCCCACAAGAGGAAGATTTTTCATTAAAATAAGGGCATCAAGAAGTTCTGTCATACTAATCCCACCTGGCTCTGGTGTGCCTGTTCCAGGAAAAACAGAAGGGTCTAATATATCTAAATCAATCGTTAAGTAAACAGGTCTACCTTTAAGGGCTTGGAGGATTTCTTTTAAACCATTAGTATTAAAGCGTTGCAAGTGGGTATGACTTTTAGCCCATTCAAATTCAGATTTAAGCCCTGAGCGAATCCCAAATTGATAAATTCTGTCGTCTCCTACCAGTTCCCAACTGCGTCTTAGGACACAAGCATGAGAAAGGGGCTCGCCTAAATAATCTTCTCTAAGGTCTGTATGTGCATCAAAGTGTAAGATACAAAGGTCAGAGTACTTTTTGACAAGTGCGTTAATAACAGGTAAAGTGACCAAATGTTCTCCGCCTACCATAAGTGGCTTTTGATTGCAAGCTAAAATAGAAGCTGCAGTTTCTTCTATTAAATTTAAGGTGCGAACCGTATTACCAAAGGGGACTTCAATATCTCCCGCATCATGAAGGGCATAGTCTTCTAAATCTAAATCCAAATAAGGGGAGTAAGTTTCAAGTCCATAAGAATCAGGACGGATGCTCGTTGGGGCAAAACGTGTACCAGGTCTAAAACTAGTGGTGCCATCAAAAGGGGCACCAAATAAAACAACTTGTGCTTTATCTAAAGGTGCATCGAAGCCAATAAAAGTTTGAATTGTAGAAGTATTAAGCATTTTCAAGTCCTTCCTTTACATAGGTTGGGAGCATAAAGGCCCCTTGGTGTAACTTGGTATTATAGTATTTGGTATAAAGGCCAAAGCTTTGCCAGTTTTCTTCTTGTAAATCCAAGATGGGATCATATTTTTTAGAAGCAAAACCAAAAAGCCAGTGGCCAGATGGGTAAGTTGGCATATGAAATTGATAGACTTTGGCAATGGGAAATGTTGCTTTAATCTTGGCATGAGAACGACGCATTTCATAGGCATCATGTGGATAATAAGGACTCTCATGTTGATTAATTAAAATGCCATCGCTTTTTAAAATGCGTTCACAATTTTGGTAAAAAGCATAAGTAAATAAGCCTTCGCCAGGGCCAATAGGATCTGTAGAATCCACAAGGATTAAGTCATAGCTTTCGCTAGGTGCCGTTTGCACAAAAGCTAGACCATCTTCAAAATGTAAAAAGAGGCGTGAATCATGGTCTAATTTGCAGGCTGTTTGAGGTAAGAAGGTTTGGCAGACTCTTACGACACGTTCATCAATCTCGACTAAGTCTACGTGTTTGATGGTTAAATAGCGGAGAATTTCTCTAGCGGTTCCACCATCACCACCCCCAATAATGAGAACCTTTTGAATGGATGGATTAACTGCCATAGCCACATGAGTAATCATATCATGATAAATAAACTCATCTTTTTCAGTGAGCATCATAAAGCCATCTAGTGTTAAAAAACGTCCAAAAGTTTTACTATTATAAACATCAATTTGTTGATAAGGAGATTGCTCAGAATGAAGGTGCTCTGTGAAGCGAATAGAAAACTTAGCATCTTCTTCGTGCATCTCAGAAAACCATGAATTTGTCATAGAAACCTCCCTGCTAATGGTCGTCCTCGTCATATTCATCTAAGCTGAACATAGCCTCACGAACTTCAGTGCCATAAAAAATTTCATCCATTTCCCGTTTGACTTTTTTAGAGATAATTTTAGCTTCTCCGGGATGTAGGTCTTCTTTAGTAAAGCCAAAGAGGTAATTGTCTAAATCAAACTGTTTAAGTTTGCATTTCGTGTGAAAAATATTTTCCTGATAAACATTCACGTCAATCATATGATAAGCGCGCCTAATATGCTTAGGAATAAAATTTTGAATCGAATCAATCGGATGATCAATAAAAAGTTTATTGCCTGTGATATCCCTTGCAAAACCACGCACACGATAATCGAGTGTCATGACGTCAGCATCAAAAGAGTGAATTAAATAGTTAAGGGTTTTAAGAGGTGAAATTTCACCGCAGGTTGCCACATCAATATCCGCTCTAAAGGTATTAATACCTTCAAAGGGGTGATATTCTGGATAAGTATGTACAGTGATGTGACTTTTATCTAAATGCCCAAGTATAATTTCAGGAATAGGGCCTGGTGAAGCAGATTTGGCATCATGCTTAATCTCAGGCAGTGCACCTTCTGAAATTAAGATGGTGACACTAGCACCTTGAGGATCGTAGTCTTGTTTGGCGATATTAAGAACCCTTGCACCAATCATTTCAGTCACGGTGGTTAAAATTTGAGTAAGACGTTCAGCATTATACTGCTCATCGATGTATTCAATATAGGCCTTACGATCTTCTGAAGTTTTGGTATAACAAATATCGTACATATTAAAACTAAGGGTTTTAGTTAAATTATTAAATCCATGAAGTTTTAAGGTGTTTGAACTTGAACTATTCATCTTATTATGGCCTTTGGCTTCTCCTTTAAATTTTTTATTTTAAATTGCTTGAATGGATTAATGAGTTAGCGTAAAGTAATTATATGCTAAAGTGATTGATATTTCAAAGATTTATTTAGTGTAATTCAAAAACTTGGGAATATATGTTATATCGATTAAGTGTAGGCATAAATGAAAACTTATGATACTATAGAAATTAATGAAAAACACAGTATGTATAAGAAAAGTATTTATTAAGTAAAAAAGAGGAAAGAACAATGATTGAAAAGAATAAACCTTATGTCCTTGTATTTGGCATTTCTATTTATGATATTTTTGGATTTTCTTATCCAAATTATCGCCCTTATGATTCTAATCCAGGACAGATTAGAACATCTTGTGGAGGTGTATGTAGAAACATTGCTGAAAATATGTCACGCGTAGGCATTCCAACTAAATTTATTTCTATTTTAGGAGATGACCAACAAGGGGCAGAAATTTTACGTCAAGCTGCAAAAACAGGCTTAGATATGAGTGATTCCCTGATTATTGAAGGAGGGGCAACACCAACTTATTTAGCGATTTTAGATGAAAATGGAGAAATGGTTTCAGCAGTAGTGGATACCAAACTTGCCAATGAATTTTCACATGAAGCGTTAGATGAACGTGCACATATTATTGAAAATGCAGAGTATATGTTTTTAGGTGCAGATAATCCACCTTTTATTGAATATGTTTTAGAAAAATATAAGGGGAAAACAAAATTTGTATTAGACCCTGTATCCGGGGCAAAAGCAATGCGTGTGAAACATTTATTACATTATTTTCATACCGTTAAACCGAATCGTCATGAAGCAGAGCTTTTATGCGGATTTGACATTAAAACACAGGAAGATGCACGAAAAGCAGGTGCTTATTTAAGAGGCTTAGGGGTTCAAAATATTTTTATTAGCTTAGATGCAGACGGTGTGTACTATAATAATGGGGAAGAAGAAGGGATCATCAAAGCGTCTTGCCTTGAAATTTTAAATGTAACAGGAGCAGGGGATTCATTTGTAGCAGGTCTTGGTGCAGCTTATATGACGGGTAAAAATATCGTGGATACTGTAAAATATGCCATTGCCATGTCCAATATCACCATCTCTCATGAAGCAACCATTCATCCAAAGATGAGTGAAGCTTATGTAGAAGCGTATTTAAAAACAGCAACATGGGAAGAAACTCGTTTCAAATAAATACTTAGAAAGCAGAAATAGATATAAAAGTAAAAAGCAGTTAGGCTCCTTAACTTTAGTAAGGCAAAGGAAACTAGCTGCCTTTTTGTGTGCGATGTAAAATAGGGGAGATTTAATACAATTGAAGCTTAAACTGTAGAGCAACTTTTTGATATAATGGATTTAGAAAATAGTAAACCATTAAAATTAAGAAGGGGAAAATGATATGAAAAGAAAATTAGCAGCTGTTTTGTTAGGCCTTACTTTAATGAGTACATCTTTTCAAGGAGTTTATGCCAATGAAAAAAGTGAAGCTTTAACCAATGTAATTCTTAAAACAAAACAACAAATTAATCTGCCAGAAGGATTAACAGAATTTGATTACAGTGAATATGGGGAAAATTATAGACTTTCATGGCATGATAAAGAAGGAAGTCAGTCAGTACAAGTCAATTGCAGCTTGGATGGAAAGATACTAAGTTACAATTATGATGAACCGTATGAGGAAAGCTCAGTGGCTATGATAGATTATGAAAAGGCAAAGGAGGTAGCAGAAGCCTTTTTGGAGCAAGCTGCTAAAGCCTATAAGTCCAAGCTAAAGCTGATAGATAAAATAAGTCCCTCTAGAAGCAGTTATTACGCCTTAAATTATGAAGTGGTAGAAGAGGGGATTCCATTATTAAATGAGCAGGTATCTGTATGGGTACATAAACAAACTGGAAAAGTAATTCGTTTTAAAGGGATTAATTATGATGAAAGTGCGACATTTGAGAGTAAAATTCCTAAACTTACTTTAGAAGAAGCTCAAAAGGCTTATCTTAAAAATATTGGACTAGATCTTAAATATAGACTCTGTCATGATGAAAACGAAACCAAAAGTTTTCTAATATATGGTATGAGAAACAGCGAGCAAAAAGGAATCAGTGCACAAACTGGAAAGGTCATTACGCCTTATGTAGATGAAGTCAGTTTGTATAAAAACTCAGATATAATGACTGAAAGTGCTAGTTTATCAAGTCAAGATAAGGGAAATGGTGAGCTTTTAGTTTATGAGAGAGTGGAAGTAGAAAATCGTAAGGCGTTTTTAGAGCCAGAGGAAATTGTAAAGAAGGCAGCTGCTTTTTTTCCAGCACTCAATCAATATAAGATTAAAGATACCTACGTAGGAAAATACGATGAAGCATACGGGATCGGTATACAATTTAGCAATGTGATTGAAGATAATGGACGAGGGGCTATGCTTTTTTCAGATGCTAAAACAGGAGAGATCTTACAGTATTATGGAGGAAAATTAAAAGTTTTAGAAGCTTTAGAAAGTGAGACACACAATATAGATTTAGCTCAAAGAATTGAACAAGGTAAATGGAGTGAAAAAGATGGACAAGCTTTCTTAGAGAAAATCGCACCTATGAATGTTAAAGCTGTAAAACTTAAAGGGATTAGCGTACCTAGCGTGGACAATGAAACACAATATTTTTACTATGAAAGAATGGCAAATAATATTTCAGTCGAAGGAAATGGCATTTATTTTAGTTATGACCCTATTAAAAAAGAAATAACAAGCTACAATAAAAATTGGAATCAAGTAAGTTTTAAATCACCAAGTGGCAAAATGAGCGAAGCTGAAATGGTGAAAAAGATTGGATTAAAGCTTTTTTACATGAAGACAGGAGAACATAGCTATTCACTGGTGTATAATCATGAGGATACAGGTGTGCAATGGGATGCTTATACAGGTAAAAAAGTGAATGGTTTAGGAGAAGAAATAAAGGAAGAAGCACCTATTTTATATACGGATATTAAAGGGCATCCAAGGGAGCAGATAATTAAAAATCTCTATTATAGTGGCATTTATATTCATAACAATCAGCTAAGACCTAATGAAGCCATTACTTTAGAGGAAATGAAGCAGTTACTTGAAAGTTTTTCTTCAGATGGGACAGAACGTGAGCTCATTCAAAAATCATCCAATCAATATCTTACAAGAGAAGAAGGCATTTATTGTTTAGTTTGCTTAACACCCTATAATAAGCTAGCTAGTAAAAGTGATATTTTTGTTTATCCTTATCAAGATGAAAAAGTAAATGAAGCTTATAAAGGCTATATTGCAGCAGCTTATGCTTTAGGATGGTTAGAAAAAGGAGAAACATTTAATCCAACCGCACCATTAACAAAAGCAGAGGCTATGGTTTATCTTTATAAAGCATTAGGTGATTTATAATGTCTATAAGTAAGGAGGTGGCGCATGAAAAAAATTACCAAAATTAGTAGACAGCAAAATGGAGAGCGCTATAACCTGTTTTTAGATGAAGCCTTTTTTTGTGGTATCACAGAGGATACTTTAGTCAGACTGCGACTAAAAAAAGGGATGGAAGTAGATGAAGCTGAACTAGAGAATATTTTAAAAGAAGAAAATAGAAATAAGTGTTTTAATTACGCTGTATTTTTACTGGGAAAACGAAATTATTTTGAAAAAGCACTACAGGATAAATTAAAAGAAAAAGAGTATGATGAAGAAGCCATACAGTTTGCCATAGAAAAGCTTTATCAGTATGGGTACCTAAATGAAGAACGGCTGACAGAAGCTTTTGTAAAGGATAAAAAACGTTTTTCTAAAAAGGGACCACGCTACATTTCAAGTGCTCTAAAGGCAAAAGGGGTAGAAGAAGAGCTAATTAAAAAGGCATTAGAAGCTCATTATGAAGAAGATGAAGCCCTAGAAAACTGTATCAGTTTACTTCGAAAAAAAATCGATTATTATAAAAGAAAGACAGCGGATACTTATACTTTAAAAAGTAAACTTTATGCTTTTTTAGCACAACGTGGCTATGATTTTGAAGTGATTAAAAAATCAATCGAAATCGTTTTAAAAGAGATGGAGTAATAAGAAAATTAAGCAGCGAGCAGCAAGAAAAATGCTAGGGAGGAATGAGGGATGAAAAGAGGATATGACACTTTACAGACTACACTTTTAGGTGAAATAGGCGTTGTGGTAAGTGATGAGGGCGTAGAAGGAGTCTGTTTAACAAAAGAATGCCTAGAAGATTATTTGCAAAAGCATCCAGAAGTTGAAAGAGATGAAGTGCTTTGCCTAGAAGCCATCAAACAAATCAAAGAATATTTTAATGGAGAAAGAATAAGCTTTGATTTGCCTCTTGTTATAAAAGGAACGCCCTTTAGGAAAAGGGTTTGGGAAGCTTTAAGAAACATTCCATATGGGGAAACAAGAAGCTATGGGGACATCGCTAAAAGCATTGATAATCCTAAGGCAGTAAGAGCAGTGGGAAGTGCTAATAAAGCCAATTCAATACCACTTATTGTTCCATGTCACCGAGTGATTGGAGCGGCAGGAAAGTTAGTAGGCTTTATGGGATGCCGCACCGATTTGCAAGCCCTTTTATTACAACATGAACAAACTGTCATAAAACAAAGGGAAAAGGAATAAAGGTAAATGATGGAGAAAACAGCTAGGGGGTGAAGTAGATTTTTAAGTGGGCCGTAAAATTGATTCAAAAGCTTATAGGGATAGGCTTTACACTACTACTCATTGGGTGCTGCTTATGGGTGGATGCCCGATATATTGAACCCAAACGCTTAATTGTAAAAGAAGAAGCAATACAAACGAGCAAGCTCACAAAGGACGTCCATTTAAAGATTGTACTTTTTAATGATGTGCATTTAGGTGCATATTATAGCTTGAAAGATTTTAATAAAGTGGTTGAAAAGATTAATGCTTTATCCCCAGATCTTCTTTTATTTGCGGGCGACTTAATCGATGATAACAAGACGTTTACCGATGAAGAAAGCGTCACTTTGCTTCTAGCAAAGCTTGAAAGTCGTTATGGAAAATATGCCGTTTTTGGCAATCATGACCATGGGGGCAATGGGACAAAGCGATATAAAAGAATGATGAAAGCATCAGGCTTTCAATTATTAGTAGATGAAAAAATAAATCTTAAACTCAGTGATGCCAGTAGGCTCACTTTAGTTGGGGTAGATGATATTGTACTGAGTAAGCCGAATTTTGAAAAGGCATTAAAAGGACTAGACGAGAAGTCGTTTAATATCCTTCTATCCCATGCCCCAGATGTGACCCATAAATTATCAGATGCACCGATTGATTTAGAGTTGTCGGGTCATAGTCATGGGGGGCAGGTACGATTGCCTATTATAGGAGCTCCTTTTACCGTGCCTTATGGTCAGAAATATGTAAAAGGCTTTTATACACCAAGTGAAAAAAGCACGATGCGCATTTATGTGAATTCAGGAATTGGTACAAGTCAATTACCCTATCGTTTTTTAAATCCACCAGAAATAACTGTCTTTCATTTAGAAGGCAAGCGATAAAAAAGAATCCCATTAAAAAATGTGGGATTCTTTTTTAATGAGGTCTATGGCGTAACTACCTTTTGCATACAAGTAATATCATACGTCTCAAAACCAAACTTTTTATAAAGCTCCTGGGCATCTTTAGTAATTAATAAACCACGTAAGTTTTGTAAGTCATCATAGGTTACAATCGCTTCAATCAGCATATTACCAATTCCCATACTGCGATAGGCTTCATCTACAATAACATCTACAATGTAAAAACGAGTGGCATAGTCTGTAATGACACGGGCAAAAGCAATTTGTTTCTCGGATGAAACCTCTAATATACCAAAACTTAAAGAATGCTCCAAAGATTTTTGAATGGTTTCTATAGAATTTTGATGCGCCCAATAGGTTTGAGAAAGAAGGGCTTTGATATCTTTAATACGCATTTGATCTTGACCAATTAAAATTGAATAATTTTCCATTATGATACTCCTTATTCAGTAGGATAATGCATTGATTTTATCCTAGCACATATTCTGCCAATATACATCTACGAATTAAAAATGCTTGTCAGATATCATAACAAGGCATTTTTGATAGAATCTATTCTATTATAGAACTTAATTGTATAAAAATACATATGTATTTATAAAAATTCTAAAAAATACTTGAAAAATAAAAAAACAAAATTATAATAATATATATTATCAGCATTTACTCGGTTAAAAGTAGATAGAATAGGGGGACATAGTATGAAATTAATAGAAGGCGGTATTACAGCAGCTAAAGGATTTAAAGCGGCTGGTGGACATATAGGATTAAAAGCAAAGAAAAAAGATTTAGCAGTTATTTTTAGTGAGACAGCCTGTACTTATGCAGGGGCATTTACACAAAATGTGGTAAAAGCAGCACCTGTTCATTGGAATAAAGCCATTTTGGAATCTGGTAAAACGGTACACGGCGTGGTTATTAATAGTGGAAATGCTAATGCAGCAACAGGACTTCAAGGAGAGAAGGACGCAGCCGATACAGCACTTGCTTTTGCAGAAGCCGTTGGGGTGAATCAAAAAGATATTTTAGTTTGTTCAACGGGTGTTATAGGTGTGCCAATGCCAATGGATACGATTAAAAAAGGGGTACCTGAGGTAGCTAGTCTATTAAGTGACAGCTTTGAAAGCGGAGAATCAGCAGCAGAAGCCATTATGACCACAGATACGGTTAAGAAAACCATTGCCGTTGAAGAAAACCTTGGTGATATTAAAATCACCGTAGGCGGTATGGGTAAAGGGGCTGGAATGATTCATCCTAATATGGCAACTTTATTAAGCTTCGTAACAACGGATGTAAATATTACAAAAGAAATGCTTCAAAAAGCGGTTAGTAAAGCCGTACAGACTTCATTTAATATGATTACCGTTGATGGGGATACAAGTACAAATGATACCTTACTTGTTCTTGCTAATGGCCTTGCAGGCAATCCTGTGATTGATTCAGAAGGTGAAGCCTTTGACAAGTTTTATGCAGCTCTTTATGAAGTATGCAAATATCTTGCCGTTTCTATTGCCCGTGATGGTGAAGGGGCTACAAAATTATTAGAAGTTCGTTTATCAGGTGCTAGAAGCTTCGAAGAAGGTAAGACATTAGCTAAGAGTGTTTTAACATCTAATTTAGTTAAAACCGCATTCTTTGGTGAAGATGCAAACTGGGGACGTATTTTCTGTGCAATGGGGTATTCAGGGGTTTCATTTGACCCTAATAAAGTAAATATAGCCATTGAAAGTACAGCTGGTATTGAGCATATGTTAAAAGCAGGTCTGCCACTTGCATTTAGTGAAGAAAAAGCAAAAGCAATCTTAGAAGAAAAAGAAATTACCATTTTACTTGAAATGGGTGAAGGCGATGTAAGTGTTACAGCTTGGGGCTGTGATTTAAGCTATGACTATGTAAAAATTAATGGGGACTATCGTAGTTAATTGGCTTACACAACCTAAAAACACTTGACTTATAAATAGGAAAATAGATAGATTAGGGGGCTCATTATGAACCAGGATTTAGTAAAAGACGGATTAGAAAAGGCACAAGTCTTAATTGATGCCTTGCCATATATTAGAGAATTTAATGGAAATACAGTAGTCATTAAATATGGTGGAAGTGCCATGCTTGACCCAAATATTAATGAAACGATTGTTCAAGATATTGTTATGCTGAAATTAGTTGGACTTAAACCAATCATCGTACATGGGGGTGGACCAGAAATTAACAGCATGCTTAAACGCTTAGATATTCAGTCTGAATTCATTAATGGTTTACGTGTGACAACTAAGGAAACCATGGAAGTGGTAGAAATGGTTTTAGCAGGTAAGGTAAACAAGCAAATTGTAGAAATGATTTCAAGACAAGGCGGTTGTCCAGTAGGCATTACGGGTAAAGATGGTAAAATGATTCGCGCTAAGAAAATCGAAAAAGAGGGTGTGGATTTAGGCTTTGTAGGGGATATTGTAAAGGTTAATACACGACTTTTAAAATCACTGATTGATAATAGCTTTATTCCAATCATTGCACCTATTGGTTCAGATGATGAAGGAAATACTTATAATATTAATGCAGACTATGCAGCTGTAGCCATTGCAGCAGCTATGAATGCTGAAAAATTAGTTTTCTTAACGGATGTTGAGGGCGTATTAAAAGATAAAGACGATCCAAACTCACTCATTTCTTTCTTAAGTGATGAGGAAGCTAGAAAGTACATAGAAAAGGGTGTAATTGCTGGTGGTATGATTCCAAAAGTAGAATGCTGTATGCAAGCCATTGAAAAAGGGGTATCCATGGTCCATATTCTAGATGGTCGTAAGAAACATGCGCTAGTACTTGAGATTTATACACCAAATGGTATTGGAACGATGATGTACAAAAAGGAGGCAAAATAATGAGCGAAGTCATTGAAAAAAGCGAGCAATATGTGATGCATACTTATGGTCGTTTTCCCGTTGTACTTGACCATGGGGATGGCGTTTATTTATATGATGAAAATGGTAAAAAGTATTTGGATATGTGTGCAGGCATTGCCGTTAATGCTTTAGGATATAATCATCCTACATTAACTAAAGTATTACAAGACCAAGTTTCAAAAATGCTTCATGTTTCAAATTATTATTACACCAAACAACTTGCCACAGCCGCAGAGCTTTTAGTCAAAAACTCTGTTTTTGATAAAGTTTTCTTCTGCAATAGTGGCGCAGAAGCTAATGAAGCAGCCCTTAAACTCGCTAAAAAGTATGGCAAAATGAAAAGTGAAAATAAAACACAGATTATTGCCATGAAAAAATCTTTTCATGGAAGAACACATGGTGCATTATCCGTTACCATGCAAGAAAAATATCAAAAGAGCTTTTTGCCACTTGTTCCTAATATTCAAGCAGCAGAGTATAACAATATTGAAAGCGTGAAAGCATTAATTAATGAAAACACTTGTGCTGTTATTTTAGAAGTTATTCAAGGTGAAGGCGGCGTGATTCCTGCGACTAAAGAATTTGTTCAAGAAGTTGCCGCACTTTGTAAGGCAAATGATGCTCTATTAATGGTAGATGAAGTACAAACTGGTATTGGACGTACGGGTACACTTTTTGCATTTGAGCAATATGGCATTAAGCCAGATGTGGTGTCTATGGCAAAAGGCCTTGGTGGCGGCGTACCTATAGGAGCAATGGCTTGTAAAGAAGAAGTTGCCGTTTTAGTGCCTGGTGATCATGCGTCTACTTTTGGAGGCAATCCACTTGTAACTGCAGCCGCTGGTGTGGTTTTAAAAGAATTAACGGAGAATGGTCTTTTAGATCATGTTAAAGAAGTGGGAAGTTATTTGAAAGAACAACTTCTTGTGCTTAAAGAGGAATGCAACTGCATTGTGGATGTAAGAGGCATTGGGTTAATGCAAGGCATTGAGTTAACCATTCCAGCTTTAGAAGTTGAAAAGAAATGTATTGAAGAGGGAATGCTTGTGGTTGGAGCAGGTGAAAAGGTTGTTCGTTTCGTACCACCACTTATTATTACAAAAGCACATGTGGATGAAGCAATGGCCATTTTAAGAAAAGTATTAGTTTAATGGTTACTGTTTTAAGAAAAATAGTTCTTACTGATAGGGTAGGAACTATTTTTTTAGCAAATAGATTAAGAGATAATATGAAAATAGTTAAACATCATGAAAAGAGGATAGAAAATGATAGGCACAAATTACGAATATTGGTGTGATTGGTAGCGTGCTCATTATTGCACTAGGACTTAATATGCTTGAAATTACAAGAATTAAGGTCGCAAATTTTCTACCCGCTATTTTTATTCCTATGATTTATTATGTGATACAAAGTGTATTTTTAACTGCCTGAACTTAAACTACAAGAAATATTTTTAGATGGGAAGAGTAAAAATATGAAAATTACATATAAATAAAAAGATAGATTTTGATTAAATGAAAAAGGCAGCAAGGAGATGGACAAAAGTGAGGACATTTAAGAAAATCACTATTTATATGTTATGTATGTGTTTAGTGATGACTCAGTCGCCTAAACTATGGGCAAAGGAAAATTTTGTGGTTTGTATTGACCCAGGGCATCAAGCTAAAGGGGATCCGAAAGGAGAACCTATTGCGCCAGGTTCTAGTAGTAAAAAAGCTAGAGTGGCATCGGGCACAGCGGGTGTGGGAACGAAAAAGCCAGAATATGCAGTCAATATGGAAGCAGGTCTTTTGCTCAAGACAATTCTTGAGCAAAAGGGTTATAAGGTGGTTATGACGCGAGAAACTAACGAGGTTAATGTAAGTAATGTCCAGCGGGCACAAATTGCTAATGAAGCAAAGGCCGATATGACTATTCGATTGCATTGTGATAGTATCGCAAATAGTGGAAAAATGGGGGCTGTCTTGATTGTCCCATCTCAAACTGGAAAGTATACATCAGGTATTTATCCAGCCAGTTATCGTTATGCACAGTGCTTAAAAAAAGCACTTGAGGAAAGCAAGGTTAAAGTCAATGGCATTTTTGAACGGAGTGATATGACAGGCTTTAACTGGTCTAAAGTACCCGTTGTTATTTTTGAAATGGGATTTATGAGTAACTGGACAGAAGATAAAATGCTTTGTGATAAAGCTTATCAGACCAAATTAATGAATGCTGTAGCTATGGCATTGGATAGCTATCAAAAGCTTTTAGAAGGTTAAAAAAAGGGCTGTCGCACTAACAATCGGTGTGACAGCCTTAAAAATTTACCATTACAATGGAGCTAAAGCACCCAATAAAAAAGGAGCAGTTATCAAAACTAACTCCTTAGTGGGTTTAATAATAAACATTAATTAAATGGAAGCGAATGCCCTTATCACTCCAACCTAAATCATAAGGCACTAACAAGCGGTCGGTATTATGACAGGTAACAAGTGGATAGCCTTTGGAATCTAAACCTGTAATGGTAGAAATATGCGTAATTTTACCCTTCTTTTCGTAGGCTACAAAGTCACCAGGGCGCATTTGATAAGCGGCTTTATAAATTTGTTGATAAGTGCCTTTAGCGATATAGCCCGCGCGGCCACTGCCTACCATATAGTTTTTAAAGGCTTGTGCATTGACCCAAGCTTTTGTGCCTGCACGGCCATCATAGTTCCAAATCCCATTTTTTTTAAAACCACCACCTTCGTGAAGAATCTGAGAAGCGAAGTTGGCACAGTCTCCGCCATCAGGATTAAAGTTCTTATAAGCTTTATTATATTTAAAGTTAAAGGCTGGATTAGGGCTGACCCCACAATACATATGCGCATAGTCCATTGCTTTTTGAGTACGCTCATCGAGTTTAAAACTAGGAGCTTCATGATGTAAAATAAAGTCCTTCATTTCCTCAGATTTTAAGCTATCTAGATGTAAGGAATCAGCAAAAGGATCGGTATACCATTCTTTAGTGATAATATAGCGGTCACCATCACGTCTGAGATTAATATAGTGGGACGTTCCTAAATAAAAAGTGTTAGGGACATCAGGCGTATCTAAGTAACTATAAGTAAAGCTGGTGGCATTAAAGCAAAGAATGCTATAGAGGTCCTTTTCTTTTTCTTTGACTTTGCGAATTTTAATATCGGAATTAATCGCGTCAAACTTGACAGCTTGCTTATCACACCAGTTTTTTAGGTATTTAATTTTTTGTGCTTCACTTTCATAAGCCCATTTACTCACTTTCATATCTAGATTATAAGAAGCCTTTAAGCTTTCGTCATCTAAAGCTTTAATGCAAGTGTTACGATTCGTGATAATTTCAAGCACAATGGGCTTAAACATGGTTTTAAGCTCTTCGGCAGAAGGGGGTGTTTTTGAAGGCGTTTCTTCACCGGTGGTTTTGGTCACTTCTTGATTCATAACATAATGGACAATAGCAGACTCCTTTGTAACGGATGAAAAGGTTGGGGTAATCATTGTGGTTAAGCAAAGTAATAGGATAAGAAAAAATTTGAAATTTTTCATTGTTTCCGCCCCTTTTAAAGAAATTTTTCGCTATAATATAGTTTGTACGTGTTATAGAATTTTATAATTGGAAAAATTTTAAAGGAAATGTTTTGCTAAAGGGAGGAAAACTATGGAAATGAAAAAAGTTTTATCTTTAGTTGGAACAAGCGTACTGGTATTTAGCGTGGGATGCAGGCAGCAAAAAGCATTGGAAGTTATGGATATTGCCACTTTAAATGGACCGACAGGAATGGGCATGACAAAGGTAATAGCGGACCAAAATAAAAATTATCGTATTACAATTTATCAAAGTCCAGATGAAATCACAGGAAAAATCATAAGTGGTGAGCTTGAAATGGCTTGCGTGTCATCCAATTTGGCAGCCGTATTAAATGCAAAAACAAAGCAAAACATTTGTTTACTTGGGGTCAACACGTTAGGCGTTTTATATCTTGTAGAAAAAGGTGAGTCCATTACAGACTTATCTGATTTAAAGGGAAAGAAAGTTTTAGCAAGTGGACAAGGGAGTACCCCAGAATATATTTTAAATCAATTACTTGAAGGCGCAGGACTCAAAGTAGGAAAAGACGTAGAGGTTCAGTATTTTTCAAATCACACAGAAGTCATAAATGCCCTTCTAGCGGAGGAAAGCACGATTGCCTTGCTACCTGAGCCTCATGTAACGATTGCAATGACCAAAGCACCAGAAGTTAAGAGGGCAATCGATTTAAATGCAATATGGGAAAAGCAAGAAGGGACTAATTTGCCAATGGGGGTTATGATTGCCAGAGCAGATTTTGTAAAAGATCATCCAAAGGAAATCGAAAGCTTTTTAGAGGATTATTTAGAATCTGTAACCTTTGTCAATGCAGAGCCAGAGAAGGCAGCTAAAATGATGGCTGAGGTTGGACTATTTGAAAAAGCAGAAATAGCCCAAAAAGCGATTCCTAATGCGCATATCGTATGGGAACAAGGGCAAGAGGCTCAAAATGATTTGGAAGCATTTTATAACATTTTAAAAGATAAGAATCCTAAAGCCATAGGAGGAAGTCTTCCAGATGAAAGCTTCTATTACAGTAAATAAAAAAATAGAAAAATGGCTCATTGCCTTCATATGGCTTGGGATATGGCAGGTAAGTTATTGGGTGGTGGGAAAGGCAGTGCTGATTGCTTCACCTTATGACACTTTAAAGACATTAATTAAAATGATGGGACAGATTACTTTTTATAAACTCATTGGTGTAACGTTTATTCGGGTGTTATTGGGAGTGGGTCTATCGTTTGCAGGAGCCGTTTTGATGGCAATAGCAAGCTATAAATCTCATTTTGTAAAAGTACTATTAAAGCCTATGATGGCCTTTATGAAATCCACACCCATTATGGCGATTATTATTTTGGCACTCTTATGGTTTAAGTCGGATGGTGTGCCTATTTTTGTTTGTATATTAATGGCTTACCCCATTATTTATACCAATCTGTTAGCAGGACTTGTGGGACTCGATGAGGGACTTAAAGAATTAAATAAGCTTTATCAGGTGCCAAAAGCTAGAGTGATTAAAAAGTGTTATTGGCCACAGCTTCGGCCTTATATAATCACTAGCTTGGAGCTTGGCTTAGGAATGGGATGGAAAGTAGTCATTGCAGCAGAAGTTTTAGCCCTTCCTAAGTATGCCATTGGTAGGGCTTTATTTGAGGCAAAGGTTTATATTGAAACCACGGAAGTTTTTGCTTGGATTTTAGTAATTGTTTTACTGAGTGAAGCTTGTGAAAAAGTCATGGCTTTACTTTTAAAAAAAGGAGGCAGGCATGATTGAAATCAAGCATCTTGGTAAAAGCTATAAAGAAAAACGCGTCTATGAGGACTTTAATATAGCCTTTAAAAAGCAGGCAATTAGTGTTCTTATGGGACCGAGTGGCAGTGGAAAAACCACTTTACTGAGGATATTAGCAGGGCTTGAACCTTATGAGTGTGGACAAATTTTAGGATTAACACATAAAAAGGTAGCTTTTGTGTTTCAAGAGGACCGTTTGATGCCATGGCTTACGGTGAGAGAAAATATCGAATATGTCTTAGAGGACACGATGCCTGAGAGAATCAAAAAAGAAAAAGTAGGCCAAATGATAGAAAAAATGCAATTAACTTCAGTGGCAGATGAGTTTGTCCCCTCATTAAGTGGGGGCATGAAAAGGCGAGTGGCACTGGGGCGGGCATTTGCTTATGAAGGGGATTTAATGCTCCTAGATGAGCCCTTTAAGGGCTTAGATGATTACCTTAAAGAAGATATTATAGAGGTATTATTAGCCTATTGGCACAAGCAAAAACCAACGATTATTTGTGTAACACATGACTTAGAGGAAGCGAAGCGTTTAGGCTCAGTGATTGAGATTAGAAAGGCAGGACAATATGGAAACCATTAGTGTCATTTTACCCATTTATAATGTAGAAAAGTACCTAGAAAAGTGCCTAGAAAGTTTATTGGCTCAAACGTATGAAGCACTTGAAATTATTTTAGTGAATGATGGGTCTAAAGACCGCAGCTTAGAAATCTGCAAAGCTTATGAGGCAAAAGATTCCCGCATTAAGGTGATTGATAAACCTAATGAAGGTGTAGCACTTACTAGAAACAGAGGATTAGAAGTGGCAACAGGTGACTATATTGCTTTTGTAGACCCTGATGATTGGGTCGAACCTGAAATGTACGCTTCATTAATGCGTCAAATCAAAAAATGGGAGAGTCCCGTTTGTCTTTGCAATTTCTTTAAAGATACTAAAAGAAGAAGTCAAGCCAAGTGCTTTGAATTTGAAGATGAAATGCTAGAAGGAGAAGACATCATTGAAAAATTAATTAATGATATGATTGGCATGTCAGATTTATTGCCAAAGTATACGATGATTATGGGAAGCGTCTGGAGGGGACTTTACAAAAGAAGTTTTATAGAATCACACGCTATTCAGTTTGTGCCAAAGCTTTCAATTATGGAAGATTTGGTTTTTATGGTACAAGTACTTTTAAAATGTGTAAGTAGTGGTGAAAGAATTGCCATAGATAGAAACGCTTGGTATCATTATGTGCAGCACCCGAACTCAGCATTGCATTCTTATAATGAGCAGCTTTGGAAAGATCAACTCGTGGTCTATGAACAACTAGAAAAAAGTTTAAAAGAAGCCAATTTAGAAGAAGCTATGCGCAACCGGTTAGATATCCGCTATATCGGTATGGTGCTGACTGCCATAAAAAATGAAACCTATGCTCGAAAAGAAGGCGACTTAAAAGAAAGTATTTCAAGAATCAAAGAGATTTTTATGGATGATACGCTTAAATGTGTTTTAGAACGGGTTAAACCGATTCAAGTAGAGAAATCATCAGAAAAAACTCACCATAACCAGTCTTTACAAGGAAAGTAAGGATAGGTATAATGAATAAAGATAATAGAGGAAAATCATGCTAAGCCTTTCGTGATGGAAACCCTTAAAAGGTGGTAACATTACGAAAGGTTTTACTAATGAGATAAAAAAGAAAAGGTAAGGTGGAGACATGAGTTTACAACAATTAGCAGATTTAATCTTTCCAGATGTTACAAAAACACCTGCAGATTATATTGCAGCTTATCCAAAGAGAGATTTACCAGCAGGCGCAAAGGTAACACGTTATGCACCAAGCCCAACAGGGTTCCAACATATTGGTGGTGTATTTGCAGCTCTAGTTAGTGAAAGAATAGCAAAACAAAGTGGGGGCATTTTTTATCTTCGTATTGAAGATACAGACCAAAAAAGAGAAGTAGAAGGGGCTATTGAAGATACAATCGCTACCATGCACAACTATGGGATGGATTTTGATGAAGGGATGACAGGCGAAAACTCTTCTAAAGGAATCTACGGACCCTACAAACAAAGTGAACGTGCCGAAATCTATAGAACGTTTGCCAAAGATTTAATTTTAAAAGGGTTAGCTTACCCATGCTTTATGACAGCAGAAGAATTAAATGAAATGCGTGATCAACAAACGGCTCAAAAATTAACACCAGGTTGCTATGGTGAATTTGCCATTTATAGAAACTTATCACCAGAAGAAGCGATGGAAAAAATCAATGCAGGTATGCCATATATTTTAAGACTTAAATCACCTGGTAATGCTGAAAAACGTATTGAGTTTGTAGACCTTATTAAAGGTGAAACATCATTCCCAGAAAATATTCAAGATGTGGTAATTATCAAAGCAGATGGACTTCCAACTTACCATTTTGCACATGCCATTGATGACCACTTAATGCACACCACAACAGTTATTCGTGGAGAAGAATGGTTATCATCCCTTCCAATACATGTTCAATTATTTGATGTGCTTGGATTTGAAAGACCAGAATATGCACATATTCCAAACGTTATGAAGATGGATGGCGATTCTAAACGTAAACTTTCAAAACGTAAAGACCCAGAAAGCGCCGTATCTTACTATAAAGAAGAAGGCTATCCAAAAGACTCAGTAGTAGAATACTTACTTAACATTATCAACTCAAGCTATGAAGAATGGCGTATGGAAAATCCAAAGGTAGATTATCATGAATTCCCAGTAGCACTTGATAAAATGAGCAAAAGTGGGGCATTATTTGACCTTGTTAAATTAAATGATGTGAGTAAAGACGTCATTTCAAAAATGCCAGCTGATAAAGTCTATGACCTTTACACCGAATGGGCAAAAGAATTCGCACCAGAAATGTACGAGCTTGCTACAAAACATGAAGCCATGACAAGAGAAATCTTTAACATTGACAAAGAAGGACCAAAGCCACGTAAAGACTATGGCAAATGGTCAGAAGTTAAAGAAAAAATCTCTTACTTCTATGATGAATGCTTTAACAACGAAACAGCTAGCGAGGTAGAGTTCCCTAAAAATGTCACGATGGAAGATGCAAAAGCCATCATTGCAGCCTACAAAGAAGCTTACAATTATGATACAGACCAAGAAACATGGTTTAACGAATTAAAAGAACTTGCTATTACATTAGGCTACACAGCCGATCGTAAAGCTTACAAGAAAACTCCAGAAGCTTTCAAAGGAATGGTGTCTGACGTAGCAGGTGCTGTAAGAACAGCCATCAGCCACAGAACCAATACACCAGACCTTTACACCATTATGCATATTATTGGTGAAGAAGCCGTAAGAGCAAGATTTGAAGCCTTTTTAAACTTATAAGAATACATTAGAGTTTATAAGAATCGATTAAAACTTATAAAAATAAATTTGTAACGTGTAAAATAAGGGATTGTTGCATTAAGCATTTCAAATTATAAATATACAATCGTTAAAGCAAATAAATTTGATTTTGCTTAATAACTTGTATATTTATAAGGTATATGCTTTTATTGCAACAGCCCCTTGTTTTTTGACTTTTAGAATAAATTAATAAACTCTTATGCCTTCTATATGTAAGAAACGAATCATAGAAAAACTATAACTAGAAAGAGGACGGTTATAAGCATCATAGGTATGAGTGGCAATAAGTACTTCATCATAATTTGACCCTGTTTGAAGCACTAATAAATTATGATGCCATCCCTTCCCTTCATTACCAAATTGAATGACATCACCAGGAAGAAGCATACTTGGGCGCGCCACCTCACGCATATAAGGACCAACACCCTCATTATGAATCATAAACTTATAAAAGAAAGGAACTCCTGTCCAAGCCGCACTTCGATTATTCACATTATAATAGTACCAACCCACATATTGAGTTGGATTCATAACCTTACAACCCTCATAAATACACTGAGAAATAAAATTGGTACAATCCCCACCAATTTCGCTAAAATCATAGTAAGCCGGATTACGAGAAAAACTCCATTTCTCTGCATAAGCTAATGCCGCTTCACGATCATAAGAACGGATAGTGTACTCACGCATTCAATCAACCCCTATGCAATAATGACTCATTAAAGCGTATGATAAAAATAGAAAATGTATGATAAAATGAGTTTGAGAATAAGAAAAATAACATAAAGTGGCAGTCAAAGTATAAATAAGTGGTTGATTATTTTATAAAAGTATGATAAAGTATACAAGTGTCAAACGACACTAAGCTGGCATAACTCAGTTGGTAGAGTAACTCATTCGTAATGAGTAAGTCGAGGGTTCGAGTCCCTCTTCCAGCTTTATTAAAAACATAGGATTTACAAGGTATAGAGGACTTTTTAGTCCTCTTTTTTCTTTTCTATAATTTCCAGTATTTATATAAAAAAATGGGGTTTTGGATAGGTTTTTGTGCAAAATTTGTACAGAAATTGTACATAAAAAAATAGCCTACAAGCATTGAAGGCTATACCATTTTAGAAAATAATTTATCTAACTTATCGGCAGTATTCTTTTTGGTTTTTTCCAGAACATGAGCATATATATTCATGGTTGTGCTAATATCAGCATGACCAAGCAATTCTTGAAGGGTTTTAAAGTTTTCGCCAGCTTCAAGAAGTCTAGTAGCATAAGTATGTCGTAATGAATGAAAAGGAATGTGATTTATTCCAGCACGTTCACAAATAGCAGTATGACCACGGTTGATATTGCCTTGATTTAATGGAGTACCGTTTGAGGTACTGAATACATAATCACTATTGGATTGTAATTTTAATTCTTTAAATCGTGTTAGTAATGATTTAGGGATAGGAATTTCACGTTTTCCCTTTTCACTCTTTGGAGCTTTTGTGACGTGTTCTTTATGCGAATTACCTTCAGAGTCATAAACCGTAGTATATTTGATTGCTTCAGCTATTGTTATAATCTTCTTATCAAAATCAACACATTCCCATTTTAGTCCAATCAATTCACCCATTCTCATTCCGGTAAAAAGAGCAAGGATATATAAAAATCCATACCTTTCACTATCACAGGCTTTAATATATGCAGCTTGTTCGTTTACAGTAAGAGCAGTCCTTGACTTTTCTTTTTTAGTATTCTTAGGTAGCTTAATATAGTCCATAGGATTATGAGCAACAACATTATTAATCATTGCAGATTTAAACGTATTGCTTAATAAAAATTTTAATTTGCGTACACTTGAAGCAGCTAATTGTTCGCCTTTGGTATGTTTACCTTTAGATTTAAGATTATTTAAGAAGTTTTGTAGATCCATAGGCTTAATATCTTTTATTTTCATTTCACCAAGTTCAGAGCCTTTTATATGTGTTTCATATAGACTCATATAGCCATTAAATGTACTAGCTGACACATTGGCATGAACTGAATTAAATAAATGCCTATAAGTCCATTCTGAAAGTGTGAATGGGGTTTTGTCTAATCTTTCGCCGTTTATTCCTTTATTCTTTTCGTAGTTTTTTAATTTATTTTCTAATACAGTCTTTTTCTTATCAAAGATAATATCGTATTGATATTTGCCGTTTTCATCTTTTCCAATAGGTATACGTACATAGTAATAACCATCTTTTCTTTTATGAATGTTTGGCATTTATCTCACTTCCTTTGTATCACATTTTTCACAGTTCCCTATATATATTATATATATTTTATTTTATATATTAATTTATAAAAATAAATGTAAGATAGTAAGATATTGGTGTTATGAACGTCGTATTTTCAATGGTTTTATGGCTTCTCACATTTAGCTTACTATCTTACAATTTCATAAACCCTCTATTTGTGGCTTGTATTGGCTTTATATTTTCATTCTTATACTTTAGGGTGACGTATATAAAACTCAATACAGGCTATTTTCGTGCAAATAAAAGGTGTATCTACATTCCGAAATGCTTATACCATCTATCAACAATTCTGCTTCTATTATTGGCAATATAAGCAAGTATCTTTTTTAAATCAGTAGGTGGAATATTACTATTATTGTTTTGCAATTCTATCCCATCAGGCTTAATCCATATCTTAGTGGCATTTTCAGTTTGAGAGCCTTTAGAAACATGAACATGAATAGGTTCTAGTCTATTACCCGACATTTCATTAGACCAAAAATAAATACTATATCCTAAGAAGTCCATTAAGGCTTTAGGCATGTGTGGACACCTCCCGAGCGATCTCCCATATTAGAGGGGCATTATCACGTGCGTAGCTTTCTAACTCAAAGGCTTCATCCTCATTAAATCCCATTATCTTAGTAAAGTTGTAGGTTGGTAGTGTTAATTCGGCTATGTCGAACCCTTTACCATTAGGACGCTCGTAGTGTAGCTGTATTTGTTCGAGATAGTTTGTTTCATAAATACTACTAAACGTTAAGACAATATCGTCTACGGTTGAATAATAGTTTTGCATGGCGGTTACTCCTTTCTATACTTTTCCTGTTCTGATAGATAGTTGATATAGTTTAGTGTTTCGGCTTTCCCTAAGTCGTTTAATGACTCGTATTTACCCATTAATTCAGCGTATTCCTCTCCATACCATCTTTGTATTTGTTCTAGTGTATGAACTTTTTCTTTCATGTTTGAATATATAACATCCAACTTTTCAAATTGCGTAGCACTATCATCTAATAATTCCAATGGTGAGCATTGAAGTGCTTCGGCTATTTTGATTAACATTTCACTTTTTGGTTCTCTTTTGTTGGCTTCATAATTAGCAAGTGTCGACACTGGAATCCCTAGTTTAGCAGCAAAGTCTTTTTGTTTATAGCCAGCATTAATACGAGCCTTTTTAATTTTTTCACCAACTTTAATAAAATCATTTATACCCATTGTCTTTTTACCTCCTATAATGATAATACTTTATAATTTTCAAAAATGCAAATTTTATTTAATAAATTACTTAACATTTTCATAAATGAAAAGTAATATAGAGTTACAAAATAACTTTTCAAAAATGAAAATTTTATAATTGAGGTGAAAATTTATGGGATTAAAGTTGAAAATTAAGAGAATTGAAAAGGGGCTTAAACAAAAAGATTTAGTGAACAAAGTAGGTGTAAGTCAACAGTATATCGGGGACTTAGAAAGTGGTAGAAGTACAAATTCAACAAGAGAAGTCATGATAAAGATTTCTAACGTACTAGGTGTAAGTGTTCAAGATCTTTTCTTTTCAGAAGAGCAGTAAGCCACGAGATTGTTATCCGTTTTAAGGATGACAATTCACGAAGTCATGAAAATACTGTCGGTTAGAACGACAGTATTGTTCAAGCATACCCTTTGGAAGTTGTGAGGGGGTTACTCCACAATTTTGCAGAGTCCTAAACTTCTAGTTCAAGCGAGCAAGACTATAACCTATGAGAGGAAGTGAAACATTATGAAAGTAGCTTACACTAAAGTAATGCCAAAAGAAATAACAAACAAAGGTAAAGTAATAGTTCATAGAAGTGGTTTATTCATTAAGCTAGGCATTTGTATATAATAATCCAAATTGGAACCACCCACAATACCAATTGAGAATAATATGATATTTAGGCATAGCGAACTATTTATTTGGAGTGACAAGTATGATACAATTGTGTGTCTTTAAGCCCTATTTTTCATAGGATGCTTTCTAGGGCAATTATTCATACTTGTAGAGGCTCCATGTAAATAGCTAAATATTATATTATTAATTGATAATATAAGTGGATCCGATTTCAATGACTAACTGGTTTCAATTTCATATGTTATATACACTATTTTAATAGAAATAAATCAAGTGCGCAGACGGTAGATTATTCATCGCTTACGATATTTGCATTGACAAATGCCTATGTTGTCTCCTATAATAAATTTAACAGATCCTATCGAGCCTCTTTAGTAATTAGAAATAATTATTAAATGCGTAACATGATAGGCCTTTTGTTTTTTAGGGGGAAAATTATGCCTGAAGTAAAACCTTTTAAATCTATAGAAGAGCAGATAAAAATATTGGAAGAGCGTGGACTTATAATTGACGATAAGGATGAAGCAATAAAAACATTGAGGCATATTAATTATTATAGGTTGAGTGGATATACGCTAACATTAAGGAATAAAGACATTTTCTATAAAGACATAAACTTTGGTGATATGATGCAGCTTTATTATTTTGATGTAGAGCTTAGGGGATTACTTTTGGAAATGTTAGATGTGGTAGAAGTGTCTTTTAGAACGCATATTGCTTATTATCATTCAGCACAACATGGTGCTTTAGGGTATAGACATAACAAAGGTTTTGAAAATCTAGATTATCATAAAGAATTTATTCAGGATCTAGACAAAACAATTAAGTCAGATAAAAAGACAAATGAAGTATTTATAAAGTATTATAACGAAAAGTATGATGGACAATTCCCTATATGGGTAGTAGTTGAGATGCTAACTTTTGGGACAATTTCTATGCTATATAGTAACTCGGAATATGAAATAAAAAAACGAATTGCAAAAGAAGTTTATGGTGTACCACCAGAATATATTCAAAATTGGCTACGAGGATTAGTTATTATAAGAAATGTATGTGCACATAGAGGAAGATTATATAATAGACCAATCGTAATAAAACCAAAACTTTCTAATAAAGACAAGCAGTATGGTATTAGAAATGATCGGGTATTTAGTTATATTTTTGTTCTAAAGAAGCTGATTGTTGATTCTGATAGATGGGATGGGTATGTGAGTTCTCTAGAACAGATTATTGAGAAGTATCCATTTGTGCAACTTGAAGCACTAGGATTTGTTTTAAATTGGAAAGAAGTATTAAAATAGATTGAAGTGCATATAATATATATACAGTTCCTACTAAGCCTCTTAATAATGCGTAACGATGTAGACCAACAATTCCCCTAGCTTTTGCTAGGGGTACATAATAAGCAATTGACATATGTCATTAAAAAAGATATGATTAAAGTGAATTAAAAAGTTAATGGATACTTTTGTAAGGGCGGCGCCATGGCGGCGCTCTAGTTTTGTTTTATGGAATAATTAATTAAAAAATTGAGCCCTAGGTGACTACAATGCACTTAGGGCCTTTTGTAATTTATGAATCGCATCCTTCCTTGTATCAGCAGTAGAATGTACATAACGATTTAAGGTAAGTAAGGCAATAGCTCTAGGACGAAAAGTTAACTGTAGGGTTAAATATTTTAGAAGTGAAAACAGCTGTCAGGAATGCTTAAGAATTATTTTGGCAATAGAGTAATTTTTTGTTTTTACGCTTAAAAACAGGGTTTGTTTTGATGTAAGAGACGAAGTGCAAATTTATTTGGCATCCAAGGGAGGCTGATAAATAGTGAAACTACTTAAAGTTATTATTTATATACAGGAAGATGAAAAATATGAATCCATTTTTGAGAAAACTTATGTAGTATATGAGGGAGAGTTAAAAAATAGAGAGAATAGGCCTAAATTAATGGGTAAATTTATCTGTAAATAAGTATGTATATGTAGCGAAGAGGATGAAAAGAGGACAGATTGCGTGTAAGGAAAATTATAGTCAAGCGAAGAAATATACCGGTACAATGGGAAAATGTATGTATACATGAAAAAAGTTTATGTGTTAACAAAAATAGACTGAATTCTAAAACGATTTAAGAAGCCTGTATTTATAAGCGCTGTATTGTATTTATTGTTTAATTCATTGTTGACAGAATTGAAAGTTACTGTATACATTGTTTATAAAAACATTTACCAGTGTACAAATAATTAGTCATATTATATAATAAATTTATAAGAGACACCTAATAATTGGCAAATATAACAAATAAAGATAGTAAGGTGGCTTTTATTCTAGAAAGATCACTAAACAAGAGAGGTAATGTATAGATATGGCTAATGTAGGTGTATTTGATGTATTAGGTCCGATTATGATTGGTCCATCTTCTTCTCATACTGCTGGAGCAGCAAGGTTAGGGAAGATTGCAAATAAGATTGTAAATAATAAGATTAAAGAAGTGATATTTTTATTACATGGGTCTTTTAGTAAGACGTATAAGGGTCATGGGACGGATAGAGCCCTTGTTGCAGGGATATTAGGTATGGAGCCTCATGATGAAAGGCTTAGAGATTCTCTTGAGATTGCAAAGGAAGAAGGCATTGGGATTGAATTTGTTCCAAGCGACTTTGGAGATGCGCATCCTAATACAGTAAAAATGCTCATTAAAGATATCAATGATATAGAGTGGAGTGTAATGGGTTCCTCTATTGGGGGTGGCCTTGTAGAAATTACAGAGGTCAATGGCAATAAAGTGGAGATCACAGGAGAATATCATACACTGATCACTTGTCATAATGATAAGGTAGGAACAGTCTCTAAGGTATCAACATTTTTAGCAGAGGAAAACATTAATATTGCTTGTATTAAGCTTGTGAGAAGTCAAAAGGGTCAAGGGGCAACGATGACATTAGAGTTAGATGGTGTTCCGTCACAGCATATTACTGACAAAATCAAAGCAATTGATGGCATGAATAGAGTCATTTCAATTAATCCAGTAGGAGGAGCACAATAATGAAAATCGCAAAATCTGGAGAAGAACTTATTGCAGTTTGTGAGGAAATGAAAATAAGCCTAAGTGAGTATGCTATTGCTCGTGAAATGGAAGATAAAGGGGTTACAAGAGAAGCCTTAATCGAAGCTATGAGAGAAACATTATCTGTGATGAGAGAAGCAGCTAATTTAGGAAGAGAAAAAGCAGTCTATTCAATGAGTGGTTTAATTGGTGGAGATGCGTATCGCTTACAGCAATATCTTGAAGCAGGTCAATCGCTTATGGGACCAGCTATTATTAAGGCAATGGCGATGGCTATTTCTTCATCTGAAGTAAATGGTTCAATGGGAAGGATTGTAGCCTGTCCAACAGCAGGTTCTTGTGGGATTCTTCCAGCCGTTATTTTAACAGCAGGGGAGCAGCTTGATAAAACAGAAGATGAAATGATCCAAGGTTTATTTGCATCAGCAGCCATCGGTATGATTATTGGAATGAATGCCACCTTTGCAGGAGCAGAAGGGGGCTGTCAAGCAGAGTGCGGTTCAGCAGCAGCTATGGCAGCAGGAGCAGTTGTAGAAATGATGGGTGGGACACCTAAGATGAGCTTTGATGCAGCTGCTATTGTTTTTAAAAATGTATTGGGATTAGTATGTGATCCAGTGGCAGGGCTTGTAGAAATTCCATGTGCCAAACGTAATGTATCGGGTGCAATCAGCGCCTTAGCAACAGCTGATCTTGTGATGGCGGGTGTGGATTCTAAAATCCCATTTGATGAAGCTTTAGCAGCAATGTATAGGGTGGGAAGAAGCCTTCCAGAGGAATTACGTGAAACAGCACTTGGCGGCGTAGCTGTCACGCCTACTGGCCTTAAATTTAAGGAAAAGGTTTTTGGTAAAGAGGCTTAAGCTGTAAAATTTAACAGTTTAATTGCATATAAGGACTAGAATATAACACTTTTATTGGAGGTATGAATGATGGACATACTTATGGGAACAGGCTTATTAGTGATTGTACTTGGTTTATTTACTTTATTTAGCTACAAAGCACCTAATGGCATGAAAGCCATGGGAGCATTGGCGAATGCTGCATGTGCTAGTTTCTTAGTAGAAGCTTTCCATTCCGCTTTCTTAGGCGGCGTATTCAATATTGAATTTTTAAAAGGGGTTGGAGATGCTAATGGGAGCCTTGGTGGGGTTGCAGCAGCTATTTTAGTACCACTTGCTTTAGGTGTATCACCAGGTTATGCAGTGCTTACAGGTCTTGCCGTTGCAGAGTTTGGGATTCTTCCAGGCTTCTTTGCAGGGTATGTAGTAGCTTATGTTGTAAAATTCCTTGAAAAGAAAGTACCAGCAGGTCTTGATTTAATCGTTATCATTTTAACTTGTGCACCACTTGCAAGATTAGTAGCAACAGTGATGCAACCAGTTGTGGATGGGACTTTGCTTAAAATTGGACAAGTGCTTTTATCAGCAACCAATGCAAGTCCAATTATTATGGGAATCATTTTAGGTGGTATGATTACAGTTGTAGCCACAGCACCACTTAGTTCAATGGCACTTACAGCGATGTTAGGGCTTACAGGCACACCAATGGCTATCGGTGCATTAGCAGTATTCGGTTCATCATTCATGAACTATGTTTTCTTTAATAAAATGAAATTTGGCTCTAAAAAAGATACAATTGCAGTAGCAATTGAACCCCTTACACAAGCAGATATCATTAGTGCAAATCCACTACCAGTTTATGTGACAAACTTTATTGGAGGGGCAATGAGTGGTGTAATCATTGCACTCATGGGACTTACCAATATGACACCAGGTACAGCAACACCTATTGCAGGACTTGCCATTATGTTTGCATACAATGAGCCAGTAAAAGTACTTATAACTGCAACAGGATGTGCAGCAGTCAGCGTACTTGGCGGTTTTATTGGTTACGCATTATTTAAGAATAAAAAAATAAAAACAGCAGCTGAAATTCGTGGTGAGGTTGTAGAAAGTCTTAATTCTGCAGAGTTAGCTGCATAAAGCGCAAAAATAGATAAATAGGGTTAGAAAGTCAGTAGAAAAATAGACATGGCAAAAAAGTTATGTCTATTTTTGTTGTAGATAAAGCAATTATGAAAGAGGATAGAAAAGGGCATTAGGCGCCTAAAGTGATATCTTGTGTATTGCAACATTTTGCTGAAAAGTTTATCATTGTATAATTAAGATGAATTCAATTTTTGCAGAACAATGATTTTATTAAGGGTACAAAAGAAGGGAGAGTAACAAAATGGGGATGTGGAGACCTTGGCGAGGCTGTCATAGATATAGTGAAGGATGCAAATTTTGCTATATTCATAAAGGCGATCTTAAAAGAGGAATCAATACAGATGAAATCGTTAAAACGGATAAGTTTTATGCACCTATTGAGAAAAATAAGAAGGGTGAATACAGGATGAAGTCTGGTCAATTTGTTCATGTATGTTTTTCAACTGATTTTTTACTTGAAGATGCGGACTCATGGAGAGAGGAATGCTGGCAGATGATGAAGGAACGTTCTGATTTGACGTTTCACTTTTTAACAAAACGTATAGAGCGGTTTATGGCGTGTATTCCTGATGATTGGGGAGATGGGTATGACAATGTGGTGGTAGGCTGTACTGTTGAAAATCAAAAAAGAGCGGATGAGCGGCTTAGCATTTTTAATACCTTGCCGATTAAACATAAGAATATTGTATGTCAGCCACTTATTGAAGAAATTCAATTAGAACCTTACTTAAATAATATTGAACTCGTTGTTGTAGGAGGAGAATCTGATAAAGAGGCGCGTCCACTAGATTACAACTGGGTATTATCTATAAGAGAGCAATGTGTGAAGAACAATGTAAATTTCAATTTTAGGCAGTGTGGCACACATTTTATTAAGGATGGCAAAATGTATAAGCTAGCAGTAAGAGATTTAATGAGTCAGGCAAGAAAAGCGGGAATTGATTACTATAAATGAAATAGATGGGTTAGTGAGGAATGGTAGTGAATTTCTTAACACAATATGAGTGTGATGTATTAATCTGCAACGAAATTTGTGCTGGGGCAAAAGGAGCCGTACAAGAAGTGGGTGTAGAGGTTTATGGAGCAATAACGGGAAATGCAGATGCTGCGGTAGAGGCACTACTTCGTGGGGATTTAAAAGATGGCGATACAGTGATTTGTAATCATGAGTAGGGCTAAAAGGTAACAGAACCTATTGAATTATAAGTCCTATTAATTAAAATGGCACCACTTTACAAGAAAACTATTGAACTAAATCTTTAAATTCATTGTCTTTTACAAGTTCTTCAAGGGTTATAGGTT
>CAKVCL010000022.1 GCA_934725855.1 uncultured Cellulosilyticum sp. | reverse complement strand
GTGTTAAGCACGCCGCCAGCGTTCATCCTGAGCCAGGATCAAACTCTCATAAAAAATTTGATAAACAACTTAAAGTTTCTTTATAACTCTTGTTGTCTTGGCTCGAGTTATACTCGTTTACTAATACATAAAAGATTATTCCTAACCTTGTACTCATTAATGAATCTATGATTCATTTTGAATCGACTGGTTTTATGGTTACTATTTTGTTTTCAAAGTTCATTTGATATCGCTCTCAGCGACGAATATAATATTATCATGTCACTTAACAACTGTCAATCACTTTTTTATGTTTTTTTACATTTTTTCATTTTATCATTTTTTCATTTTAAGCAGTTCATCCATTTTTAATAACTACTTGTTTACATTAACTCTTTCACCAAATAAAGTATGAATAAGTAAAAGAAAATGCTCCCTTCCTAAGTAGCAAGTGCTTTTATTATTTCACTTGTCTGCCTAAAAGAGAGCATATTAAACATTTTAGGATATCTTTATGATTATTTCTTTAATCAATCAATGAATGATAGATCCAAATTACTAAATTGTGTTCATAAAACCAACGCACTAAATAAGATGATTGCAATAACATTCCCAAATCTGCAAGACTGGGGACTGTTAAGAATGCTGGAACAATTAATGTAATAATACATACAGTAAATATTCCTTTAAAGATTCCTACAATAAATCCTCCAAAATGGTTTAACCCTGAAATAATAGGCAAATGCTCAACAATCTTTCCTGCGCTTCTTAAAATGCCTACAAGCACCACTTTTATCACAAACCAAGTAATTAGTATTGCTAACATTCCAATGATCATATCCGTAATATAAGTGCTTATATATTCTACCAATGTATGAACGCCTAGTAATTCATACATCGCTGTATTGTTATTACTGGCAATCTGCTCTGTTAAAAATTTAGGAAGCCAAGTTATATTTTCTGTAATAGCTTTTCCTTGGGTTTGTATTCCTTTTCCAAAATCAATTCCTTGTAATTTTGTAAATACGCCATTATAAATAATAGTATATATTGCAGTTGCTTTTAAAATCATATTTACCACAGGATAGACAATAAATGACATGATTAATGCTACAATTGAACCTGTTAATGTAACAAGAGCCTTAATAAGTCCATTTCCATACCCCACTAATGCAAAGACTAATATAAGTATAATCAGTACTAAATCAACCATTTTTACCTATCTCCTTTTTTGGCATTAAAACATAAACGCCTTCCTTCGTAACAGCAATCCCTTTTCTAATAGTCGGTTTATAGATTACTTTGTTCACATCCGTATTCGCTGTATATGTGAAAAATAAATTTCCTAGTTTATTGTAACCAAAAAAGGAGCGTTCTAACTGAATGGTTGTTCCATTGTTGTCTGCATAAACTGATTTCACCCCACCCTCTAAAGTTGTTTCAAACGTTTTTTCTCCTAAATGGTTAAAATAAACAAGTTTGTCTTGCCTTCTAATAATATTTTGTGTAGGCTTGTCACTTAAAACAACTGGTAAATACCCCAATCCATGTTGACTTCTTCTATAAAGATATGGAGCAAAAACCAATGATAAATTTTCTTCTTTTCCTAGTTCATTTCCCTCTAAGTCATACCAAACACATAGTTCATCTCCAATGGTAACCCATGTATCTTCATTTATAAATTCTATTTCATAAACTAGATTATTTTTTTGTTCTCCCCCATACTTCGCAGTATTTTTTTCTTCTTTCTCTGGTTTCAAAACATCTATTATATATACTCTTGAAACAACTTGTGGTTCGTCTACACTCACATAGCTTACTACAATTTTAGTATTATCTGGGGACAATTCAGCTACAATAGGATACCCCTCATCTTTAACATATGTTGTGTAAGTGCACACTCCATCTCCATATTCATTGTATGCAGTTACAGTATATTGATCATCATTATTGGCTATTGCAACTACGCCACCAACTTCATTAACTGAAAAGTATACAATTGGACTTTCGCTTTTAATTTCTGCTTGTTTTCCCTTTTCATTAAACACATGAATGCTCGTCCCTCTTTTTGTACCTACTGCAATATAAGGTTCTTTCTGTACAACAACAAAATCTGTAAAACTAAAAGTATCCCTCCATGCCTCCGTTCCCTCAAAATCATAGGCCTTAATTCCATCCTGTGACACATGAAATATTTGTTTATTATTTATTCCAACATAAGATTTTTCTTTTGAATTTAATTCAAGCAACTGTTTCTTTTCTTCTAGCTCAACTGATCTTCCAAACTGTGTTGGAATCCAGCCTCTTATGTAAGCTATATAGGCAACTATTATAAAGCAAACAATAACTAATATAATGTTAGTCCATTTGTGTTGTTTTTTACTCAAGACTTCAGCCATTTTACTTCCTCCTAACTAACGCTCTATCCAATTAATCATACAACACACTTTATAGATTTCAAAGTACGATTTAAAAATTTCTCTTTATGCAGTATAAATAAAAAATGCCAAGATAATCATCTTTCATTATCTTGGCATTTTTTATCTATCTATTGTCATAGTCTTATATCATAGATTCATAAAGTTCTAAGTACTTTTTAGCTGCATCATCCCAGGAGAAACCTTTTTTCATTCCTGTGAGTTGCATTTGCCTAAACTCTTCTGGATATTCACTATAGTATGTGTAGGCTTCTTCAATTTTTTTATACATCCAGTACCCTGAACATTCTTCAAATTCAAAGCCTGTTCCTTGCTTTGTTTCTTTATTATAATGAATAACTGTGTCCTTTAATCCTCCTGTCTTTCTTACAATAGGAACAGTTCCGTATCTCATAGCAATAAGTTGTCCTAATCCACAAGGTTCAAATAATGAAGGCATTAAAAATACATCACTTGCTGCATAAATTTTCTGTGCAAGTGGTTCATTAAAGGTCAAAAATACTTTTACTCTATCTGGATACTTATATGCAAAATGTTTAAACATATCCTCATACTCTTTTTCACCAGTTCCTAGTATAACAAACTGAACATTAAGTTGCATAATCTTATCCATTACCCACATGCCTTCAATTGTATCTTTCATTAGATCAAACCCTTTTTGATCTGTAAT
The DNA here is from genome assembly GCA_934725855.1 of uncultured Cellulosilyticum sp. GTDB lineage: Bacteria > Bacillota > Clostridia > Lachnospirales > Cellulosilyticaceae > Cellulosilyticum. The sequence goes on along the minus strand of CAKVCL010000022.1, from coordinate 54,022 downwards.
TCTTGATACAACACCAATAAGCATACTATCTTCTTTTTCTTCTAAGCCATACTCCTTTTGGAAGAGCTTTTTATTTTCTACTTTACGTTTTAAAGAACGCCAAGTATAGTTCTTATAAATATGTGGATCTTTTTGAGGATTATAAATGTCATAGTCTATTCCATTTAAAATTCCTACAATCTTATAATATAACTTATCTCCAAGTAATCGATCTAAACCACATCCATATTCATTTGTTTTAATCTCTTCTGCATAAGTAGGGCTTACTGTTGTAATAATATCTGAATATAGTAGCCCAGCTTTCATATAACTTACTGCGCCATGATACTCTATTTTTTCAGATGTCATATAGTCATTACTTAGTTCCAATACATTAAGTGCTTCTCTCCCAAATAATCCTTGATACTTTATGTTATGTATCGTAAATACCGTTTTGATCTTGGAATAAAACGTGTCCTTGCTATACATATCCTTTAACAACAAACACAAAGGACCTGTTTGCCAATCATTACAATGAATAATATCTGGCATAAAATCAATGTGGCGCAATAATTCTAATACACCCTTACAAAAGAAAGCAAAGCGTTCATAGTCATCTTGATAGCCATATAATTCAGGTCTAGAAAAATAAGTATCACTTTTTAGGAAGTAGGTTGGTAATATAGAGTCATCAAAATAAACTCCTATTCCCTGCACTCTCCACCCTAAATAAACATCATAACTTGTTAAAAAGTGTTCATCGTGCTCAAAAAACTGATTTTGCATTTTGCTATAATATGGCATTGCAACACGAGCATCAACACCTTGTTCTCTAAGTTTTTTAGGTAATGCACCTACTACATCCGCTAATCCACCTGTTTTTGCGAAAGGTGCTACTTCACTTGATACAAATAAGCATTTAAGCGGGCCTCTGTTCACGTTCATAACCTCCTGTTATACAAAATAGCCTACTTAAATATAATACAACTTTTGTTTAAAAATTTATACAAAAATATGATGTTTTTCTCTTTTATTTCTATTTTGGCATCTTTAATTCTTGTCCAACAAAAAGTTGATTCGTATTAGTGAGCCCATTCAATTTAGCAACTTCTACAGATCGCTTGGCACTTCCATATTGTTTATAGCATATATCAGCTAAAGTATCTCCACCTTCCACCTTGTAAATTGTATAGTCTGATTCTGATTTACCATCATCAGCTACTTCTTTATTACTATCTTCTTCATTTTCATTTGTTATGACTAAATTTTCGCTTTGGCTTTCTATTTCATTATTTTGCTCTGCCTTTTCTCCATTTGCATCAATTGACTCTGTCTTTTCTAATCCCACAGCATCATTTTTCGTTTGCATCAATTGTTCTTGTAATGCTTTATTATCTTCTAAAGTATTTTCATTCTTTTCATCTTCTATAAACGCTAAAGTATTAGATTTTGCTTTTTCCATATCGCCTGATAGCACATCTACATAAGATTTATTATCGTTCATTTTTACAATAACTGCAGTTAATGCTATTAATATAATACTGGCTGCCATAACTGTTAAATTTAAATTTTTACGCTGTGTATATTCTGCTTTTCTAATTTTCCCAATTTCTCTAAATTGATTAACTACATTATCCTTCATTTCTTCTTTGACCCCAGATACAGAAGGATGATCTAACATAAATTGTTGCATTTCTTCATTTCTTTCATAATACATACAATAACCGCTTTGCTCTCTTAGTTCATCTTCCTCATAAACAAATATAGTTTCAATCTTATTAATTGCATCCACTAACATACATACCGTTCCACACCCTTCAAAGACACTTTGATGTTCTCTTAGTTCCTTCATCGTTAGCATGGTACCATATCCAGGTTGCATATGCATCCAACCAATTATATTTTGATCAGCAAAATAAGACTTTCTTTGATTTTCTACTTCTTCCATTACATTCATATCAATCCATTCAGCTTCCTCAGAAAGCTTATCCATATCAACTGGTATAACAGCTCTAACAATCACTTCTTTACTATCTGCAAAAATCTCTCCAATTAGTGCAGCTGAAATCTCTTTTGTTAGATCAGTTGCCGCTAATTGGTAAATATATGTATATGCATAATCCTCAATATATACATGATATGTACATTCTAAATCTCCAATAACTTTGATGTTATCGAGCTTGCTTTGATTTTTCTTATTACTGACCACTGGTATTTTAGGTGTTTCATCTAAATTGCTTTTTATTTCTTCCTCATGAGCCTCTTTAAACTGCAATTCTTCTTCGTCATAAGTTGTTTTTGTATCTTGTTGTATAATGCTCTCTTTTCTAGCTTCATATTTTCCTTGATTTTTCTTTGGTCTATAGTTTACCTTTCCCATATATAGTATACCCCTTTCCAATTTTATCCATTTTCATTAGCATACTATACTATGCTTTCATTTTTTAATCTTTAGTGTCGATGAAATCTATTTTTTTATTGTGCTTTTATTCTGTTTTTTTACTTTTTTTGGTAATTCTATTCTTTAAAATATATTTATACCAAACTATAAAATCGGTTTTTGAATTTTTATTATTTATATTTGAATTTTTTACCCATAGATTTTTTACCATTAACTGTAAGAGGTTTTTCTAAATAATTGTAAATAAATAGGTAAATAATTGGAAACCCTAATACTAGACTAAGAAAGTGGTGAGAAAATGAACACTGAATTACACGCAAAACCTGTTTACATTAATATTAATGAAACAAATCATCTAAGCCTGTTTTGTGAGCAATTATTAAATTACTTTTTAACTTATCTACCTAGTCATAATCATGAACTTGTTATTATATGTATTGGTACAGACCGAGCTACTGGCGATAGCCTTGGTCCATTAGTAGGCTATAAGCTCCAAGACCTTCCTTATGAAAAAGTCTATCTATACGGCACATTAGATCATCCCGTTCATGCTAAAAATCTTGAAGAAAATTTAGCAGATATATTTAAATCACATCCTAATGCACTAACCATTGCTATAGACGCTTGTTTGGGCGCTTCTGAAAACGTAGGTTGCCTTACTTTAGGGGAAGGTGCCATCAAACCAGGCGCAGGAGTCAAAAAAGAACTTCCACCTGTTGGCCACCTTCATATAACAGGTATTGTTAATTTCAGCAGTTTAATGAATATGGTAGTTTTACAAAACACTAGGCTGTCTCTTGTTATGAAAATGGCTGATACCATTTCTTCAGGCTTCAATTACTGTTTATGGCGCTATTATAAGCTCCATCCTTAAGGTATATTTCCTTGTATATTTCCTTATATACTTACTCCTTTCACGTTAAAAAGTAAAGACTGCTACATTTTTTATGTAGCAGTCTTTACTATATATCCTTTATTTTTTAATTCTTCTTCTATAATGTCTAATTCTTCCTCGCAACTTGCCTCAATAGTATGCATATGAATGCCATCCGTTAATTTAGATAGTGGATTTGCCTTTGAATCTTTAAGTTTAGCTACAAACTCTTTAACATCTCTTCGCGTTCTAAGACCTAAGTCTCCCACAAGCTCACCGTACACCGGATGTAAAATAATAACATTTCTAATCCAGCCGCCATTGTCTACTATTGTATTAAGCTCATCTTCTGTTTGACTCTCAGTATGTTTCACCAAAACAACTCGATGATGTACAATATTACTTTCTTTATTTAGTATATACCCTCTTGCTGTAGCCAAAATATCATTACCTTTTGCTCTAAGTAGTGCTACATCTTGAACCACTACTTGCCGACTTACTTTATATATCTGTGCTAAATATGCACCGCTGGTTGGCTTTTTCTGATTCTGTAATAGATTTAGAATAGCTTCTCTTCTTTGTTCACCATCCATTACTCTATGCTCCTTATCTTAACTCATTTTTCTTTATATTATATCAGAAAACCCTCTACATATCTCTCAAAAAAAGAATTGGGTGCAACCTTACACCCAATTCTTTTTACATTTACTATCTTTTATTATTTTTGAAGTCTTTTTAATAGAGTTTCTCTTAATGCTTCGAAACCTTTTTTGCCAAGTAAAGCAAACATGTTTTTCTTATATTCTTCAACACCTGGTTGGTTAAATGGATTGACACCTAATAAGTATCCACTAATACCACAAGCTTTTTCAAAGAAGTAAATTAAGTTACCCATGTTATAAGCATCAATTTGAGGTAAGTTGATGACTACGTTTGGTACACCACCATCAACGTGTGCAAGAATTGTTCCTTGGTAAGCCTGTTTATTAACAAAATCCATTGTTTTTCCTGCTAAATAGTTAAGTCCATCTAAATCACTTGCTTCTTCTTGAAGTGTCACATTCTTTCTAGGATTTTCTACATTAATAACTGTTTCGAATAAAATTCTTTGACCATCTTGAATGTATTGACCTAATGAGTGAAGATCTGTTGAGAAGTTAACAGATGATGGGTAAAGACCTTTACCATCTTTTCCTTCACTTTCTCCGTATAATTGTTTCCACCATTCTCCAAAGTATTGTAAGCATGGTTCGTAGTTTACGATCACTTCTGTTGTTTTACCTTTTCTAAGAAGTGCATTTCTAACTGCTGCATATTGATAGCAAGCATTTTCTTCTACATTTTCATTGCTATATTCACTTCTAGCATCTGCAGCACCTCTCATCAGTTCTGCAATATCAATTCCAGCTGCTGCAATTGGAAGAAGACCTACTGCTGTAAGAACTGAGAAACGTCCACCTACATCATCAGGAATAACAAATGTTTCATATCCTTCTTCTTTAGCCAATGTAAGAAGCGCACCTTTTGCTTTATCTGTTGTTGCAAAAATACGATTTTTAGCTTCTGTTTTACCATATTTATCTTCCATGAATTTCTTGAATACACGGAATGCGATTGCTGGTTCAGTTGTTGTACCAGATTTAGAAATAACGTTAACACTAACGTCTTTACCTTCACAAACATCTAATAAATCGCTTAAATAAGTTCCAGAAATATTATTTCCTACATAATAAATTTCTGGTGTTTTACGTTGCTCTTTAGAAATTGCATTATAAAATGTATGACTTAATGCATCAACGCAAGCTCTAGCTCCAAGATAAGAACCACCAATACCAATTACAATTAATACATCTGAGTCAGATTTAATTTTATCTGCTGCTTTTTGAATACGAGCAAATTCATCTTTATCATAATCAACCGGTAGGTCTACCCAACCGAGGAAATCGTTTCCGGCACCAGTTTTTTCATGTAGCATTTTATGTGCTACAGCGATTTGTTCTTTAAAATATTCTACTTCATGTGTTTGTACTCCAGTTTTAGAGTAGTCAATTGTAATCTTACTCATTACCAAACCTCCTAGTTTTCGACAGGCTAAATTTCTTTTTTCACCATGTACTATTATAGTTCAATCTTACGCTGAATAAAATACCCAATATTATTACAAAAACAATATTTTTACTAAAAAAATAAGAGCAATATGCCCTCTATCATAAATTTTTCAAAAATTGTGCTATATCATTTGCACTTAAACCAATCTCTTTAACACTTTCCTTGCATACTTTTTCAGTTCTATCACTACATTCTTTGATCTGTTCTAGACTATTTTTTTCCTTGCTATCTTCTTCTGTAATTTTTTCTTTTTCCATATATGTTTTTTGATCTGTCAGTTCTTTATTTTGTTTTTTCACTTCTTCAATCGGATATACATTCTTTATATAATGTGTGATCTCATCAATAAGCATCTCTTCCTTTTCTGTAACTCCCTTAATTATTCCGTACAAACACATCATAATCGTAATAAGTAAACTTCCAAATATCATTCCCAATGTATATCTTTCATTAAAGCCTCTATTAATCCAAGTAATTAAGCATTGAAGTCCTACAATGCCCCACATCATATGTCTTGTTTTTAAAGCAATATTCTTAATAGAATCATATGAAAATCTGCCAATACATTCTTTATGTAATTTGATGTTAATAGCACTTGGCAAGTCTGGTTCTTCATCTGTATCACTACAAAGCCTCTTATATTCACTAACAATACACTCAATAAATTCAATGTTAGCTTTTGTTTTGTAGGCTCTTTTACTATAATATATTTCTAAGCCTCTCTGTATTGTTTTAAATTTATGTTCTATCATATGTGTTGTAAATACTGTTAGTCCGACTATAATGATCTGAAAAACTAATAAAATGATAATCATGCAATCCCCCCTTTTGTATTTTTCTATATTTTAACATATTTTATTTTTTTTAGAAAGTTATTGTGTAAAAAAATAAACCATGATAAAAGAATTGCTACATTAATCACCTAATCTTTCATCACGGTTTGCTCCTATATATGGCGCACTATATTTTCAATCACTCTACTTGTATTTCTAGCTGATTCATCTACAAAGTCTTCAAAGTTCATGTCTGGATTTTGATCCGCTTTATCTGAAATAATCCTTACCATTACAAAAGGAATCTGATTCCAAAAACAAGTATTGGCTATTGAAGTACCTTCCATTTCAGCACAATAAGCTGTATGTGGGGTATAAATATGTTTTTGAACTTTCATACTACATACAAATTCGTCTTCACTTGCTACATAGCCGATAAATACCTTTTGATTGCCTCTAAGTAAATTAACCCCTTCTTCGGTTACTTTAATAAGTTTTTGGTTCATTTCAATATAAGTTTCTGTTTTAAATTCATTAGCAGCAATTTCTTTATCATCAAATAAAGTCTCACCTTCTACTTTTGTACAATCGCTTGCAATCACCCAATCACCAATATTTAACTCTGGATTTAACCCACCTGCTACACCTACATTAATAATATACTCTACATTAAATTGATCAATTAATATCTGTGTACATATAGCCGCTCCTGCTTTTCCTTGATGGCACTTTACAGCTATAACTTCTTTATCATCAATAAGTCCAATATAATACTGCATTCCTGCAATTTTTATATGCTGGTTAACTTGCATTTTTCTCTTAATGGAAATAATCTCTTCATCCATTATGCCAATAATTCCAATCATTTAACATACTCCTTTAACTTTTGTACTCTATAACATACTACCTTAAATTTTATGTTAAAAGATAATGATTGACAACTATCAAATAAATTTCTTACACTATATTTTTGCTAACGCTTTAGTTAAAACAGTTCTCATACGTTGCCAGATCTCTTCTACCTTTTGATCCTCATCTTCATCTTTTTCCCAAATAACCTTAAGTTCATCATAATAGTCTATCCCAATATCTACAATCACTTGAAGCCACTTATAAACCTGTTGTGCATTTGTTTTTGTTACATCATATTTAATATTAATGATCCCCTTATCATAATCTACGTCTAGATCTTGCACCCCATTTAATAGGGAAATAGCATTTTTTGCATAATACTCATAATGCTTATACTCATCCTCTATTTTCTTAATTTGTGCAACATATATTTGGAGTTTTCCAGGTGCATTCCCCACCACTTCTAACTTAATCATATTTTTAATAAACTGTTTTTTTATTCCTAACATCACTATACCTCCTCTCCTATAGTTACATTATGTTTGTTTACTTCAATTTAGACGTATTTCCACCCATTTCTATATTACATTCCAAACTCATATCTTCTAAAATAACTTTTCCATTTTGAGTCATCTTGATTTCTAGTTTTACTCTATTACATCCATATACATCTCTAATACCATGTGTTTCCTTATCTAAAACGCACTCTAATTCATCTCTTCCATAAATTTTAACATCTAACAATTTCTCTTTTTGTGTGATAATCAAATGTACATAACCTTTATAGCGATATAATTTTGCAATTTGCCCTCCATTGTAATTTGCAAATACTTCAACTTGATTATCATAATAAACTGGAATTGCGAACGCTGTATAATAATTAAACCATAACTTTAATCTAGCTACTCCTATATTTAGTGCTAAGTTTTTCTTTTTTTGAAATCCATTACACTCAGCCCATAGCCACACATTAGGATATTTGTTTCCCCATTGTCTTTGAAGATAATAGCTTCCTCCGCTAAAATCAATTGCTTTACCATTTACATATAATCCACCCTTTATTTTCCCTTGTAATGTAACAATATCTTCGTAAAACTCCAACTTTGGCAGATACTGATAATATCCCATTACACCTGGTTTAATAAGTGATTTTTTTGTGTCTACAACATCTTCTATAATTAATTCTCCCTTAAAGTGACTGTCTATATCTATTTGAACTTTATTTTTAGTGATTATATTGTTTTCCCAATTTACTCCATTCTTATTTACCTTTACATTTTGAATAGGTATAGTGTCTTCTTTTTGTTCTTCATTAATAGTATAGAGTAAATGACATATACCATTGTTTTTCCCATTTTCTTCTTTAATGTTTATTTGTCCTATAATGTTTTTTCTTTGCTTGATATCTAAAATCTTAAAATACCATTCCTCAAACTTTTCTTTTCTATTTTGTTTCTTCATAGATGCACCTCATTTGTTTTCTACTATAGTCATTTACAATCTAGTGCACTTCTATTCCTTTTATCAAACTTTCCCACAAAATAAACCGTTACTTTAATGATAAAAAAATTAAGCCCAAATAAAGATTCATTTCTTTATCTAGGCTTAATTCAATTGTTTATTGTTGATGTTTTTTAAGTGATTGGGCAACAAAATCGTTAAATAATGGATGCGGTCTATTAGGTCTAGATAAAAATTCTGGGTGGAATTGAACGCCCACAAACCATGGATGATCTTCAATCTCTACAATTTCCACTAAACGATTATCTGGTGATGTTCCTGTAATCTTTAATCCTTTATCTGTTAATAGCTGCCTGTATTCATTATTAAATTCATAACGGTGACGATGTCTTTCTTCTATTTGTTTCGTTTTATACGCTCTATAAGCATTACTGTCTTCTTTCAATACACAGGGATAAGCTCCTAGTCTCATCGTTCCACCCATGTCTTCAACGTCTTTTTGGTCCGGCATAAGATCAATAACAGGATACTTTGTGTTTGGTGCAAGTTCAGAACTATGAGCTGCATTAAGCCCCGCTACATTTCTTGCATACTCAATTACAGCACATTGCATGCCTAAACAAATTCCTAGAAATGGAACTTTATTTTCTCTTGCATAACGTACTGCTTCTATTTTTCCTTCTACACCACGATCACCAAATCCACCTGGCACTAAAATACCATCCGCATCTTTTAATAGCTCATGTGCATTTTCTTTTGTCACATTTTCTGCATTAATCCAATGGATTTCTACATCTGCACTATTATGAATGCCTGCATGATGTAAAGATTCTACAATAGAAATATAAGCATCATGTAGTTCTACATATTTACCGACTAAAGCAATTTTTGTCTTCTTAGTACGATGAAGGTCTTTTTCTATTAACTCTTCCCATTCAGATAAATCTGGCTTAGGACACTCCATTTTAAGCTTCTTGCAAACAATTTTTGCAAGCCCTTCTTCTTCTAGCATCATCGGAATTTGATACAAAGTTTCTGCATCTAAGTTCTGAATCACACAATCCTTTTCTACATTACAGAATAATGCTATTTTTTGTTTCATCTCTTCTGAAATAGGCTGCTCCGTACGGCATACTATAATATCTGGTTGAATGCCTACAGATAATAATTCCTTAACCGAGTGCTGCGTAGGTTTTGTTTTCATCTCACCTGATTTGGCTAAATAAGGAATTAATGTCACATGAATATATAATACATTTTCTCTGCCAACGTCCGTCGCAACCTGTCTTATAGATTCAATAAATGGTAAACTCTCTATGTCTCCAACTGTTCCACCAATTTCAGTAATAACTACATCTGAAGGTTCACCTGTTTTTCCTACTCGATATACACAATCTTTAATCATATTCGTAATATGCGGAATCACTTGAACTGTAGCACCTAAATAATCTCCCTTACGCTCTTTATTAAGTACTGACCAGTATATCTTTCCAGTTGTCACATTACTATATTTATTCAGTTTTTCATCAATAAACCTTTCATAGTGCCCTAAATCTAAATCCGTTTCACTTCCATCATGTGTAACAAATACTTCCCCATGTTGATAAGGACTCATTGTACCTGGGTCAATATTAATATATGGATCAAATTTTTGAATCGTAACTTTTTTCCCACGAGCTTTTAAAAGTCTTCCTAAGCATGCGGCTGTAATCCCTTTTCCTAACCCTGAAACCACGCCTCCTGTAACAAAAATGTACTTTGTAGACATACTTTTCACCTCAACCGTTTTTTTTAATGCTTATTTTTTAACTTTAACAGTTTATTATTATATGTTATTTGTGTCAAGCACTTCAATTTCTCGACTTGTTCTCTCATATTTTCTCACTTTTTACATTTTGTTAAGATTATGTTTTTATAAAAACATTAATTCTACAATTTTATGTATTGAAAAAATTTAACACTTTCTTACTTCCTAATATTATAGTCACCCTCCACAAAATACACTCACATAATTTATAGCAACTTTCTATAATAAATGCAAAAAATATACGCCTTATTGAACGATCCAATAAGGCGCATATTTTCTATTTTCCAAGTACTTGATAGCCTTGAAGTACTTTTAATTCTTCCATTAAGCTTTGTTGTTTTTTCCCATTACTGTTTATCGCATTAGATAAACGTTCTACACGAATTAGCATTTCTTCTACAGATTTGATAGACTCTATTACACCCTGAATATTAGATCCTGATCCTGCACCTTCTTTGTTAACAATCCATGCGTCAGTAATTTTTGAAGCATAACCATTAATACTCTCAAGTTGAGTTTTTAAAAGTTCATCTTGTTTTTTACTTTCCTGAATGCTCACATTAATTTCTTGAATCTTTTTCTTAACTTCCTCAATACCACTTGTCGTAGCTTCAACTTCTTCATTGGTTTTAACTGAAGCTCCCTCAAAAGAATTTAATAAACTTGTCATATTATCAAGAAGCTCTTTAGTTCCATCGGAAAGTTTTCTAATTTCCTCAGCGACTACAGCAAATCCTTTTCCTGCTTCTCCTGCTCTAGCAGCTTCAATAGAAGCATTTAATGCTAGCAAATTAGTTTGTTCAGCGATAGAAGAAATTCCAGTAATATTATTAGCAACATTTTGAGCCGTTTCAACAAATGTTTTTACCTGACTTCTCATAGATTGCGCTGTTACATTAATAGTATTTACAGATTCTCCAATAGCCAATACGCCTTGATCAATCTTATCTGTAGTAGATATAGATAATTTTCCTTGCTCATTCATGGCCTTTAATAATTCATTTAGTTTTTGTGTGTGAGCATCCAAATCATTAAAATGTTGTGCTTTCTCTTGATCATTCTTTTCTAGAAATACTTTAGTATTTTGCAATTCATCATAGTCAGCACTCATTGTTTTTTTAATAAAATCAATATCTTCTTGCGCCACTTTAATTTCCCCTGTAGCACCTTTTGACTGTTCCAATACATCATTAATCTTTTGCTTGATAGATATTAATTCTTCAACTGTTTCTGCTTTTAATACCGCATTTTGACTTTTCTTTACTTCCTCTAACAAAGTCTCAAGTTCACCTGCTACTAGCAGTCTCATCATATCTACTTCTGTTTTTTTACCAAACATATTTTTCCCCCTCACAAGTTACCTATTATTGGTATTTCTGAATTTCTTGCATTACCTTCTGAACACCACTTAACTTTGTTGTTTCTTTCATTTTACCTCTAAACTGTTGTCTATTGCTATACAATTCGTTAATTTTTTCTATTAATTTATTTTTATTTAATGTTTCTTCATATAATACATCACAATAGCCTTTATTTTTCATAGCATTTGCATTAAGAATTTGATCCCCTCTGCTTGCTGCTTGTGACAATGGAATGAGTAAACTTGGTATATTTAGTGCAATAATCTCCGCCAAAGCATTAGCCCCTGCTCTTGAAAGCATTATATCAGACATAGCAAACAAATGAGGAAGCTCCTCGCTTACATATTCAAATTGCTTGTACCCATCCAGTTTTAGTAAACTTTCATCCAAATTTTTCTTTCCACAGATATGCACAATATTGAAGTTTTTGAGTAACTCTGGCAGAGCTTCTCTTAGGGTTTCATTAATTTTTCTAGCCCCCAAGCTGCCTCCCATCATTAACAAGGTAGGCCTAACTTCTTTAAAACCACAAAGCTCATTTCCTTTTGTCTTGCTTCCCTCAAATAATTCCTTACGAATTGGAGAGCCTGTATAAACGCCCTTACTGCCTACATACTTTAATGTTTCCTCAAAATTGACACACACCGTTTTAGCACTTCTCATAGCAATCTTATTAGCAAGTCCTGGTGTCATATCTGATTCATGAATAATCACTGGAATCTTTAAATAACTAGCCGCAAGTACTACTGGTACAGTTACATAGCCCCCCTTTGAAAAAACAACTTTTGGTTTTAGCTTTTTAAGTATTTTATAAGCATCAAAATATCCTTTGATGACCTTAAAAGGATCTTTAAGATTTTCTACTGATAAATAGCGACGTAACTTACCTGAGGCAATCGGATGATAAGGAATATTTTCCTTTGTCACCAATTCTTTTTCTATACCAGTGTGACTTCCGATATATTGTATATCCCATCCATTTTCTTTAAGAGTTGGAATGAGGGCTAAATTGGGTGTCACATGTCCTGCTGTTCCCCCACCTGTAAGTACTATTGTTTTCAAAATGTGATTCCTCCTTATTTTTGAACCCTTTCAATGACTGCTTGGGCTACTCTATCAGCCACACCTTCTGCAAATGGCTGAGGTAATATATTATTTTCATTTAATTCGTCATCGCTAATCATGCTTGCAATAGCGATAGCTGCTGCAATTTTCATATCTTCTGTAATCTGTGTTGCTCTTGCCATAAGTGCCCCTTTAAAAATACCAGGGAATACAAGAACATTATTGACTTGATTTGGAAAATCTGAACGACCTGTCCCTACGACTAATGCCCCTGCTTCTTTAGCAACATCTGGCATAATTTCTGGAACTGGATTAGCCATAGCAAATACGATTGCTTTTTCATTCATACTTTTAATCATTTCTTTAGAGACAATGTTAGGTGCAGAAACCCCTACAAAAATATCAGCTCCTACTAATGCGTCTTGTAAAACTCCTTTAATCTTTCTAGGATTAGTAATCTTACACACTTCTTTTTGTGCCCAGTTCACCCAATCAGCCTTTTCATCTAAAATACCATAGCGATCGACTACAATGACATCTTTAAAGCCATAGTATAAAAGTAATTTAGTAATGGCAAGCCCTGCTGAACCCCCACCATTAACAACCACTTTAGCAGTTTCCTTATTTTTATCTGCCACTTTTAAAGCATTAATAATACCGGCAAGTACCACGATCGCTGTGCCATGTTGATCATCATGAAAAACTGGAATATTTAGTTCTTTTTTAAGTCTTTCTTCTATTTCAATACATCTTGGTGCAGAAATATCTTCTAAGTTAATCCCACCAAATGTAGGTGCAATTTGCTTAACAAACTTAATAATCTCTTCTGTATCTTTGGTATCAATACAAACTGGCACTGCATTAATTCCAGCAAATTCTTTAAATAAAACAGCCTTACCTTCCATAACTGGCATAGCTGCCTCTGGACCTATATCTCCAAGTCCAAGTACAGCTGTTCCATCAGAGATAACAGCAACAGTATTGCCTTTCATTGTATATTTATATACATCCTCTTTATTTTTAGCAATCTCTTTGCAAGGTTCGGCTACCCCTGGTGTATAAGCGATAGCAAGTGCTTCTCTACTATCTACTCTTACTTTAGAAGTAACTTCTAATTTTCCTTGCCACTCGCTATGCTTTTGAAGTGCCTCTTCTCTTAAGTTCATTTTCTTATCTCCCTTTCTCTCTATCACGCTAGATGAATTTTTAATCAAACTTATTTTATGTTTTATGCGACAAAAAAACTTATAAATTCATATAGTAAGACTTTTTCTTTTCCCCTTCTTACTCTATATGTCACTTATAAGTCCTTTCCCACTCACTATGATACGACTCTTCTACCATAATGTGCTTATTTCCCTTTAAATTATATAATAAGTTTGAATAAATATGAAGTCAATAATATTTATAATGGCTCTATTGTTTATTCCTCTACTTTTAGGCAATACTTAATATGATATAAAACGGAATACATTTTATCCAAAACTTGCTGACCTTATCTTATTTCCCCTTTTTTCCACTATCTTATGTTGAGTATTGCTGTTAAAATGGTATCATTGCTTTTGAATAGGATATATGATAAAGTCAATGTGTACAAAAAAGAAAGGAGCCTCTACATATGTGTGGTTTTTGCGGCTTTGTTAATTCAAAATTTGAAAATAAAAATTTAGTTCTTAAAGATATGATGGATTCCATTGCTCACCGTGGTCCAGATAGTTCTGGTGAGTACAGTGATGATAATATAAATATGGGATTTAGACGCCTCAGTTTCTTAGACTTAGAAGCAGGTGCTCAGCCTCTTTATAATGAGGATGCTCGTTATACCCTTACCTATAATGGTGAGATTTACAACTTCCAAGAAATCAGAGAAGACCTTATAGAAAAAGGTCACATTTTTAAAACGCATACGGATTCAGAAGTTATTCTTCATGGTTATGAAGAATATGGTACAGATTTACTCAATAAACTTCGTGGTATGTTTGCATTTGTTATTTGGGATAATGTAGAAAAAACATTATTTGGTGCCAGAGATTTCTTTGGAATCAAACCTTTTTACTATACTTTAACTGGTAATGAATTTGTTTATGCTTCTGAAATTAAAGCGATTCTAAAACACCCAAATGTTAAAAAAGAGCTTAATGAAGATGCACTTGAAACTTATTTAACTTTCCAATACTCAGCACTTCCTGAAACATTCTTCAAAGGAATTTTTAAATTACCTCCTGCTCATTACTTTATTCTTAAAGACGGCAAAATGGAAATGACGCGTTATTGGGAGCCTAAGTTTGAAGCCAAAGAAGATTCTCTTGAAAACTATGTGGATATGATTGATGCTCAAATGAAAGAATCTATCGAGGCTCATAAAATTAGTGATGTAGAAGTCGGTTCTTTCTTATCAAGCGGTGTGGATTCTAGTTATGTAGCAAGTTGTTTTAATGGCGATCATACTTTTACAGTTGGTTTTGCCAATGAGCAATACAATGAAATCAGCTATGCTGAAGATTTATCCAAAGAAATTAATATTCCAAATACAAATAAAGTGATTACCCCTGAAGAATACTGGAACGTCCTTCCTAAAGTTCAGTACTTTATGGACGAGCCTTTAGCTGACCCATCTTGTGTGGCTTTATACTTTGTATGTAATATTGCAAGTCAAACTGTAAAAGGGGTTCTTTCTGGAGAAGGTGCTGATGAATTCTTTGGTGGATATAATATCTACAAAGAACCACTAGACAGCTCAGCTTATCATAAACTTCCAAAGGGTCTTCGTAAAGCTTTAGCTCGTCTTGTCCAAGCCTTACCATTTAGCTTCAAAGGTAAAAACTTTATCATTCGTGGCAGCAAGGATATTGAAGAACGTTTCTTAGGTAATGCTTATATGTTCTCTGCCAAAGAGCGTAAAGCCCTTCTTAAAATTAAGACTAACGCCCCTGATCCTTTCGAATTCGTAAAACCGATTTACGATAAAGTTCGAGATAAAGATGATATTACAAAGATGCAATATGTAGACATGCATATGTGGCTTTCAGGAGATATCTTACTTAAAGCAGATAAAATGAGTATGGCTAACTCTCTTGAAGTACGTGTCCCATTCCTTGACCGTAAAGTATTTGATGTAGCTTCTAAAATTCCTACTAAATACAGAGTAAATAAAGAAAATACTAAATACGCTATGCGTCTAGCAGCCAAACGTAATTTACCACCTGCCGTTGCTAATAAGAAAAAACTTGGTTTTCCTGTGCCAATTCGCGTCTGGCTTAAAGAAGATAAATATTATAACATCGTAAAAGAAGCCTTTACCTCAGCTACGGCAAATCAATATTTCAACACTGATTTACTCGTTAAATTATTAGATGACCATCGCATTGGAAAAGCTGATAACAGCCGTAAAGTTTGGACAATCTTTATGTTCCTTACTTGGCATAAAGTATACTTTGAAGCTTAATTGCTCCATAGTTTTTAAACATTATTCTAATCAAACAAAAAGGATTCATTCTCACAATCTAGGAGAATGAATCCTTTTTGTTTGCTCCTATTTAATTTAATTATCTAACATTTCTATAGCCTTAACCTTGAAGTTTTCTTAATACTGCTTCTAAATCTTCAATTGTTGTTTCTGTGTTTGAAGATTGATTAAGTATAATATTATCTCCTGCTTTTCTTGGAATCATGTGTAAATGGAAATGATGAACGCTTTGTCCTGCTACCTCACCATTATTTTGTACAATATTCATTCCTTCAGCGCCCATTGATTTCTTGATTTCAGCACCCAGCTTTTGAGCAAGAGGTAAAATATAAGCTGCTGTTTCCTCTGGAAGTTCAAATAAATCTGTTGCATGTTTTTTAGGAATAATTAAAGAATGTCCTGGCGCAGCTGGAAATCTATCTAAAATAACTTTAACACAATCATCCTCATATACTGTAAATGATGGAATTTCCCCTTTTATAATCTTACAAAAAATACAATCTTGACTCATTAGTATTCGCTCCTTTTATGTTGTGTATCAAATCATTGTACACATAGCTTTTATCTTATTAAGTCTTTTCCCATAAAGGTATGACTTTATAACGCCTTAAAAATTTGATCTAACCTTGGTAAAACTGCAAAATTTCCTTTTACTTTTAGTTTGCCTAGCATAAATGCCTTTTGATAAGTAATCTTCTTAATTAGTATTTCTTTTAATACGTCCTCAGAAAGATTTAACTCAACTGTTGGAGTATCCTCACATTCTTCTGTAAATATACAATCTCCATTTTTGATGACAATATATCCCTTTTCATCAATATCTGTCATTTGATATTTTAAAACCATACTTAATTCTTTATCATATTGAGCCGCAAAATAATGTGGGATCTGTTGCAGTCGTTTAGAATTGATATGCGTCGTTAACACTTGTGGTGGTCTCGAATAAACTCCTGATTGCATACTTTTAAATGTCTCACCATGTGCTTCTTTTTCAATCAACTGCGCAATCTCCTTAATGGTTTGCTCTTTAGTAGATAAATCAATTCGACGTGAATTGGATGGATTAGTTTCTTGAATAGCTTCACTCTTAACGGGCATATCTCGATTCATTTTATTGACTTCAACAATCTGTTTATTATGATAGGTCATACGCCCTGCAAAGCTATCTTCTTTTACAATATCTGAAAAATTTTTTATTTCAGGTTTACTCTCTTTAATTGCCTGTCCAATTTCCATATGACCTTGTTTTATATTATAATACAATGCCCTTTGACTACTTCCAATATTAGGCCTTTCTTGCTTCATAAGTCTATAAAAATTTTCAACTTCTTTTTCTAAACATTCTAATGCCTCTGTACTTACTAACGCCTTATTTAAGTAAATAGCTCCACCTTCAATACCACCTAAAATCCCCCAACATTTAAGCATCATTTGGGCGGCTTCTTGTTCCCCTAGCCAATCACTATAGGTTACAGCTAACATCGGTTTATTAAAACTATACATTTCGTATAAAGTAGCATTATCAAAAAAATTTTGCATAGCTCCATTAATACCTAACATAGGAACAGAACAAAGGCCTATCACACCATCACTGGATTCAATAGCTGACATAATACTATCCATTTGTCTTGTTTTGCCACCTTCGAAATAAGGTAACTTATGTAAGTCCACTCTACAAATTTCAACTTCCAAATCATTTAATACATGAGTAATAACCTGAAGACTACGCTGTAATAAATCCGATGTACATTGCGCCAATAATAACGTAACTTTCATCTTTCATTTCCTTTCCATTCTATGTACAATTCATCCCCTTCATAAAAAATTTCTTATTCTCTTTTATGAAAGGGATCTTTATCATTTAGCATTTATTTTATATTATAATCTCATTTTGCTAGTAAGTTCAATGATTAAGCACAAAATAACTAAACTTACTGTATATTAATATTTAATAGTGAAACTGCATCAGGCAAATAATACGCTTTTACTTCTTCTATTTCCCAATACACATAAAACAATCTCCGTTTAATAATAGCGTGAATAATATCCCCTTTTCTCATATACTTATATACTGGATATTCTAATAATAACTTATAGGCTTTGTTCTGATTAAGTTTATTTAAGATAATTTGCCCCCCTTCTTTACACTCTTGCACTTCAAATAGTGCTTGTTCATAAGTTGTAGCAACTTCATTACAGTTTGCCTTCTTTTTTTGTCTATATCTTTCTAAGTCAATTATAATTGGATCTACTGAAATAACAGGATCTCTAGTTAATTTTTGTAAAAGATTTTTAACCTTATAGACCCTCATATAACGTTCCCCATATAGTTCTAAAATCGTAGGTTCAGATTCTTCATCTACTACATTTTCGCTGACTTGTTTCTCTTTGGTTATATAATTGCAGATATCATGAATGGTGTAAATCACTTGATAAATCTCTGCTTCACTCAAATATTTCTTGTTTCTAGGCAGCCATATAAGAATGAGCTTCTTAATTAGTGCCTCATTAAATTCTTCTTTTCTAACATCTAGACCACTAGCATCAATATAATGCTTGAATACTTCTATTCCTAGCCTCTGGATCTTGTATACATATGGATTTTGCTTCACTTCACTAATATAGTTTTCTACACATTCTAATATATGCATATATTCCTCCACCGATATAAACTTATCTTTAGTATTTATAGTTTATACATGCACTTGGAATTTTATACCTATATTAGAAATCAAAAAAAGTCCTATATATTATAGGACTAAAGGGATTGATATGTAATTACTTATTGCTAGATCTAAATATGAACATTTTATCCACATCTATATCCACAAATATATTAACACATATGTATCACTTCTGTCAATATGACCATCTTAGTATTATCAAAGCATTAACATTTTGTTAACATTAAACTATCCACAATCTATATTTTTAATGATTTATATATCAATACATTATCAACAAAATTACTCACATATTATTCCCCGTATTTATATGGATATCCACAAATTATCAACATTTTTTTAATCCTTAGTCTAATACCTGCATTATCAGATCATAAATTGCAGCATAAATAATGTCATTACGCCTGGCAGCCCTAAACATGTCACAAATCCTACTGTATAGATATTCAGTGCCACCATATATTGCGGAAGCAAACAATTTAATACAGTAATCATTAATACACTAACACATACTCTTGTTAATATGCTAATGACTTTACTCTTCATAACTGCTTTCAAGACGCATAATATTCCTACTAAAGTTAATACCCCTATTAATAAATTTGACTGCATTTTGTCTCCTCCTCACTTATATATACTTCCTAATAATATATATGCTTCTTGTCCTATTTCAATCCCTTTTTATTTTCTATCTTTTTAACCACACACGCTAAAAGAGGCTGCCTAAATTGACAGCCTCTTAATCATCCTTCTAAGCTTTAAACCCTCTATTTTCACTACCTACAGATATCTCATTAATCTGATTTCTTCCATATGTAAACCCTGCATAAATTGCCTCTGTATTTTCCATACAAGGCTTTTTCCCTTCTTCTTGTTCTGCTACCTTTTTAAAGCCTCCATACAATTTATAAAGAAGTTTATAAGCTTCTTCTAGTTGCTCATTTCTTTTAGCATTCACCAAAAGTCCTTGTACATATACATAGATTCTAAATAACTCTTTCGATAATTCATATTCAAAATTCAAATCACCCACTAGCATTTGAATGATTTCTATTGCTTTTTTAATATGTTTTTTTCGTTCTTCTCCATCAGGACTTTTTTTGCCTAACTCTATTTCTTCTAAGAGAAGCTCATATGTTATGCACAAAAGCTCACCTTTAGAAGCGTTCACCACGCTTGACACGGTCACCATTACTTTCACTCCTATCTGCTTCTTCAAAGTAATTAATAAACTCTTTAACAATTTCTAATATATCTTCTTTAGGTCTTTTTTTCTTACTATGTTCATGTTTAGAAGCCGCTAGATGATGATTTACTCTATTTTTCTCCATATTAGAGCCTCCTAAATCATTTCTTCAAATGCACTGTCTTCATATTTATGTAATATTACTTGATTTTCTTCCTCAGTTCCTTCCTGAACATACTCACTGTATCCTACATTGTAGCCAATAGATTGTAGCCCTTCAATTAAACTCTCGGCATGCTGTCTTAGACTTTCATAATTTGCTTTATCTTCCGTTTCAATCCTATAACCAAGCTTTTCTCCACGCATTTCGATATATGCTTTTACATTACCCATATTCTTGGTATCATAACTAATAATTGCCTTTAAGTGTGAATCATCCTGCACACTATTTTCTTTTTCCTGATGAACATATAAGTTCACCATGCGCCTCTGTCCATCAATCATAAATGGGATCTGATACATGCCTTCATTTTCTATTCTTTGTCTTTGGAACCCAATAACTTCTTCTAGTTGCTTATAGCTACGATAACTTCTCACATCTCCACTCAAAGTCGCTTGTTCTTTATGTTCTTTTGCTTTGGCTTCAATTTCTTTTAAACGTTCTTCTAATTCTTCTAAATCATTAGGTAAACCTTCTTTTAATAATCCTTTATCATTTAATAATTCACCGTATACTTCTGGACTATGATTTATTTTATCCATCCAATAGATATTCGTTAAAGTAACTGGAATGTCTTGTTTAATCATACTCTCTACTACTTCTGGATCAACATTTTGAACAGCTTCTAGCTTTTGTAAGAAGCTTTCTGGCAATGTTTTCATTCCATCAAACTTGCCAATCTCCTTTTTAAATTGTTCCTTAATATAAGGATATAACAGTGCACTCATTTTACTTACCCTATCTATATTCCCTTCAGTAATAGGAAGCTCCATTTCTTCTAGCGTTCTTACTATATCAAGCATTTTCTTTGACTCTGATTCACTTTTTTGAAGCATCTTGCTAGCTGTCTCTTCATTTTCTAGGCTATTTTGTAATTCACCAAAGTCATCATCAATAACCTTTTCAATACGATGTTTACCGTTTACATATTTAGCTGCAATCTGCAAGTTTTCAACCGTTATAGGAAGTTCATTTCGATACAGATACCCCATTACTTGCTCTTTTTGATTGGTTACAGCTTGTAATATCCTATATAATCCAATCATACCTTCTTTTTGCTCTTCATTAATCTGTTTACTACTTTCTAACTCAACAATCGCTTCTGCCACACTCGTTTTAAGTCCTTCTGTTTTTTCCTGTGATAGCCATGATAAAATATCATTTACTGAAGCCGTATAGGGATTAAATCCTTCTTTTAACATCGTTGCTACTTGAATAGGCGTCATTTCTTCTAGGAAAGTGTTGAGTTTAATCACAACCTCTTGTATATCTTGTAAGGCTTCCTCTGTGACTTCTAGTCCATTTGTAATCAAAGCCTTTGCTGCCTCTATATTCGTTTTTGTTGGTTCTATTTGTTGACTTTCGAGTAAATGGGCAATTTGCATCTCTACTGTTTTAATACTTTCCCCAAAACGAGCTTCTACTGGGGTTTCATTCTCCATATAATGAGCAATCACATCACTTATTTCATTTAAAGTAATCTTTTCATCACTGGCTAATTCTATTTCTACAGTCGGTACAAACTGCTCTTTGATTTCATTAACCGTATCCACTACATTGGTAACTGCTGTGATATTCTCCTCAGTAACTGGCAGATTCACTTCATTTAATGCATCGACTGCCATTTCTTGCTCCATCTGTGTTAAAGCCTCTGCAATAGCTTGTAAGCTGCTACTTTCAAGTGGCATCTTTGCACTAATTTTTTGAGCCGCCTCCACAGTTAACTTGGTAGTAATTTGAAGGATTTGTCTTTTTACTTCATCTACACTTTGTAAAAGTTTCTTTTCTTCATGATTTCCTTGCTCATTAGAATCCCCTTTTGCACTCTGCCCATTATGTTCTTCTAAAGCTTCACTTGCATTCTTGTGAATGCTTTGTCTGAGCTCATCAATATTGATTTCTTTTCCCTCTTCAATAAGCTTTTCAATATGTTCGTCCGTTACCATTCCTAAATCATCTGTAATACGTTCCACATATTCAGGCTCATATTGCACTTGACCCTCTTTAATAAGTGGTTCATCTCCAGAAAGCCCAGTTGTTACATCTAATGATTCTACTGCACTTCGAATGCTTTGCAAACGGTTAACGCTTGTAGGACTTACCCCCATATCATACATCATCAGCAAATTAGCAGCCCATTCATTCCCCTTATTTGCCTCTAAGCCATTCATTTTAAGAACGTTATCTACCTCTTCTTTTTTATACTGACTAATACCCTTTTTTACTTCCCCTTTAAAATTACTTTCATATAAACTATTAATGGTTATATCTCCATGAGCTTTTAAGGCATTTAAATACATACTATCATTTTCCTTTTTAATCAGCTCTATTTTTTCTTGTAATGTTTTATCTTCCTTTTTAGTTTCTTCATCTTCTTTTACCTGTGACGTTTTACTCTTTGCACGATAAGCAAGTTCGTTCACTCTTAACTTATCTAGATCTACTCCTTTTTTATAAAGTTCGTAGACATCTTCTTCTTTTAGATCATATTGTTCTTTTAATTGAGTTAATAAGTTCTTATCTACCGCCTGGGTATCTTGCTCTGTATAAGTATACTCTTTGATTTGACTTAATATAGATTGTAAATCAAATTCTATCGTCTTGCTGCCTGTTTGTTCAACCCCTCGGGCCGTTTGCTCATTCTTAATAGGATATTCATTATAAACTCCGCCACTACTAACTCCCTCAATCATTTTCTCACCTCTTACGTACTGTTTTACTAACAAATATGTCGACATAAGCCTTTAAATTCTTAACCTTTTAATCCTATCGCTCTTGTTTTCATTCCACTCCAAACAAATAAGCGGTAAAATGACTTTTCATTTTACCGCTTATTTGTTTACCTTCTAGATTTATTGTTCATCTAATCTTACAATCTTTAAGTTCATGATACCATTGGCTTCTATCTCTTCTTCATACTTTTCTTCGAAACCTAATTGCATTTCTTTTAATGCAGCCCTTGTAATATTTTGATCTACATCTCCTGCATAGTTTAGGGCATCTCTTCTAGCTAATCTCATAACAAGCTCTTCCCAAAACACGCTCGTATCATAGTCGTCAATATAATTATTAAACTCATCCTCTTCATATTCATGAGTTGGCATATATTCTTTAAACTCATCACTGTATTCAATTAGTCCTTCAATTCCAAAACTTGAAGCCATTTTAAAAATTTCTTGCTCCATTTTAGCATACTTAGCTATGCGTTCTTCTTTACTACGAGGTCCATTAATCAATAGATTTCCTGCATAAACCAAATCCATTAACGTCTTAAATTCCTCTTTTGTACACTCAAATTTCATTTCAACTAGCCTCCAAATTTATTTCTCACACTTTTCTTTTTTTAAACGCTCTTCAAGCTTTTCTTCATCCAAAGGCTTACTATAATAATACCCTTGAATATAATCACACCCTTTTCTTCTTAAAACCTCTAGTTGCATCTCATCCTCTACCCCTTCAGCTACAACTAAAATATTTAGTGCATGTGCCATTGCAATAATACTATCTACTATTTCTGATAGTACCTTACTCGTAGTAATCTCATCCACAAACGATTTATCTATTTTTAAAATATCAAACGGTATACTTCTTAGATAATTAAGCGAAGAATAGCCTGTTCCAAAATCATCAAGTGCAATCTTTATTCCTAAAGCTTTTACCTTATTAAATAATTCAATACTTTTTTCTACTTGTTCCATAAGAACAGATTCTGTTACTTCAAGTTTAATGCACTGAGGTAATACCCCTACTTTTTGAATCACACGGCTCAGCTTTTCAACAAAATCATCTTCTTTAATCTGAACCGAAGACACATTAATATTCATTGTGAATTCACTGTATCCTTTATTATGAAGCCTTTTTAATGTTGTTAAAGCCTTCTCTAACACCCAATCTCCAGTTTCAATAATTAAATCTGTTTCTTCTGCAATCGGAATAAATTCACCTGGTGAAATAAAGCCTAGCTGATCATCAACCAGCCTAATAAGTGCCTCACAACCTGTTGTATAGCCACTCTTTAAATCAACTACTGGCTGGTATTGAAGATAAAATGAATTCTTCCCTATAGCCTCTCTTACAGCTTCTTCAACTAGTAATTTTCTATCCAATTGTTGTGACATAGCCCTTGTATAAAAACTGTAACTATTCTTTCCAGTTTCTTTTACTTTATACATAGCAGTATCTGCATTCTTTAAAAGTGTTCCCCCATCTTTTCCATCATTAGGATATAGTGCAATTCCTATACTACAAGTTAAATGTACATTAGCGTCATCTACTATTACTTTATTTTGAAACAGGCTAAGTAAGTTATAAATCATTTCATGTACTTCATCTATTCCATTTTCTAATGATTTAAAAATTACAAATTCATCTCCTCCAAATCTGCCAACTAGAGTATCTTGGGGCAATATATCTGTAATCTTTTTACCAATATGATTTAACACTTTATCCCCAATGTCGTGACCTAATGCATCATTAACCTTTTTAAAATCATCTATATCCACAAATAACAAAGCACCAAACTTATTCTCATCTGTTTGCGCTATAAAATCATCTAGTGTTTCAATAAATGCTGATTTATTAAGACATCCTGTTAATTCATCAAAAAAAGTTAATTTTCTCATACGTTCTTCATTATTTTTATTATCTGTCACATCTGTTAATATTCCTATTAATTTTTGCACTTTTCCTTGACTATTGGTAATAGCATGTCCCTTGCATAGTAAACAACACTTTGTATCATTTTTTGTAATCCATATATCATGTGTAAAATCTTGTATTCTACCTTCCAAACAGTCACTCAGCTTTTGTCTCATATTTTCAATGCAATTTGGTTCTGCATCCATATTGATTAATTGATTAGCATAGTCTGTATCTAATTTCTGCCCAATAATCCTGTCCCAATTTTCAGTTGACGTAAAGTTCTTATCTTGAACATTATATTCCCAAATCACTTGATCGATAGCTTCTAATGCTACTTTATATCGTTCTTCACTTGCAATAAGTGCCTCATTGCTTTGTTCAAGCTTTTTTATCATTTTATTATAGTGATTAGAAAGTTCACCGAATTCATCATTTGCATCATAAGCACAATAACTCGATAAATCTCCTTTTGCCACATTTCCCATTGTTTCAATGAGCATATCAATAGGTGTAACAATCTGACTAACAATGTGTCTACTTACTATTGTGATCAATAAAATCAAAACAACTAAAGCGCAAATAATAAATGTGCTTCCCACAATCGCTTGTTTTTGCATATCCCAAACATTTTGCTCAATGCATATTGTCCATCCTATATCTCGAATAAAGCAAAATGAAACATACTTCTCTTTGCCATTCAATGTATAGGTATAACATCCATCTGCTTTATCACTTTCCATATATTCATTAATCAATGTTCTAAAGGCAGCACTTTCTATCATGCTTCCTTCTTCTGCACTAGGATGCACGATCACTTCCAAATTTTTATCAATGATATATACATACTGTTTGTCATTAACCTGTATTCCTTCTTCAAAATCGCTAAGCAATCTATTGCTCATGATTCTGCAAACTGCACCAATTACCTCTCCACCTTGATCTGTAATAGGTACCGAAATACTAATGAAATTCCCATGATTATATGTTGCATCTACTATATTTTCAAAAACATTTTTCCCCATCATAACTTGCTCAAATGCCTTTGAACGGTTAACCAGACGTTCTACTCCATTTTTGTGACTTGATACTAAAACGTTCCCTGATTTATCGATAAGACAAATCTCATAATCACTATTAGGGACTAAATTTTTTCTCAAATAACTGCTAACCTCAGATTTCTCATCTTCATTAGACTCATTTGCTAAAATGTATTTTACTACCTGTTCATTACTAGCAACTAATTGCATTTGATAAGCATTTCCTTCTATAATAGCCTCTAGTGCCTTTGCCTCTGATACTACTAGCTGCTGCATATTATCCTTACTCTTTTTTATACTAATATTCGTTGTATAAATATATGTAACTAACGCTAAAACAAGTAGTGATATACAAATTAGCATATTAAAAACAATAGGTAATTTCTTCTTAATTTGCACATCTCTCCCCCTCTTGATTTGCTCATTTATCTTACTAAAATTATACCATATTCAACTGTTATTGACTATATTATTAGATACTCAATTATATTTTGGCACAAAAACAAGACGAGGCAAGTATTCCCTCGCTTCGCCTTGTTTTTATTTTACAATTCTCTTCGTCCCTCTAATGCTCTAGATAATGTAATTTCATCTACATATTCTAAGTCACCACCTACTGGTACACCATGTGCAATACGAGTGGTTTTAATTCCTAGAGGTTTTAATAGCTTACTAATATACATAGCAGTTGCTTCACCTTCTATATTAGGGTTTGTTGCAATAATGACTTCTTCAACTTCTTCATTTTGAATGCGTTCTAGAAGCTCTTTGATTTTTATATCACTAGGCCCTACTCCCATCATCGGAGAGATTGCGCCATGTAAAATATGATACAATCCTTTATATTCCTTGGTTTTCTCATATGCTGCCATGTCTCTTGGATCTTCTACTACCATAATTTGATGACTGCTGGCTCTTGTTTCATCTTTGCAGATTGGACAAAGTTTATCATCTGTAATTGTACAGCATTTCTCACAATAATTAATATTCTTCTTAGCACTTACTAATGTTTCTGCTAATTTCTCTACTTTTTCAAGTGGTAAATTAATAATGTGAAAAGCTAAACGTTGGGCTGATTTACTCCCAATACCCGGTAATCTAGAAAGCTCTTCAATAAGAGCCACCATCTTATCACCATAGTATCCACTCACTAGAACAATCCTCCAGTTGGAAGACCACCTGTTAATCTTCCCATTTCTTTTTGTGAAAGTTCATCAGCTTGACGGATTGCTTCATTTACAGCAACTAACACTAAATCTTCAAGTGATTCTACATCTTCTGGATCCACTACTTCTGGATCAATCTTAATAGATTTAATTTCTTTCTTTCCTGTAATAACAACCTCTACCATTCCGCCACCTGCTGTAGCTGTAAGTTCTTTCGTTTCAAGCTCTGCTTGTGCTTGCTCCATTTGTTTTTGCATTTTTTGAGCTTGTTTCATTAATTGTTGCATATTGGGCATGCCACCAAAATTTTTCATCTTATTTCCTCCTAAAATTTGTATCCATAAATGAACAATAATTTTTTATTCTTATTTATCATTTATTGATTGCTTACTTTTTATTATATTATTTTATCTTACATTACATCAATAGCAAAGTTTATTTTAGACTCCACCTCTCTAAGAACATTGGATATTCCTTTTACTTCTTCACTTGGCTTTGGATGTGATCCGTAAGTTTCAACCGATTTATTAGCATAGTCATCCACCGAAATAGGTCTCAGTTTCACCTCTTTGCCTGCAAACTGATTAATAGCAGCCTTAATTTCATCGAGATATCTATTAATTCCTGCTTCCATCCCATGTTGATAAACAATATATAAGATATCCCCCTCAATGTAGCCTAATCTTGCTGAAGAGCAAAATGCTCTAACTGCTGAAGCATCACCCATACTATTTAAAATTTCATTCCATCTGGTTTGTAAATTTTTCACTTCATCCGGCACAGCTTCTGGTAATCTTGATGGAATCACTTCTTCTTTTGGAACTTGCTGCATAGTCATAGACGCTTGTTGCATAGCTATGCCTTCTGTCATAAGCTTTTCTAATTTTTTTTCCATAGCTTGCATTTTAGCCAGCATGCTTTCAGGGGAATTATCCATCTGTACTTCGCAAAGCTTAAGCAAAGCTACTTCAAGTAATATTCTAGGTGAAATAGCTGTTCTTAATTCATATTCCAACTGTGCAAGATGCTTAATATAGCGCATTAGTTCATTATTGTCAATTTTCTCGGCTTGACTTTTTAACTTCTCTACATACTCTTTGCTATAGTCCAGCACATCGCTTCCACCCGCTGTAGTCTTTGCCACTAATAAATTTCTACAATGTTCAAGTAAATCACTCGCAAATTGCCTAAGACTTCTACCTTGAGCATTTACTTCATCACACAAAGCTAATACCTCACTCGCATTTTGATTAGATATCCCCTCAATTGCCTTAAACAAAATACTCGTATCTACTGCACCTACCAAATACTGTACTTTTTCTAAAGTAATTGTTTCTCCATAATAAAAAGAAATGCTTTGCTCTAATATACTAAGTGCATCACGCATGCCTCCATCAGCAAGCCTTGCAATATAACTTAATGCACTTTCTTCTATGTCTACAGATTCCTTGTCCATATATTTTCTCATAGCTTCTTCTATCTGACTTGCCATAATTCGCTTAAAGTCAAATCTTTGACAACGTGATAAAATCGTCACAGGAATCTTCTGAGGATCAGTTGTTGCTAAGATAAAAATCACATGTGCAGGTGGTTCTTCTAATGTTTTCAGCAAAGCATTAAAAGCACCAATCGACAACATGTGTACCTCATCTATAATATAAACTTTATATTGCCCAACAGCTGGTGTATACTTTACTTCTTCATTAATCTCACGTATATTATCTACACCATTATGAGAAGCTGCATCTATCTCTATAACGTTCATAGCAGAACTCTCTTTTACCTTTTTACAAACATCGCACTTACCACATGCTGAGCCATTAACCGGAGAGGGACAGTTAACAGCCCTTGCGAAGATTTTTGCAATAGTCGTCTTACCTGTTCCTCTACTTCCAGAAAAAAGATAAGCATGAGCCACACGATGAGAACTAATTTGATTTTTTAATGTCCTAACAATATGCTCTTGACCAATCACATCATCAAAAACATATGGTCTATATTTTCTATATAAAGCTAAGTAACTCATGATTTCCCCTTTCTTATATTCGTTTTCAACTTGTTATATTATAACACAAACTTCTTTGTTCTAATACATCTAGCATCATTTACTTTCCAGCATCATTTTTCTTAATACAAGTTTCTAATCTTCTAAATAACCATATTATAATGATGTAACACATAAATATCTGAGGTAGACTACTATGTTAGAATCTATACTACTTGTACTCTCACTATGCGTTGATGCCTGTGCTGCTAGCTTTGCATATGGTACAAATAAAATAAAAATTCCTATAAAATCAAGCCTAATCTTAACTGGAATTTCAACTTTATTTCTAATGCTCTCAGCTGGCATAGGTTCCCTCATTCATGGATTTATTCCTATGCAGTTATCACACATTATTTGTTTTTTTATTTTATTTTTTCTTGGATTTATGCGGCTATTTGAAGGTTTACTAAAAAACTATTTAAATAAAAAAGCTCTATCTCCTAGTAATATTGAAGTGACTTTATTCAATTTTAAACTTGTACTCAATGTTTATGCTGATGCCACACTCGCAGACTTAGACCATTCCAAAACCCTCAGTGCCAAAGAATCACTTTATCTAGGTATTGCTCTATCACTAGATAGTTTAGTTGTTGGACTTGGTGCAGCACTAGGACCAATTTCTTTCATTCAGCTATTTATATTTTCAATTATTTTTAATATCTTTTCTATTTTATTCGGATGTTTTCTAGGTAGTAAATGTGCCGAAAAAACAAGAGTCGATCTTCCTTGGCTCAGTGGAGCTATATTAATTCTACTTGCTTTGATAAAAATTATATAAAAAGTCGGTTACTTGGTAATAAACTTATACTAAGTAACCGACTTTTCTCCATTTTATCTTCCATTTCTACGTTTTCACATAAGCTCTAAATAATAGATTTACATATAGAGCTGTTGCGATTAAAGTTCTTTTATGCTATATTCTAATATATAAATTCTATTATAGTTAAAGGAGGTAGTCTCTTGAGCTTTTATAGTAAAGTATCTACTAAGTCAGCTCCCTCTTCATATACATTAAGGTCGATTAATACATATGATACAGACTTTTATAACCCTGATAAACTTAGTATTCTTTTTATTAAATCAGGATCAGGCACAGGAATAATTGATCATTCATCCTTCCACTTTTTTGGTCCTACCATTATTTGTCTAAATCAAAACGAGCGACTAATGCTTACCAAATCACTTAATATAGACGGTCAGATATTAGTTTTTGAACCAACAACAATCAGAGAGTACTTTACGTTTGATAACATATCAACATTTGATCATTACTTTACTCCAGCTGATATTAATGTCGCTATTAATCTTTCTATATTTTACCAACGTCATAAAGATTATTTTGGATATATACAAGCTCCTGAAATTACAATGAAACAACTTAATAAGCTTATAGCTCAATTATCTATATGTAAGTCTTCAGAATGTGTATCTACTATACTGAGTGATATTATGGCTGTAATTAAAAGATTAGTTCAACATTCCCTTTCTGTTAGTAAATTAATCATTACAGAAACTACATTTGAAGTAAAGGATGTTCTATTATATCTACATAATAATTGTAGTCAAAAGATTACTATTCCAAAATTAAGTAAACACTTTCACGTAAATCGTACAACATTAAGTGACCGTTTTTTTGAAGCAACTGGTGAAACAATTATTACATACTTAAATAAATATCGTATTAACTTAGCTGCTATTATGCTTAGAGAATCTAACCAATCTATTTCAAGTATAGCTGAGGAAGTGGGATTCAACGATACAGCTTATTTTGCAAAACTCTTTAAAAAATATATGTTCCATACCCCTTCTGGTTACAGACAACGTTATGTTTCCTTATGTAGCATACAAAAAATGGAAGAATAGCATCTAAAAATTAGATTTCAAAAACTCTACCATAGAATAAAAAAAAGGATACTTTATGTATCCTTTTTTTTATTCTATGTAATTTTTATTCAAAATAATTAAATCCGTGCACTCTGCTTCGACATAAAGCCATACACGTAACCTTAGTAGTTAACTCAAACCAAGCGACCTTACGGCACATAAACGGGCTTGCTTAGTGCTGCTTCCTTCCGGACCTGACACGGTTCACAAGTGTCTATTGCGCAAGACTCAATTCTCATCGCCACTTGCTAAGGGCAGACTATACAGATTTAAGCCTCAGACAAAGCATCACTCCTACTATAGCGGATTGTAGGTACAGGGCACCGCTACCTCCCCAGCTAGCACGGAAATTGTCTGACAATATCTTGTCACATAATATAGTATAGTCATTTTTATGCTATATGTCAACCTTTGTATATTCTGACTAATTTTCAACAACAGCTTTAATTTTAGCATAATGATTTTCATTAACATGTTTAAGTACTTGAACGATTGTTCCCATAATAAGCTGTGCATTAAAATGATTTTCATCTGCTGGGAAAAACATTGAAATAACTATACACTGATCTTTCGTTAATACATATTTAACGGTAGGTAACTCTAAAGCACATTCATTAAGCACTCTAAGTACCGCATCATTTTTCTCTTCTGGAACTTGTGCTTTAATCAGTGCCTGTAAACCAAGATAAACCGTATCATTAATCGTAATGACAATTTGCTTTTTATCTTCACCCATTGGATAAACACTTCTAAAGAAAATCGTATCGTCATTTTCATCTTCTTTAAACATTTTAATTGTATCGGTTTGAATCATAAAATCTCTAAGCATTCTTGCTTTTTTGTGTCTTGGATAAGCTGCCATATCTTCCTCCACCAATCTTTATTTATTTTTATTTCTCATATTTTTGAAATAGGTTTTTAATAGTGTACTTGCTTCTTCCTCGCAAATTCCATTTACCACTTCACAACGATGATTTAATGTTTCCATTTGAAGGACATTAGCCACTGAACCCGCAAAACCAGCTTTTGGACTTTTTGCGCCAAATACAACCCTTGGTATTCTTGCTTGTACAATAGCACCACTACACATCGGACAAGGTTCTAACGTAATATAGATGGTGCACTCTTCTAAACGCCAATCCCCTAAGAATTTGCATGCTTCATCCATTGCAATCATCTCAGCATGAGCTAAAGGATGCTTATCGGTATTTCTTCTATTACATCCTCTACCTATGATTTGATCCTTATATACAATAACCGCCCCTATGGGTGATTCATCAAGTTCAAATGCTTTGTTTGCTTCAATTAATGCTTCTTTCATAAACATTACGTCTTTTTCCATACCTTCTCCTCTATCCAATAAAACCTACTGCAACAATTTCTAGCTAATACTATTATAGCTTTAATTCCAAAATCTTTCCACACTTAATTTATAGGCAGTATATTTTTTATTATTGTGTACATTCTAATCCATATAATGAATAATCGGTGGTGATTAAATGAAATTAAAAACTCATTTGTCCGAGAATGTCCAAATGTTTCGAGAAGCTCTAAATGTCGGAAGAAGCTTTGACATTCTAGAGCGTATTTTTACAGTTTATGATAAAACTTTTTATCTTTATTTTTTAGATGGCTTTGCAAAGGATACGAATCTTGAATACGTTCGCCGTGACATTAATAATTGTAATGAAGATACTTTTAAAGCCATTCAGTCTGCTAATGAACTTGCCGAAAAGGCGCTAAGCTCTATTGAAGTTTCTAGTGACAATGATATGGAACATCTCGTTTCTGCTATTTTGATGGGACAAACGGTTTTACTTTGTGAAAGCTTTTCAGATGCCCTTATCATTGACCTTAGATCTTATCCTGATAGAAGTACTGAAGAACCTGAACGAGAGAAAGTTCTTCGTGGTTCTCATGATGGTTTTGTTGAAACGCTTATTTGCAACACTGCACTCATTCGAAGACGTATTAGAGACCCTCATTTAATCTGTGAAATGAATAGCGTAGGTTCCATGTCAAAAACGGACGTTGTGATTTGTTATCTCGAAGATAAAGTGGACAAAAATGCGCTTTATAAGGTCAAAGAGTCTATAAAAAAATTGGATTTATCTGCCTTGACTATGGGGGATCAAAGTCTTGTAGAAGCCATTCACTCCTACTCCTCCTTTAATCCTTTTCCTAAAGCACGCTATACCGAACGTCCTGATATTGCTGCTGCCCAGATTACAGAAGGAAAAATAGCTATTTTAGTAGATAACACGCCTACTGCTCTTATCCTTCCGACTAACTTATTTGACTTTATGCAGTCCGTCAATGACTACTATATGCCCGTTGTAACAGGCAACTACCTAAGATTTATCCGTTATCTTGTATTTTTAACTAACTTGCTCATTAGTCCAATTTTTGTACTGATTACAGATAATCCAGAATGGGTAAGTAATGGGGCTTTTTCTTTTTTACTTCCTGATAAACCTTATGCCATCCCTATTTTTATTCAGTTTATTATTCTAGAACTCGCCTTGGATGGTTTAAATTTGGCGTCCCTTAATACACCTAGCTCCCTAGGGACTTCTTTATCGATTATTGGTGGTCTTATATTAAGTGATTTTGCTATTGATACAGGTTGGTTTATCCCTCACACTATTTTATATATGGCAGTCATTGCACTTTCAAGCTTTACTCAAACAAGTATTGAACTGACGTATGCCTTTAAATTTTCCAGACTTCTTTTATTAGTCCTGACTGGTTTCTTTGGGACAACTGGCTTTATTATATCACTCATTATTATCTTCTTAGTCATGCTGACTACTAAAACCTTCACAGGTCAACCTTATCTCTATCCACTCATTCCTTTTAACGGTAATGCCCTTCGTCATTTACTTTTTAGAACACGTATTGATACCAAACAGCCTGTTGGTAAAAAGTAAAACAAATAGCTGCGACAGCTCTAATCACTAGATTATAGCTTGTCGCAGCTTTTTTGCTTTATTGTGAGACGTTGTTAGCGGCTGTACTTATTTCTATCTTAATATGATTGAGTCCAAGAAGCTTTCTAATTTTAATCACTTCTTCTTCTACTTTGTTACTATACTCCTTACGGAGTGTGGTGATTTCTTGAAGTGCTTTAACATTTTCATCATACTTATACTGCTCTTTAATGGCGTTAATTTCACTTTCACCTTGACTGACTTCTTGCTGGGTTGTATCTAGTTCAGACTGCTTATTTTCCTTTTCAGCATAAATGTTATCAATTTGAGCTAAATCATCATCGGAAACCTCCTCATAATAACTGTACTCCTCACCATTAGCTCCTGATTTAGTTCCCTTCGCATAGACATTTAAATTATATACGCCTTCTTTAACAAAGGATGTACTTTTTAATTTAACAATATATTTTAGGTCTGAAGGTCTATTTCCTAATCCCAAAAAGCCTGTTCTAGGATTGGATGCAATGTACTCATTGCTACCTGTTCCTGATGCCCTTTCTATATATAAAGACATATAGTACCCATCCGTTAAACGGTCTAAAGAAGCTTGAAGTTCATCTATCTCTTTCTGCAAGCTGCTTACTTTACTTTTCTTGTCTTCTAGTTCTTTACTTTTGTTACCAATCATAACCTCTACTTCATCTTTTTTAGCTCTAAGGTCAGCTTCTTTGGCATCAAGCTCTTCATACTGCTTACGTACCATACATATATTTCCATAGATTTCTTTAAAGCTTGCATAGTCATTTTCTGCTATAACACCTGTATTATTAAAGAATTCTACCCATTTAACCAGTTCTTTTTCGCTAAGCTCCTTATTACGTAGTTGTTTAAACAACTTTTCTTTAGCAACACTTGGCTCAACTTTACTTAATAGCAATTTAATCTTTTGCTGTGCATTCTCCCCTTTATAATAAAGTATGTTATATAAATCAAATTGAAATTTTGTCATCTTTAACTTTTCCGGATAGACACTTAAAATTTGATACAACGACTCAATTAATCCATCAGTAATCTCAGGATTATTACCATACATAAGCGTAAGGCCTTGTTCAAAATCATCTAGTGGTAGCCTAGAAATGTAACTTTTAATTTCTTCATCCTGTATAGATTGAACTAACACACTCATGACTTCCTTACTCATCACTAGACTTTTTCTTTTACGGCTATATGCTTTTATAATCTCTTTCTTCCATTCAGGTGTAAAAATCTCAAACTGTTCTTCAAAGAATTGAGTCATCCCTTCTGAATATTCATCCTGATTTAACAAATACCCCATTCCTTGTTTGAAAAACCAATCATCTTGGACATCTATATTTTTTGCTTGCTGCTGTAAAATTGTGAGCATCCCCTCTTGATCATTGTGGATTTTACAGTTCAAAAATTGTAAAACATGTAAATGAGCTGTGATGCCTGCAATTAATGCTGCTACAATAACACCTGCTAGTAATGTCCACTTATACTGGTTAAACATTTCCTTAATCGTTTGCATTTGCTACTCCTTACTTCAAATTAATCATCCTAAAAAATATATGGTTTCTATAAATCACCCATTATTTTATTATTTTTTCATTTAAATCTTTTCATGTCGATTTATTAATCTTATTATAGATGATGTATGAGCTAATAGCAAAATTTTTATGGGTATTTATTGATGTTTTATGGATTATACTAAAACAAATCAACACAAAGGAGTGTCAGTTATGAACGATTTATGGATACTTTTTGTTACTTTTACACGTATAGGACTGTTTACCTTTGGAGGTGGATACGCTATGCTTCCCATGCTTCAAAAGGAAATCGTTGAAAAGCACCATTGGGCAACAGAAGATGAAATCATGGATTATTTTGCAGTCGCTCAATGTACCCCAGGTGCTATAGCTGTCAATACATCCACTTTTATTGGCTATAAGCAAAAAGGAGTTATTGGTGGAATTGTAGCTACTTTAGGTGTTATTTTTCCTTCCATTCTCATTATCACAGCCATCGCCGCCTTACTAAGTAGCTTTAATAGTTATCCAATTGTACAAAGTGCTTTTTCTGGTATTCGCATTGTTGTGGCTGTATTAGTCATCAATGTAGTTATAAAAATGTACCAGTCAACGGCTAAAGATTGGTTAGGTTCTCTTATTTTTATCGTTACTTTAGTACTAGGACTCTTTCTTTCACTTTCTCCAGTTATTTATATTATACTTGCTGCACTTATAGGGATTAGGTATCACAAAAAAGGAGGCTTTTAAAAACTATGATTTACTTTCAGCTTTTCTATGAATTTTTTAAGATTGGTTTATTTGCTTTAGGTGGCGGACTGGCAACTTTACCTTTCCTATATAACCTAGCCGAGAAATATCCTTGGTTTGATGCCTCTATGCTTCCTGATATGATTGCCATTTCAGAATCTACGCCAGGTCCAATTGGAGTGAATATGGCTACCTATGCCGGCTACTCTTTGGCAGGAATCAGTGGTGGGATTGTGGCTACCCTTGGTCTCGTCACCCCCTCCATTATCATCGTTATCATAATTGCTGGCTTTTTAAATAAATTTCAAGAAAATCTCTATGTAAAAAGTGCTTTTTATGGACTTCGGCCAGCTGTTACTGCACTTATTGCGATAGCAGGTTTTGAAGTACTCAAAGTTTCTATTTTCACCTTTGAACAATTTAAACTTTCACATCAATGGCTAGACCTTTTTAACACAAAAGCACTTATAATTTTTATTCTTTTCTTTCTTGCTACTAAAAAATTTAAACTTCATCCTATCGTTTTTATTATGGCAGGTGCTCTTGTAGGGATAGTATTTAACTTATGATTCTCAAAGGCCTAGTACCTTGTTTTTTTACTCAGTATCATTTATGCTAATTATGTTCTGTTTTACAATATCCTTTCTCCGAGTATGGTCTATGTCTTACCATAAGCCATACTCTTTTCTTATTTTTGCATGTTTTTTATTCTACATATCATTCATTTACAATTTGTTTCTTCACTGTATATTATTTACTTGCTATACATCAAATTGAATAATTATTTATTTTATGCATAAATATTAAATTATGTATTGATAATTTGCTTTATGTACCGTATAATAAAGTACCATACAACGTAGTTGACATATTATTATTTAGACTAGAAAGGACTATATCTTACATGAATACGCTCTCAACAACACGTACATCCAAAAACATACTTAAATTCATACTCCCTTCTTTATTGGGCATTTTTCTTTTTATGATTCCCATTCCTTATAAGGGTTCTATCACCATTCCAATTGCCATTTTATCTTCTGGCTTACAAACCTTACTGGCTTCACACATAGAAACCGTCTTGTTTGTCATAATTGCTTGCTCCACAATAGGCGCCTTACTCACTAAATGGTTTAAACCTAAATTTGTATTAAATCACACGTTTTTAAATATGTTATTTAATCCTTCTCTTATATGGTTTGCTTTAAGAATCATAGCTTGTTTATTTGCCTCACTGATTCTCCTTGAAAAGCATGGTTTAATTCCTAGCAAGCTGATTTCACTCGTCCATATCATTAGTTCTGAAGACACTGGAAGCCTAGTATTAGTTAGTTTACTGCCTACTTTATTTTCTATTTTCCTATTTGCAGGATTATTTCTTCCATTGCTTCTAGAATTTGGACTTTTAGAATTTATTGGCTCTCTGCTTTCTAAGGTTATGCGTCCTATATTCGGCCTGCCTGGGCGCGCAGCTATTGATTGTATTGCTTCTTGGTTAGGGGATGGAACCATTGGGGTGCTTCTTACAAGTAGGCAATATGAAGAAGGATTTTATACAGAACGTGAAGCAGTTGTCATTGGTACGACCTTTTCTCTTGTATCGATTACTTTTAGTTTAGTAGTCATTAATAATGTTGGGCTTGGACATTTATTTGTCCCTTTTTATTTGACAGTTACCTTTGCTAGTTTAGTTGCTGCTATTATTATGCCAAAACTTCCACCACTTTCTATGAAAAAGGACATCTTCTATCCATCTGCACCTAAACAAACTAAAGAAAATGCCTCTTCTCATTCATTTAAAGACAGCCTCCATTTTGCTTTAAAAAAAGCAGAGGGACAAAATTTCGTTCAATGTGTCTTCATTGATGGTGTTAAAAATGTAGTAGATATGTGGCTAGGTGTCATTCCTGTAGTTATGACCGTTGGAACCCTTGCTTTAATATTAGCAAGCTATACACCTCTATTTGAGATTCTTGGACTACCATTTATACCTATCCTAAATGTATTAAAAATACCTGAAGCTACTGTTGCTTCCAAGACACTTATTGCAGGCTTCGCTGATATGCTTCTTCCTTCTGTATTAGCCACTGGAATAGAAAGTGATATGACAAGATTTATTATTGCTAGTGTTTCTGTCACACAGCTTATCTATCTGTCTGAGGTAGGTGCCTTACTGCTTGGTTCCAAAATACCTATTAAACTTTGGGAGTTATTTGTAATTTTTATTGAAAGAACCCTCATTACGCTCCCTATTATTTCCTTAATAGCACATATTATTTTTGCTTAATAAATGCCTTTCATATTTAATCATTGCTAATTTTGTAAATATATGTTATTATCAATTTACAGAGAATCGCTTTATTAGCTTAAAAGATTAATACGAATCAATCTTTTAAGTTTAAGCGAATGATAACTTAGTGTACCCTGCTAAGTTACAATATAAAATTTACTCTAAAGAAATATATACCAAATACACACCAAACCAAAAAGAACAAGCTTCATATAACTTGAAGCTTGTTCTTTTTATATCTTAACAATAAGATTAAAAGCTATTTTTATAGTCTTACTGTATATTTCACGATTAGTTATTAGATACAACGCCTCTAGCTGCATCTAATGTTACAACCGCACCTGTTTTTAATAGATCCGTTGCATTTACTACCCCTGTAATAACTGGAATATCTAATGCAAGTCCAACTACTGCTGCATGTGAGTTTACACCATCTTCTTCTGTAATGATCCCTGAAGCTCTTCTTAATAATGAAAGCATATCATTATTTGTCTTTGGCATGACAAGGATGTCTCCTTCCATAAATTTCTCATTAGCTTCTTTAATATCTTTACATACACATAAGCTGCTGCATACAGATTTATTTCCAATACCCACGCCAGATGCTAAAATGTTACCGATTACATCTACTTTAATCATATTTGTTGTTCCTGTAACTCCTAATGGTAATCCACTTGTAATGACCACAAGTTCCCCTTTATGAACCATACCTGTTTGCTCTGCTACTTCAAGTGCTTCTGTAAATAAGTCATTGGCGTCTTGTTTTTCATCCATTAATAATGGTTTAACGCCCCACATTAAGTTCATGTGACGATAAACGCTTTCAGACGTTGTACATCCTAAGATTGGACAGCTTGGTCTAAATTTAGAAATCATTCTAGCTGTACGTCCTGATTTAGTAACCGTAACGATTGCTGCAGCATTTAAATCATGCGCTGTGGTGCAAGTCGCATGTGAAATAGCACTAGTTACATTAGATGAAGCATCGCTGCCTTTTTCTTTGCAACGTTTTACATAGTCGATATCTGCTTCTGTCTTAAGCGCAATACGTGCCATTGTTTGAACAGCTTCTATTGGGTAAGCTCCGGCTGCTGTTTCTCCTGAAAGCATGATGGCACTTGTTCCATCATAAATAGCATTTGCAACGTCACTAATTTCAGCTCTTGTTGCACGAGGATTTTTCATCATAGAATCAAGCATTTGTGTCGCTGTAATAACTTGTTTACCCACAGCTACTGTTTTCTTAATAATCATTTTTTGAATAGCTGGAACTTCTTCCCCAGGAATTTCTACGCCCATGTCTCCACGCGCAACCATGATGCCATCTGATACACGAATAATTTCATCAATATGATCTACACCTTCTTGATTTTCAATCTTAGAAATAATACGAATAGAATTACAGTTGTGTTCTTCTAAAATTTTTCTGATTTCAAGTACATCATCTGCACATCTTACAAAAGATGCCGCAATAAAGTCATAACCTGTTTTTATACCGAAAATGATATCTGACTTATCTTTTTCACTTAAATAAGGCATTGAAAGGCGTGTATCTGGAAGATTCACTCCTTTATTGTTTGATACATCACCGTTGTTCATAATACGGCAAATAATATCTGTTCCACCTTCTACTTTCTCTACGATTAATTCAATTAATCCATCATCTAAAAGAATGCGTGCGCCCTCTTTTACATCATTTGGTAAATTTTTATAAGTAATCGAAACAATTTCATTTGTTCCTTCAAGTTCTCTACTGGTTAATGTAAAAGTTTCACCTTTTGTTAAATGAACTTTTCCTTCTTTAAATTGGCAAACTCTTACTTCTGGTCCTTTAGTATCTAATAAAGCAGCAATTGGTAACCCTAACTCTTTTCTAAGTCTATCAACTCGGTCAAATGTAGCCTTGTGTGTTTCATGCGTGCCATGAGAGAAGTTAAATCTTGCTACATCTAAACCTTCTAACATTAATCTTTTTAAAACACTGTCGTCTGCCGTTGATGGACCTAGGGTGCATACAATTTTAGTTTTTCTCATAATTAATCTTTCTAGTCTCCTTTAAGAATTACAATGTTGTGTGTTAAATGTCATTTTTTCGAGCTTATTATACCATATAATACATAGAATTTATATAGGTATACTATAATATAAAAAATTAAACGCCTATAAGTTCACTTTCTATTAGTTTTTACTCATTCATCTAAATTAACCCTAAATCAGATGATTTCTAAAGTTATATTTTTACAGTTTTATTCTATTTGACTTTCTTCCTTCTTTCTTTTTTCTTCTGCAATAACCCCTTTTAAATGAAGTGCTTTCGTTTTTAGTCTTAATGAAACACTTCGATCCATCACCACAAAACCAACCCATTGCATCGCCTTATCATAATTTTTCATTCTTCGATGAATGTCTGCAATAATATAGGCTGTAGTTAGTTCTCCTAACTCAAATATAGGAAAACGCTCATTGTTATATGCATTTTCAAATCCTGTTAGTGCATGCTGTAAAAACAGCTCCTCTAAGGCAGTTTCTTTCATATCTCGATAAAGCCAAGCAAGTTTTAAACAAATGTACGCCTTTTCTCCATCTTTTGCTTTTTTTACATAGCTTGTAAGCAGTGCTAATTTATAGCGTAAAACTGCATCTTTTTCCGTCATGATAGGTGGATAATGATGCTCCTTATATTTTGTGCATATTTGTTCTTTAACCCATCTAATCTGATTATTCGTTATGGAATTGAAGTTTTTGCTTAAGCCTGCATAACCACAATTTTCACACACAACACATTCATAAATCAGTGGATTAACTGTGTCATAATTTGCCTTTAAATCCAAATCCACATTTAAAAGCCTATTTTTGCCTGAACGGATTGCTTTACTTTTAAATTCTCTATTACATACTGGACATATATAGCTTTTATCATAAAGCACTTCTTCTACACTAAGTTTCTTTTTATTAATTTCTTTTTCTTTATCACTCAGTTCTTGTTTAGGCGGAAATAGCTCAACCTTTTCAAGATTATCAAATCCCACCTCTTTTAATTCTTCAAATATATTAATCATTCTATCACAACCCATCTGCCATCCCTAATTTGCTCTTCTACAGTTTCTTTCTTTAATACTACTATATGAGTATTTTCATATGCAAAATAGGTTTCTTTATCTTCCTTATTATTGCGTTGTTTTCCTAAATTCTAAGGGGCTAATTCCTACATATTTTTTAAACTTACTATAAAAATAGTCCATCTGCTTATACCCTACTTTTTGAGCAATTTCATAAACTTTCAGGTCTCCGTTTACTAATAATTTCTTAGCTTGGTTAATTCTAACTTGATCTAAGTAGGTATTAAAGCTGCTTCCTGTATAGTTCTTAAAGCTTTTTCCTAGATAACCACTATTATAGTTGAATAACCTTGCTAAATGCTCCAATTTCAAATCACTATTATAATTATTATCTATATAGTAAATAATCTTTTGCATAATTTGTTCTGGGGAAACTATTTTTTGTTTTTGTAACATCTTTTCTATTTCTTTCCTCATGAAACTCATAATCTCATCAATATGATTACATTCGTAAATTTGCTCAATAATCAGTTCCCCTGCCGGCTTTTTTTCAGCCAATTCACTGTATGTATCGGCTAATAACTGTACTAGATTAAGCAACATATTGCTGCAAATTGATGCTACTTTTTGTTTTGATATATTTAGCCTTCTTAACACTTTTTTGAAATGCAGTAATTCACTTTCAATTTTGCCTTTATCTTCTACTTGTATTAATTGACACAGTTTTTGTCCCATCCACTCAGGATTACAGTATTGAGCATCTTCCTTTTGAGCTTGTTGTTCTAAAATAGTTTTATCAAAAAAATCCACCTCAGGATATAGAAAAGTGCTATTTAATAAGATACTAGCTTCTTGATAACCTTCACTAAGCATAGTAATATCCTTAATCTCTGAGCTTAATCCAATATTAGTAGGGATTCCTACTTCGTCTCTTATACGCTTTTGAATTCTCTTTAAAATTTTTACACTTTCTTTCCCATCATTTAATACAATTACTATTTGATCATTAATAAGTTGAATAAATTCTGGATTAATAATCCCATCTAATCCATCACTAAATGTCAAAAATAACTTTTCTATATCATCCTTATTACTTATTTTTACTATGCCTACATAATAATTTTCCATTACACCAGTAAGCCCTATATAATATTCTTTCTCACTCAAGGTTATTTCTTTTCCCATTAATAGGTTAGTTACTATATTCTTTTTTAAATACAAATTGCTTGCTTCTAATTTTAGTTTTTTCTCTTCTTCTTCTAATATCTCAACCTTTAGTTTTTTTACAACTTCAAGTAACTCTTCCTCATCTATTGGCTTTAAAATATATGTACTTACTCCTAGTCTTAATGCTTTCCTTGCATATTCAAAATCTGAGTAACCTGTTGTAATAATGAATTTTCCATTAAAGCCTCTTTTTTTTGACTCTTCAATTACCTCAAGTCCACTTAATCCAGGCATTCTAATATCAATCAAAACTAATTTAGGCTTTAGTTCAATAATTTTATTTAAACCATCTATTCCATCTGTGCCTTCACCTATAATTTCAAAGCCTTCCTTCTCCCATGGAATAAGCATTTTTATTCCTAATCTTACATTGGGTTCATCATCAATCACTAAGACTCTCATCATACTCCTCCCTTTATTATTGGTAACACCATTCTAACTTTGGTTCCTTTATTTAGTTTACTTTCAATTGTGATTCCGTATTCTTTGCCATAATAAAGCTTAATACGCTCATATATATTTCTTAATCCAACTCTTCCAATCTTATCATCTGAATTCTCTAGGCTGCTTATAATTTCTAGCAATTTATCTTCTTTAATCCCTAATCCATTATCTTCAACCACAATATATAGTCTTTCATCTTTTTCATACAACTGACACAAAATCTTCCCTGATCCAATTTTCCCTTCAAGCCCATGAATAAAAGCATTTTCAACGATAGGTTGCAATAATAATGGTAATATTTTATATTGACTCGCTTCAATTTTACAGTCTATATCGTATGTAATTCTCTCCCCAAATCGAAATCTCTGAATTTCTAGATAAGCTTTCATCATCTCTAGTTCTGAAGAAAGTAGTACACTCTTATCTGAAACCTCTAAATTTCGCCTAAGTAACTTTGAAAGCATCTTTACAATGCCCGCAAGTTCAACATCACCATTACATAATGCACGCATTCGAATCGTTTCTAATGTATTATATAGAAAGTGTGGATTAATCTGGCTTGCTAACATTTCAAATTGCATTTCTTTCTGTCTTCTTTTAAATTCTTCTTTTTGCATTTTAGTTTCATAGATTTCTTTGACCAATTTCTGTACGCTTTCAACCGTACAATAAATATCTTCGTAAAGCTCCCCAATTTCGTCTTTTCCTGAAATGCTTCTTCTTATATTAAAATCACCTGTAACTACCTTTGCCATCTCTTTTCTAACTAAAATAATACGTTCTGAAAAACGTTTACTAAAAGCTACAATTAGAGCTGTTGCTATACCTATGCTAATAAGAATACTATTCAGGCTCTTTGTGACAATCTGTCGGGTTTCTTTTGTCAAAGCATCAATTTCCATATACACACAAATCCCTATATTGGTTTCTTTTGTCTTTGAAGGTACATAATTCAAATAAATAACATCACCTTCTCCTTCTTTAG
This sequence comes from uncultured Cellulosilyticum sp., assembly GCA_934725855.1. GTDB lineage: Bacteria > Bacillota > Clostridia > Lachnospirales > Cellulosilyticaceae > Cellulosilyticum. The sequence goes on along the minus strand of CAKVCL010000022.1, from coordinate 9,777 downwards.
TTTTTACTTTAAGCTTTGAGATTTTATCTTCTTCTAGTTGAATATCCTGTAGTTTACCCATTATATTCTTTATTTTTGCTTTATCACCAGTAGATGTAATAATCTCTCCATCTAATAAAATAGCCGTTTCATAGGGTTCATCTTTAATAATGTCTTTTATTTGATTTGTATTCACATTTATAACTAATACACCCAAATGCTTATTTTCTCTTGTCTTTAAAGTTCTAATGAGTGATAAATAATATTCATTTCTATATTCATCATATTTATAACACCATTCCATATAGCTTCCTCTAAGTAGTGCCTTTTTATACCATTGCTCATTTTGTATTTGTGGTGTAACTTGAATAAAATAAGAGTTATTAAGCAGTGTCGAATTAGTAGTATAAATTCGGATACTATTGAGTTCTTTATAATGTGCTAAGTAAGTACCAATTTCATTGATTGTTGCATAATCATTAATAATTTGTATGTTATCTTCATATTTAGTGCTTAGTACTCTTTTAACTTTATCATTAGCGTAAATTACTTCCGCTACAAAATTAACAATTCTAACCTTATCATCTAACCTTTCTTTAATACGTTCTATATTAACTTGCGCTTCATTGACTGATTTTTCAACCACCATATTGCATAACATATTAGTCAAATAAATACCTATAATTAAAATAGGAATTAATATGACAATGACATAAATACCTAATAATTGTTTACGTACTTTCATATTTGCAATATATTCTTGAATTGATTCTACTATCTTCATTGTCACTTACTCCTTTTTTGCATTCTAGAAATTTATTGATTAATAAGAAAATTATATCACTAAATAGTTTTATCTAATAGTTGAAAGAAAAAAGGATTCAAGACATCGTTTTAGAGGCTACATTTTTTTGTGGAGTAATCAATTAAAGGGCTGAGTAATTCTTCTTCACTCAGCCCTTTAATTCATATTTATCTAATCCAATTTATCGTCAAATAAGAACAATTTATTTTATGCTACTATAAAGTGCAAATAATGGTTCCCTTTTCTCCTTGTACATTTATGCAAATTCCTTCTTCTGTTAAAGTAAATTCTGCTCCTTCAACTTTGCTTGCTGAATTAACACCTTTTAAGACCATTGTCCAATCTTTTCCTTTTCCAGTATATTCAATCGTAATAGCACCATCTTGTTTAAGTGCAGATACAGTTAACTCGGTTTCTTGTTTCATATTAATAACTTCAGCTTTTGCTACTTTATCTTCTTGAAGCTCATAGGCTGTTACTTTTACATTTTGTGCATAATCGTAATCAGGAACATTTTCCTCGCTACCTACTGCAATTAAGCTATTTTCCCTTACAAACATAGGAATACTTAAATAACTATGTTTTTCTTTAATCCATTTACCACCTTCAACGACTTCACCTGTTAGATAGTTTGTCCATCTTCCTGCTGGTAAATAGTAGTTTGCCATACTTTCGTCATTAAAGATTGGTGCGACTAATATAGATTCTCCAATCATATATTGTTTATCTAAGTAAGCACAAGTTGGGTCTTCTTCAAATTCTAATAGCATCGCACGCATTGTAGATACACCTGTTTTTGAAGTATCATAGGCTGCTTTAAATAAATATGGCATCAAGCGGCATTTAAGCTTAGTAAAGAATCTTACAACATCAACTGCTTCTTCATCATATAACCAAGGCACACGATAAGAATAGCTACCATGTAAACGACTATGAGAAGATAACAGACCAAAAGCAGCCCAACGTTTATATACATCTGCTGTAGAAGTACTTTCAAATCCACCTATATCATGGCTCCAGAAACCAAAGCCTGAAAGACAAAGTGATAGCCCGCCTCTAAGGCTTTCTGCCATAGATTCATAGTTGGCTTCACAATCTCCACCCCAGTGAACAGGAAAGCTTTGTCCACCAACGGTTGCACTACGCGCAAAAAGAACGGCTTCTTTTTCACCTTTCTTCTTTTGAATCACTTCAAATACGGTTTTATTATATAACTGAGTATAGTAGTTGTGCATTTTCATAGGGTCAGAACCATCAAAGTAAACTACATCAGTAGTTGGGATTCTTTCACCAAAATCTGTTTTAAAGCAATCTACACCCATATCTAATAAGTTTTCAAGTTTTTCTTGGAACCATTTACAAGCAGCTGGATTAGTGAAATCTACGATTCCCATCCCTGGCTGCCACATATCAAATTGCCACACATCTCCATTTGTACGTTTGATAAGATATCCTTTTTGGGCTGCTTCATCAAATAAACTAGAAGCTTGACCAATATATGGGTTAATCCATACACATACATTAAGTCCTTTTTCTTTCATACGTTTAAGCATGGCAACTGGTTCTGGGAAAACTTCGTTATCCCATGTAAAGTTGCACCACTCAAAGCCTTTCATCCAGAAGCAGTCAAAGTGGAATACACGAAGTGGAATATCTCTTTCGGCCATTCCATCAACAAATCCCATAACGGTTTCTTCATCATAATTTGTAGTAAATGATGTCGTAAGCCATAAGCCAAATGACCAAGCTGGTGGAAGGGCTGGTTTACCTGTTAATGTCGTATAGTTCATTAAAACTTCTTTCATCGTATCGCCAGCAACAATATAGTATTCAATAGCTTGACCTGGTACGCTAAATTGTACTCTTGTTACTTTTTCAGACCCAACTTCAAAAGAGACATTTTCAGGATGGTTAACAAATACACCATATCCTCTGTTACTCATATAGAAAGGAATACTTTTATAAGATTGGTCGGTAGATGTGCCACCATCACTATTCCATGTTTCTACCGTTTGACCGTTTTTAATAAATGGGGTAAAACGTTCTCCTAAACCATAAATCAATTCACCTACAGAAAGACTCAGTTCTTCCTTCATATAAGCTGAAGCGACATTTTCATTCAAGAATTCTGTATCATGTGCTTTAATATAGGCTGCACTTTTTCCTTTACTAGAGGTAAGTTTCTTGCCTTTTCTAGTAAAAGTCATTTCAAAGCCATTTTCAGTGCTCATATCTAAGCATAAGTCACCATTTTTAACGGTCACTCTACCTCTTTTACCTTCAACATCAATTGGTAAGTTTTCATTATGTACATCAAAATGAGGTCCTTTATCTAAAGTTCCTTTATAATGGCTAATACGCACTTTTAACACATCTTTTAATGGTGCAGAAATTTCATAAGTTAAAACAGGTCCACCTAATGTAGCACCCCTGCTAGTAATTTCACAGCAAGGTACTAATACTTCTACACTATTTTCTTTTTGAACAAATTCATAAACATCTTTAGGGTGACTTACTTCAAGTCCAGTTTTGTTTAACCAACATCCATTACTAAATCTCATTCTTTCACTCCATTTCTAATTAATTTAGTTTAAAATTGCTTATTTTTCACTTTAATATTACTCATTTTTTAGCATTACATCAATATTTTATACTTTTTTCATTTCTCATTCCATAGATTATCCTGTTAAATTAGGATGTTTAAAATAAAACAAAGGACTGCCTGATGCTCGGCAGTCCTACTGTTTCCTTTTTATAACCTTATTTATTCAGACCAAAAACGAATCTTTTCTTGTGTTAGTCTAGTCATCTCAGCATTAGCCTCATCTACACCCATCTCTTTAAACTTAGCAAGCATTTCATCCCATGCTGCATCAAAGTTATCTGGACTGCCTAAAATAATTTGTGTTGCTGCTTGTTTAACATAGTCTTCAGATTTTTGATTAAAGATTGCCAACTCGCAGTCTGAAGGAATGTTAAATTGCCATGCTTGACCGTGTTTAGATACACCAAGTTCTTCTGGTGTTGGGAAGAAATCAATCCATAATTCTTTGCCATATGCTTTAAGCGTTTCTTTTTCTGTTTCTGTCATATTAGCAATGATCTGTTCTTTGCTCTTAAGGGTATAATAATTACCTGTCTTATCAATAGAACCATCCCCTTGTTGTGGATATGGATAAGCATATTTAGTAATACCTGTTTTCTTAGCAAAGTCTTTATCTGTTTTAAACATATTTTCTCTTTCAGCAGTTAATCTTCTAATGCCGTTTTCATCATATTCATAATCTACGCCTTCAATTCCCCAGTTTACAAGGATTTGAGCTTCGTCTGAACACATCCAATTCATAAATTCAAATGCTCTATCAATATTTTCACTTGTTGCGCAAATTCCTAAACCGTGACCACCACTAAATCCATAATTCTTTCTTACTGCTGGCTTAATATCTTCTGAAATAGTAACTGGAAGTGGAGCTGTTGTTCTTTCTTCTTTACCTGCTGCTACTAATGCTTTCTTAGAATCATTTGTTCCCCAACTAGGTGTTGCTGTACCAAGTACACGACCTGATGCAAGTTTTGCATAATATACATCCTCTTGCTGCGTAAATGATTCAGGATCCAAAAGTCCAATGGCATTCATATGGTTGAGCCACTTCATATATTCTTTTACACCTTCATCAAAATATTTGTATTCAGCAGTTTCAGTTTCATCATCAATTTTCCATTCTCCATCATCTGGAATTCCTGCGGTTGCTGAAGCCACATTCCCTACTGTAATGAGCCATCTCCAATCACTACCCATTAATGTTAATCCAATGGTATCTTGCCTATCAATTTGAGGGTGTTTCTCAATATACTGCTTAATGGCATCCTCATATTGATAAATGGTTTTAATTTCTGGATAACCTAACTCTTTAAGTACAGCATGTTGAATTTGCATATTTCCATCTGTTTCCCAAGAAACAGCGTTTACACCGTAAGCTCCAAATGTATAAATACTTGGATCTTCTTCTGAGTATTTTAATCTTTTAAGATTGTCTCCATATAATTCTTTAATATGATCTCCCTTTTCTTCAATCATATCTTGAAGTGGAACGAGTGCACCTGCATCAACTAATAGTCCTGTATCGCCTTTAGCAAAAATTAAATCTGGATAATCTCCACTAGCAATCATAAGAGGAATTGCTTGCTCATCACCACCAACAGCATGTTCAATCTCTAATGTAATACCAGTAAGTTCTTTAATTTTTTCAGCAATAGGATCAGTAAATTCAATATCTTCTGTCTGATCTGCATAAAAAACTCTAAGTGTAGTAGGTGTACGGTCCTCAAGTCCTACAAATCCATCTGCATCTGCTTCTCCTGTGTTTTGCGCTTCGGCTGTTTCTGTGTTAGTGCTTTCTTCTGTTTTTTCACGATTAGTGCTCTCAGCAGATGTATTTGCTGTACTATTTTGACTATTACCACAACCAACACCCATAGCTCCAACCATAGTTACAAGTAGAACACCTGTAATAAACTTTCTCATTTTCATTACCTTTTCCCCCCATTAATTAACTTTTTACTGCTCCAATCGTCATTCCTGATACAAAATATCTTTGTAAAAATGGATAAACACATACAATAGGTACAGTCGTAATAACTGTAATCGCCATTTTTATAGATTCTGGATTAGAAGTGACTTTTTTGAGCCCTTGCGAATGAATATCTGCTGCCTTAACTCCTGCTGTTGCATTATCAAGTACCTTCATGAGTTCATATTGTAATGTCGTTAAATGTTCTTTCTTTGCATAAAGATATGTGTCAAACCAAGCATTCCATTGTCCTACTGCTATAAATAAAGCAACGGTTGCTATTGCAGGCATGCACAGTGGAAATATAATTTTCCAAAAGATCACTAGTTCATTAGCACCATCTATCTTAGCTGACTCTTGGAGTTCAAAAGGTAAATTATCCATAAATGAACGTAAAACAATAATATTATAAGCACTGAGTAATCCTGGTAAAATGTATACTGCAAAGTGGTTAATAAGTCCAAGATTTTTTATAAGCATGTATTCTGGAATTAATCCACCACTTACATACATCGTTAAAACAAATAAAATAGAAATAGGTTTTCTAAAAATATAATCCTTTCTACTTAATGTATAAGCTAACATCGAACAACACAAAATGCCTAAAATGGTTCCTATAACGGTTCTAAGTACTGAATTTATAAATCCTCTCCCAATATTACTATTTGATTTGAAGATCTCTACATAGTTGTTTAATGTAAATACTCTAGGCCAAATATGAACGCCACCGCGTACTGTGTCTGTTGCATCATTAAAGGACAACGCTACAACTTGTAAGAAAGGATATACAGTAACAACAAAAACGATGCACATAATAAAGGCTATGATAATATCTACAATCGTTATTTTCTTTATTCCACTTGTCACAATATCTCCTCCTTATATTAATTGACCTTCTCCAGATTTTTTAGCCATGGTATTAGCTATATATATAAGAACAATTCCAACTATAGATTTAAACATACCAATAGCCGTACCATATGAGTACCTTACCATACCAATACCATAATCTAATGCATACTTATCAAGTACTAGTGATTTAGCTGCAACTGTATTGTTTCCTAATAACATTTGTTTTTCAAACCCGATGTTTACCAAATTACCAATAGACATAATAAGTAAAATAATAATCGTTCCTCTGATACTTGGTAAAGTAATAGCTTTAATCTGTTGCCACCTATTAGCACCATCTACCTTAGCAGCTTCATAAAGCTGAACATCAATGCCTGTTATTGCTGCTAAATAAATAATGGCATTCCAACCTGTTTCCTTCCATAAATCAGACCCTGTTACAATACCCCAAAATAAATTAGGTTGCGACATAAAATTAATAGGTTCTTTAATTAAGTGAAATGCCATAAGTATTTCATTAAGAACACCTGTAACTGAAAGAATCTGTCCAACAATATTAGCCACAACTACCCATGAAACAAAGTGTGGTAAATAGGATACGGTTTGTACAACTCTTTTCATCTTCACTGATCTAAGCTCATTAAGCAAGATTGCAAAGACAACTGAAAATGTGGTTCCAAAAATAATTCCCAAAATACTCATTGCTAATGTATTTTGTAAAGCTTGGTAAAATTGTTCTTCATGAAATAAAGCCATGAAATGTTTTAGTCCTACCCATTTTGAACCCATAATCCCTGTCTTAGGCTTATAATCCTGAAATGCCATAAGCCAACCAACTAATGGTACATATTTAAAGATAATGACCCAGATAACAAAAGGGGCTGACATAAGAATTAAATACCTTTGCTCAAACAGCATCCTCTTTAAATCAAGCTTTTTTTGAATCGATTGTTTATTGTTTATTTTGGCTAGAATTTTTATCACTCCCTTCAATTTACTATACATTTTTTATATGTTTATATAGTAATATACTAGGAGTTATAAATATACCTCTAAAAATGTAGGTATTTTAGTTTAAAAATTAGTCATTTATAAAATTTACTTAATAAATTTACTTTCACCTTTTTGAAGTAATCCATTAAATAAGCAATTTTTATTGCATTTGACTTCGTATTTTCCTCCTAGAGTACTTTGTAACTTAAGTTCAGTTAAAATACCATTTCCCCATTTGAAGTCCAATACTAAACCATTTTTTGCACATATTCCTTTAACTTCTCCATCTTGCCATGCTTTTGGTAACGCTGGTAGCAATTCTACACATCCATTTACCTCTTGCATCAACATTTCACTAATCCCTGCTGCCCCTCCAAAGTTGCCATCAATTTGGAATGGTGGATGATTATCCAATAAATTAATTAAGGTAGATTTCTTTAATAACTCTTTGACATTTTCATAAGCTAGCTCACTTTCTCCAAGTCTTGCCCATAAGTTGATAATCCAAGCTCTGCTCCAGCCTGTATGTCCCCCACCATATTGCAATCTTCTTTCAAGGGTTTTCTTAGCTGCTGCTGCAAGTTCTGGGGTCTTACTAGAAATTTGATGACCTGGATAAAGCCCAAAGAGTTGTGATATGTGCCTATGCCCTGGTTCCTGTTCTTCATAGTCTTCACGCCATTCCATAATCTGCCCGTATTTACCAATTTGAAGAGGGGTAAGTCTTTCGCGCATTTTTACATACGCTTCTATTTCCTTTTCATTTTCTTCTAGTACTTTACCTGCTTCAATAACCGCTGTAAAAAGCTCATATAAAATTTCATTATCCATGGTTGGTCCAATACAAACCGTACCACTTTCACCATTTGGTAAGATATAAGTATTTTCTGGAGAAGTTGAAGGACCCGTTACCAAATAGCCTTTTTCATCTTCCATTAAATAATCTTTGAAGAATTCGCCTGCGCCTTTTAGTAAATGATATTTACTTCTTAAAAATTCTTTATCTCCCGTGTACTCATAATGCTCCCATATATGTAGGCAAAGCCATGCTGCTCCCATTGGCCAAATCGTAGCAGGCATCCACATATCTTGTGGCGCAGTATCTCCCCATATATCCGTATTATGATGTGCTACCCAACCTTTACAACCATACATCTTCTTAGCTGTTTCTTCTCCATGAGGCTTCATGCGCTCCATGTGTTCAAATAGAGGCAAATGGCACTCTGACAAATTGCATTTTTCTGCTAACCAGTAGTTCATCTCAGTATTAATATTAATCGTATATTTTGACCCCCATGGTGGCTGCCACTGTCCATTCCATATGCCTTGTAAATTAGCTGGAAGGCCACCTTTCCTACTGCTACTCATTAATAGATAGCGTCCATACTGGAAGTATAAAGATATAAGTCCATTATCCTCTTTTCCTTGTTTCATACGTTCTAACCGCTTGTCCGTGGTTAAATAAGATAAATCTTCTCCCTTAATCTCTAATTGCATCTTATCCATTATGCCCCTATAATCTGCAATGTGTTCCTGTAGAAGTTCCTCATAACTTTGCTTTTTCATCTTTTCAAGTCTTTTATTGACTTCTTCATTTGGTAAATCGTAATTAAAGCTTGTTGCAGCCGCTATCTCAATAATAACTTCATCACAATTCTTAAAATAAATCCTCTGACCCATTACCTCAGAAGTTCCACCTATATGTATCGTTTGCATCTTAAACGCATAATTTACACCATCATGATTGCTTCTCCCTGTTAATGTAATGGCTTTTTCCTCTGAGTCCATTTTAATTTCATCTAAAAACGGTTCCCTATCAATAAAAGCACTTAAATTAAGCATCCCTTTTTCATTTGCAGTCAATCTAATAATCATTCCCTGTGCGGGATGACTGCAAAAATATTCTCTTTTATAATTGACTCCATAAGCCTCATAACTTACTGTACTAAGTCCGTTTTTTAGATCCAGCTCTCTTTTATAATTTTGAACTTCTAGTGGTTTCTTACCTTCCTTTGATTGATGATAAAACTCAGCAAAGAAATCACCCAAGCAAGAATAATGTCTCTGATGTTCTGGAATAGCAAACATGGTTACAGCTAATAGATTCTCTGCATCACTAATCTTTCCTTGCCAAAGTAACTCCCTTACTTTCGATAAATGCTTCAATGCCTCAGGATTATTTCGATCCCTAAATCCCCCAAACCATAAACTTTCCTCATTAAGCTGAATATGCTCCTTTACGACTTCTCCATAAATCATGCCGCCTAATGAACCATTTCCAATAGGCAACGCTTCATTCCAATTCCAGTTTTGAACTGGCTTATCATACCAAAGCATTTGATTATCCATTTTAAACTCTCCTCCTATACATTTTTCTTCAATATATCGATAAGTTTTTGATTTATCAATGTAAATTGTTATATTACTTTTCTACAAATGGTATTTGCAAAGTATTAGAGTGCCAACCTGGAGATATATTAGAAATATATACGCGAAGAAGAGTAAGCGTCATATCAAGCACGCCTATTCACTCCCTTGATTTTCAAGTATACTGTCTTTAAATATTTTTAGGAGGTA